>DATARS010000033.1:0-8664 GCA_036269455.1 Candidatus Dormiibacterota bacterium | reverse complement strand
GTGGGCGGCGATCTTGTAGGCGATCACCCCGTCCTTGACGTCCTGCCGGTCGGGGAGCCCGAGGTGCTCCTTGGGGGTGACGTAACAGAGCATCGCGGTGCCGTACCAGCCGATCATCGCCGCGCCGATCGCCGAGGTGATGTGGTCGTAGCCCGGCGCGATGTCGGTGGTCAGCGGGCCCAGGGTGTAGAAGGGCGCCTCGTGGCAGAGCTCGAGCTGCAGGTCCATGTTCTCCTTGATGCGGTGCATCGGAACATGGCCCGGCCCCTCGATCATCACCTGGCAGTCGCGCTCCCAGGCGGCGGTGGTGAGCTCGCCGAGGGTCCGCAGCTCGGCCAGCTGCGCCTCGTCGTTGGCGTCGGCGATGCAGCCGGGGCGCAGGCCGTCGCCGAGCGAGAAGGCGACGTCGTAGGCGCGCATGATCTCGCAGATCTCGGCGAACCTCGTGTACAGGAAGCTCTCCTGGTGGTGTGCCAGGCACCAGGCGGCCATGATCGACCCGCCGCGGCTGACGATCCCGGTCAGCCGCCTCGCCGTCAGCGGCACGTAGGCGAGCCGCACCCCGGCGTGGATGGTGAAGTAGTCGACGCCCTGCTCGGCCTGCTCGATCAGGGTGTCGCGATACGCCTCCCAGCTGAGCTCCTCGGCCTTCCCGCCCACCTTCTCCAGCGCCTGGTAGATGGGGACGGTTCCGACCGGAACCGGTGAGTTGCGCAGGATCCACTCGCGGGTGGCGTGGATGTCGCGCCCCGTGGAGAGGTCCATGATCGTGTCGGCGCCCCACCGCGTCGCCCAGGTCATCTTGTCGACCTCCTCCTCGATCGAGGAGGCGACCGCCGAGTTGCCGATGTTGGCGTTGATCTTCACCAGGAAGTTGCGGCCGATGATCATCGGCTCGCTCTCCGGGTGGTTGACGTTGGCCGGGATGATCGCCCGGCCGCGGGCCACCTCGGAGCGCACCAGCTCGGAGTCGACGCCCTCGCGCAGGGCGACGAACTCCATCTCCGGGGTGACCTCGCCGCGGCGCGCGTAGTGCATCTGGGTGACCGCGACGCCGGCGCGCGCCCGCAGCGGCCGCGGGGTCGCGGCAGCGCCGGCGTACTCCTCCACGTCGCCGCGCTCGCGGATCCAGCCGGTGCGCACGCCCTGCAGGCCGGCGCGCACGTCGGTGCGCACCGTCGGGTCGGTGTGGGGGCCGCTGCTGTCGTAGACGCGGTGGACACCCTCACCGTCGCCCAGCACGATCTCGCGCACGGGGACGCGCAGGTCCGGGCGCGAGCCCACGATGTGCGCCTTGCGACTGCCCCGGATGGGCGTGCCCGATACCGCGGGATCGACGGGGGCCTGTGCCATCGTGACGTCTCCTGCTGGGGGCTGGCCCGCCGGAGACGCGTGGGGACGGCACGGGACGGCGGCGCGCACGCTGCGCCCGCTCCTCGGCCGGCCCGCTTTCCCTTCGCTCGTACTAACGAGATCAGGTTCCAGGAGTTGGTGGTCCTGATACCACCTCTCAGCTGCTCGCTCCCCCAGCGGGACGTTATTCAGTTGTGGACCGAGAAGAATACTCCGCGAGCCCCTCGATCACAGCGAGACAGCGCGCCGGGTGGGAGAGCGGCAGGAGGTGGTCGGCCCCGGCGAGCACCTCGATTGCGACCCGGGGGTGGCCGGCGGTGGCGAGCTCCTCGAGCAGGCCGAGGTCGGGCAGGGGATCGGCGGCGCCGGTGAGCACCCGCACCGGCACCCCCGCCTCGAGCAGCCAGGACGGCCGGGCGGCCGCCCCCGCCAGCTCGGCGAAGCTCTGCGAGTACGAGTCCCAGGTGTGCCGGACGCCGTCACGGGCCACCGGCGGGGGCAGCTCCGGGCGGTAGGTCGTCGCCACCCAGCGGGCGAGCCCGGGGCGGCGCATGCACATCGCCCGGCAGAGCCGGCGGGAGTGGACGGTGTCGGTGCAGAAGGTGCGCTCGGTCCAGCTGAGCGCCCGCGCCAGCGCCGCTCGGGCCGCGGCGGCGTCGCGATAGAGCGGCGGCGAGACCAGTGCCAGCGCGCTCACCCGCTCGGGATGGTTGCGGGCGAGGGCCAGGGCCACGAGCGCGCCGAAGCTGTGCCCGGCGACCACCGCCGGCGCGCCGTCGAGGCCGGCGGCACGCATCGTCTCCGCCACCGCCGCGGCGTGGCCGGCCAGGGTGTAGCCGGTCGCCGGCCACGGCGAGTCGCCGAAGCCGAGCAGGTCGGGGACGAGCAGCCGGTGGGCCTCGCCGAGGCGGTCGAAGGCCGCGCCCCAGAGCCGTCCCGACGCCGCCAGCCCGTGGAGCAGGACCACCGCCGGGCCGGTCTCGCCGGTGCGCCGGGCCGAGAGCGGCCCGCAGCGCGACCCGGGCGGCGGCGCCGCCCAGCCGAAGCCCTCCTGGCGGCGCAGGGCCCCGTCCCGGGCCGTCCTCCATGCCATCCCTGCGATCATCACCCACGGGGCACACGAGCCCACGGGGAGGAGGGCCATGGATTTCGAGCTGACCGGCGAGGACGCCGCCTTCCGCGACGAGGTGCGGGTGTGGCTCGACGGCCACCGCGAGCAGATCGACCACACCCGCGCCGTCGACTGGGAGAAGGGGGGCGAGGCCTTCGAGCGCTACCGCGCCTGGGAGCGCGCCCTCTACGAGGCCGGCCTCGGCGCCGTCGCCTGGCCGGCGGAGTACGGCGGCCGCGGCGCCTCGATGGTCCAGCAGTCGATCTTCAACGACGAGTACATCCGCGCCGGCGCCCCGGACCGCATCAACCGCCTCGGGATGGGGCTGCTGGGCCCGACCCTGATGGTCTACGGCACCGCGGAGCAGCGGGCGCGCCACCTCCCCCGCATCCTCGCCTGTGACGAGATCTGGTGCCAGGGCTACAGCGAGCCCGACGCAGGCAGTGACCTCGCCTCGCTGCGCACCCGCGCGGTGCGCGAGGGCGACGAGTTCGTGGTCAGCGGCCAGAAGATCTGGACCTCGCTCGGCCGCTTCGGCGACTGGATCTTCACCCTGGTGCGCACCGATCCCGAGGCGCCGAAGCACAGGGGCATCACCTTCCTGCTCATCGACATGCACAGCCCCGGAGTCGAGGTCCGGCCGCTGGTGCAGATCGACGGCAGCGCCCGCTTCGCCGAGGTGTTCTTCACCGACGTGCGCGTCCCCGCCGCCAATGTGGTGGGGCGCGTGGACGACGGCTGGACGGTGGCGATGACCCTGCTCGGCTTCGAGCGCGGCGGCGGCCTGTACGGGCCGGCGCTCTTCCACCGGATGCTCCGCGACATCGTCGAGCTCTCCCGGCACGCGCCGCGCGGCGACGGGGTCGCCGCCGACGACCCCGACATCCGCCGGCGGGTCGCCCAGTCGTACATCGAGACCCGCGTCTACGAGCTCACCGTGCAGCGCGAGCTGACCCGGCTCGCGAGGGGCCAGGCGCCCGGGCCGGAGGCGTCGCTCAACAAGCTCTACTGGTCGGAGATGAAGGTCCGCCTCGACGAGCTCGCGCTCGACATCCTCGGCCACCGCGCCGAGCTGGGCAGCGGGTCGCCGGAGGCCGAGCGTGGCGGTGGCTGGTACCAGGACTACCTCTACGCCCGCGCCGGCACCATCTTCGCGGGCACCTCCGAGGTGCAGAAGAACATCGTCGCCCAGCGCGTGCTGGGCCTCCCCCGCGAGTAACCGCATGGACTTCGACTTCTCCCCGGAGCAGTACATGCTCCGCGACACCGTCCGCGACCTGCTGCGGCGCGAGTGCACCCCCGCCCAGGTGCGCGCCGCCTGGGCCTCGCCGGAGGGACGCTCGCCGGAGCGCTGGCGCCGGCTCGCCGAGCTCGGCGTGGTCGGCCTCACCATCGGCGAGTCGCAGGGCGGCGCCGGCATGGACGAGGTCGACCTGGTGCTCATCCTCGAGGAGGCGGGGCGGGCGCTGCTCCCCGAGCCCCTGCTCGAGACCACCGCGGTCGGCGCGCCGCTGCTGGAACGCGCCGGCTCCGACGAGCTGCGCTCGCGGTGGCTGCCGCGGATCGCCGGCGGCGAGGCCGGCGTCACCGTCGGGCTGGCGGGCTCGCCCTACGTCGCCGACGCCTCCGCCGACCTGGTGATCCTGGAGCGCGAGGGCGCGCTCCACGCGGTCACCCAGGACCGGCTCACCCTGCGGCCGCTGCGCTCGGTCGACGGCGCCCGCCGCCTCTTCTCGGTGACCGCCGAGCTCGGCGACGACACCGTGCTCTCGACCTCGGCGGCGGATCGGCGCTGGGCCCACGACCACGCCGCCGCCGCCACCGCCGCGGAGCTCGTGGGCGTCGCCGGGGCGATGCTCGACATGACCGTCGCCTACGTCAAGCAGCGCGAGCAGTTCGGACGGCGGATCGGCTCGTTCCAGGCGGTGCAGCACAAGCTCGCCGAGACCCTGCTGCTCGTCGACTCGGCGCGCGCCGCGGTGTACTACGCGGCCTGGGCGCTCGCCCGCGACACCCCCGATGCCAGCATCGCGGTGAGCGTCGCCAAGGCCTACGCGAGCGACGCCGAGCGACGCGCCAACGCCGAGGCGCTGCAGCTGCACGGCGGCATCGGCTTCACCTGGGAGCACGACCTCCACCTCTGGCTGAAGCGCGGCAAGGCGCTCGAGCTCCAGTACGGCGACGCCGACCACCACCGCCGGCGCATCGCCGACTGGGTCTACGCGCCCGCGTGAGCCGCGGGCCGAGGAGGTGTCGACCATGGGAGCGACCAGGCCGCGGGTGGTGATCGTCGGCGCCGGCTTCGGCGGGCTCGCCGCCGCCCGGGCGCTGAAGGGCGTGCCCGTCGACGCCGTCCTCGTCGACCAGCACAACTACCACCTGTTCCAGCCGCTGCTCTACCAGGTGGCCACCGCGCTGCTCGACCCGTCGGAGATCGCATATCCGATCCGAGCGGCGGTGCGGCGCATCCCCAACGTGCAGGTGCGGCTCGCGCGGGTCACCGGGATCGACCTCGACGGCCGCCGCGTCGCCACCACCGCGGGCGACCTCGCCTACGACCACCTGGTGGTCGCGGCCGGAGCCGTCAACAACTTCTTCGGCCTGAGCTCGGTCGAGCAGCACACCGAGGGGCTCAAGTCACTCGGCGAAGCGCTCGCGGTGCGCAATCACCTGCTCACCTGCTTCGAGCGGGCCGCCTGGAGCACCGACCCGGAGGAGCGCCGCCGCCTCCAGAGCGTGGTGCTGGTCGGCGCGGGCGCCACCGGGGTCGAGCTCGCCGGGGCGGTGAGCGAGCTCGTCCACCTGGTGCTGCGCAAGGACTACCCGCACCTCGACCTGAAGGAGGTCGAGATCCTCGTCGTCGAGGCCGGCGACACCCTGCTCGGCGCCTTCGCGCCCTCGCTGCAGCGCTCGGCGATGCGCAGCCTCGAGGCCAAGGGGGTGCGTCTCGTCTTCGACGCCCAGGTCGCCGAGGTCGACGAGCGGGGGGTGACGCTGCGTGACGGCCGGCACCTCGACGCCGCCACGGTGGTGTGGACCGCGGGGGTGCGCGGCTCGCCGGTGGGCGAGATGCTCGGCACCGTCGACCGTCAGGGCCGCGTCGAGGTGGGCCCGACCCTGCAGCTTTCCGGCCACCCCGAGGTGTTCGTCATCGGCGACCTGGCGAAGGTGGCCGGCGGCGGCAGGCCGCTCCCCCAGCTCGCCCCGGTGGCGATGCAGCAGGCGAGGCACGTGGTCCGGACGATCGCGGGCTCGCTCGGCGGCGAGGCGCCTCGCCCGTTCCGGTATCGCGACAAGGGCACGATGGCGACCATCGGACGCAACGCCGGGATCGCCCAGATCGGACCCCTGCGCTTCGGCGGCTTCCTGGGCTGGGTGACCTGGCTGTTCGTCCACCTGCTGCTGCTGGTCGGCTTCCGCAGCCGCGTCGTGGCGCTGCTCAACTGGGCCTGGGACTACGTGGTCTACGACCGCCCGGTCCGGCTGATCGCCGCTCCCGACCCGCGGCTCGACGGCCCCTCCGAGGACTGATCCGCAGGGTTCGGCGCCCCGCGCCGTTTCACTCCCGTGAGCCTCCCGTGTGCTCCCGCTCACCCCTCGGAGGCGCTGTGTCGGTGACAATGGCCCGCGAGATGAGCACCGAGGTCACCCCTCTCCCCGCCGCCAGCCCCGACATGTCCAACTTCAAGGTCGGGAAGGAGGACGTCGCCTGCGTGGGCCCGATCTTCGCCCACAACATGTGGCTGCTCTTCTCCACCCCGATCGGACCGTCCCTGCTCGGCCCCCATCCCCTGCTGCTGTCCTTCCTCCGCGGCAGCCTGCCGGCGATGATCACCGCCGGCGCGGTCGCCCACCGCGGCGACTACCCGCTGCTGCTCGCGCTGATCGCCCCGCTCTTCATCACCTGCTTCTCCGACCCCTTCTACTACTGGGCGGGCCGGCGCTACGGGCGCAAGCTGATCACCTACATGACCGGTCCCAGCCCGCGCGCCCAGCGGCGCATGGCCTGGGCGGAGCGGCAGTTCGCACGCTGGGGAGCGCCGATGGTGTTCCTCGCCTACTTCATCCCCTTCCTGCCGCAGTGGCTCTGCCTGATGGCGGCGGGCGAGATCCGGATGCGCATCTGGGTGGTGGCGCTCGCCGACGGCCTCGGCGCGTTCTGCTTCATCGCCAGCTACGTGATGCTGGGCTGGTTCATCGGCAAGCCGGCGATCAACCTCGCGAACGAGATCTCGCACTACGGCCTCTACCTGACCATCGCCCTGATCGTGGTCGTGTTCGTGGTGAGCTTCCGCCGCGCTCTCGCCCAGCAGGCCCAGCAGGCCCGGCAGGAGCAGCCCCCCGCCTAGTCCCTCCCGGCGAGCCGGCGCACCAGCCGGTCGGCGTCGACGGTGCCGAGGCCGGTGGCGAGGTCGTACCCCTTCACCGCCGTGTAGCCCTTCACCGTCAGCTTCACCGGCGCGGCCGAATCGCAGGCGGCCTGACAGAAGGTCAGGCTGTTGTCGCCGCCGACGACGTCGACGATCCCCGAGTGGTCCTCGTCCCCGAGCCGGTAGAGGCGCTCGTTGATCCGGCCGAGCCGGTGGCCGGCGAGCTGGTCTGCGATGGCGACGATGCCGGCGAACAGCGGAGTGGCCTCGCTGGTGCCGCCGACCAGGTGCCATCCGCCGGGCGACGCCGAGCCGTTGGCGAAGCTGTAGTAGAAGACGGCGGCACCGTCGACCGCGGCGCTCATGCTGACGTCCGGGGTGCCGCGGTGGTCGCCCACGACGTCCCGGACCGAGTCCTGGAAGTCGGGACGGTGGAAGATGCTCGACACCCCTCCCCCGCCGGCGCCGCCGCCGTCGTCGCTCCACACCCGGTCGGGCGCGAGACGGTTGCCGTCGGCGTCGAGATTCAGCTCGGTGCCGCCCACCGACGTGACCAGCGGGTCGGAGGACGGCCAGGAGTTGACCCGCGTCGGATAGCAGCAGCTCTGGTCCTCGTGCGCGTCGGTGGCGCCGTTGTCGCCCGAGGCCCCGAGCACGGTGACGTCCTCCTCGGCGGCCCGCTTGAACGCCGAGCGCAGCCCGAGCAGCGTCGCCGCCGAGGGGAAGGTCTGCTCGGTGGCGCCGAAGCTCATCGAGATGATGTCGGCGAGGTGGTGCTCGATCACGTAGTTCTCGGCGAGGACGATCTCCGGGAAGCCGGTGACGCCCTCGGTCTCCGAGACCGGGGTCTCGACCAGGAGCAGCTTCGCGCCCGGTGCCATGACGTGCGCCCACTCGACGTCGAGGGTGGTCTCCTCGGCCCAGCCGACCATGTCGGAGTCCTCGGGGTTGAAGGCTGGGGGAGCGCCGGCGGGGTGGATCACGGTCAGCGACGGCGGATCGGGCAGCCCGAAGGCCTGGTCGAAGTGGCGGAGGTCGGCGGCGATCGTCGGCGACCCGAAGGAGTCGACGATCGCGATGGTCCGGCCGTGGCCGTCGAGCCCGCGGGCGAGCAGCGGGTCGACGTGGTACGCACGGCGGAGCTGCGCCGGCCGGTAGCAGGCCCGCTTCAGCTGCGCCCGGCACCACGCGGTGTCGGGCGGGAAGGCCAGGGTCTCGCGCATCACGTGCCCGGTGATCGCCGGCCGGGGAGCCACCGCCGCCCGCGCCGGCGCGCCGGCCGAGTGCCCGGCGGTGATCGCGGCAGCGAGCAGTGGGACGGCTGCACCCGTGACGGCGGCGCGAGGCCTCGGTGTCATCGCGTTCTCCGGAGGGCGGCTGACGGGACCGGACGGATCATAGGCAGCCGGGCTGGGGAGGCTTTCGTCAGTGTGACGCGTTCGCTCTCCTCGATTCCTCCCCGCGATCGGGGAAGAGCGTGGGCATCCCCACAACCCGACACGCGACGCACATCTCACCCACCGGATCGCCGATCCTGAATTCCCCATACACCAGGGGTTCACTTCGGCCGCGTAGGGTGGGACAATCCCCGCCCCATCCCTCTCGGCTCGAGGAGACCCGTATGGCAGTTCCCTCGACCCTTCCGCGCTCCGGACAGAGCGCCCCGCCCGAACCCGCGTATGTCCGCCTCGCCTCGTGCCCGCAGTGCGCGGGGCGGCGTCGTGTGCTGGTCGAGGTGGGCGGCGACCTGCGCGGCCGGTGCCTCGGCTGCGGCGCCGAGCTGAGCCTTCCGCTGGCGACCGAGCGCCACGGCCGGATGCGCGTCGTGGG
>DATARS010000032.1:0-50971 GCA_036269455.1 Candidatus Dormiibacterota bacterium | reverse complement strand
CCGGTGCAGATCACCTACTACGCGTACCACATCATGGTCGGGCTGGGGACGATCTTCCTCGCGGTGCTCGGCCTCGGGGCGCTGCTGCTCTGGCGCCGGCGGCTGTTCACCGCCCGCTGGTACCTGTGGACGGTGATGCTCATGCTGCCGTTCCCGTACATCGCCAACGAGGCGGGGTGGGTGGTGACCGAGGTGGGACGGCAGCCGTGGCTGATCTGGGGAGTGATGCCCACGGCGCGCGGGGCCTCGCCGACCGTCGAGGCCGGGGAGACGATCTTCACCCTCCTCGGCTTCGCGGGCACGTACACCGTGCTCGGGCTCGGCTTCCTCTTCCTGGTGGGACGTCAGATCGCCCTCGGACCGCGGCCGCTCCCGGCGCCGGCGCCGGTCGAGCGCTCGGCGCTGTAGTCATGGGTGCTCTGCCGCACGCCTGGTTCGCGATCCTCTGCTTCATGCTCGCCGGCTACGCGATCCTCGACGGCTTCGACCTGGGGATCGGCATCCTCCATCCCCTGGTCGCGCACGACGACGTCGAGCGGCGCAGGGTGCTCGCCGCCATCGGACCCGTCTGGGACGGCAACGAGGTCTGGCTGGTCGCGTTCGGCGGCCTGCTCTTCCTCTCCTTCCCGCGGGTGTACGCGTCCGGGTTCAGCGGCTTCTACCTGGCACTGATGATGGTGCTCTGGCTGCTCATCGGACGCGGGATCGCCATCGAGTGGCGCGACCAGGTCGAGGACCCGATGTGGCGCGGTCCCGCCGACGTGGTCTTCTGGTTCAGCAGCACCCTGCTCGTGCTGCTCTTCGGGGTCGCGATCGGGAACGTCGTCCGCGGTGTGCCGCTGCAGCCGGATGGCTGGTACCAGGGGCTCTTCGCCTGGATCCTCAACCCCTACGCCCTCCTGGTCGGCCTGCTCGCCCTCGTCCTGCTCTGCTCACACGGGGCGCGCTGGCTCGCGCTGAAGACCGACGGGACGGTGCAGCAGCGCGCCCGCAGCATCGCCGGGCGGCTGCTGCCGGTGCTCGTCGTGGTGATGGCCGGAGCGACGGCCGCGACGCTGACCACCGTTCCACGGATGCTCGACACCTATCGCGCATCGCCCTGGCTCGTCGTCATCCCCCTGCTGATCCCGGCGGCGCTCACCGCGATCTGGGTCTTCCACCGCGTCCGGCGGGAGCTGGAGGCGTTCGTGGCCTCGGCGGGGCTGATCGCCGCCCTCGTCGCCGCGACGGCGACCGGCCTCCATCCGCTCCTGCTGCCCTCCGAGCCCCATCCCGAGCGCAGCCTGACAGTCGCCAACTCCGCGGCCGCGCCCGGGTCCCTGAGCGTGGGCATCACCTGGGCGAGCGTCGGGCTCGCCATCGTGCTCGTGCACACCGCCTTCGTGTACCGCATCTTCCGGGGGCCACCGCGATCGGGGTCTCCGTCAGCGACGCCATCGTGAGCCTGGATCTCAACCGGCGCAGCGGTCGGTGTCCACCGGCGTGGTGCGCCGTGTGCCCGCGGCGACGTCAGGAGCCACCTCGTCGTCGGTGAGCGCGTACCCCTCGGCGGGATCACCGGCCGACTTGGCGAAGACCACGCCGAGCACCCGGCCGTCGGCATCGACGAAGGCGCCACCCGAGTCGCCATGCTCGATGCTCGACTGCAGCACGTAGATGCGACGGGCGACCTCGGACTCACCATAGATGTCACGACCGACCGCGGTGACCACCGCCCGGATGGCCGCCGGCTCGATATCCTCGTCGCCTCCGAGCGGGTAGCCGATGGTGGCTCCGAGACCCTTCCGCGCCGCCAGCGCGGGGGACAGCGGCACGAGGCTCAAGCCGGGCACGTGCAGGATGGAGACGTCACGCAGCGGGTCGAACAGGACCACGGTGGCGCCCAGGACGCGGCCGTCCGGGGTGCTGATGCGGTGATCGGTGGTGCCTGCGACCACGTGCGCGTTGCTGATCACATAGTCCGCGGCGACCGGGAAGCCGCTGCCGTACACCAGGCCTCCGCAGCCGCGGCTGCGAATCTTGACCACCTCCCCGGCGGCCCTCCGGATCCCGGGAAGCTGCGCGATCGACGGGTCGACCTGCACCGGTCCGGGCAGCTCCGGGTCCGGGATCCCCTCGAACACCCGGGGATAGGGCAGCGAGGAGAGGATCTGCTCGACGGCGGCGAGGAAGCCCGGAGGCCGGGGGATGACCCGGTCCAGGGCGCCGAGGATCGCCGACCGCCGGATGACGGGCGAGAGCTCGGGAACGGGTCCGCGCACGAACACCAGCCCGAGGAACCACACCGTCAGCAGAAAGGCGGCCACGGAGAACACGGCGCCGGCGACGGAGTCGAGCCGGCCGCCCCGCGGATAGCGGAGGAGGAGCAGCCGCAGAGGCTCGCCGAACACGTATCCGAGACCGCTGCCCGTCGTCGCGCCGGCGAGCACCGTGGCCAGGCCGATCAGCGGGCCGGCACCCGGACCGGGGTCCAGCAGGCGTTCGACCGAGGGGGCGACCCAGGCGCCGGCGGCGGTGCCCAACACCATGCCACCGAAGGAGAACGCCGAGAGTGAGAAGCCGCGCCGGTAGCCGTTGACGCTCGAGCCCACGACGAGGACGAGAATCGCCAGGTCGAGGAGGTTCACCGGCGCAGCCTCACACGGCGGTCGGATACGTCTCGGGCACCGCGTCCCGCCGGTCGTGGAACAGGCGATCTGGCATCACGACCCCGTACCCGCGATTCGCCACGGCCAACCGGTGGTAGGGGTCGGTGAGCGGCACGATGCCGGAACGTGTGGAGGAGGCGATGATGACGACCGTCAGTGACCGCCCCGCGGCGGTGTGAACCGGGTTCATATGCGCCGGCGGACACCGGTGCCGGGATGAGGACGCCGAGGCCGCCGCACCGGATGGTGGTCGGGCTCGATGGCTCCGACGATTCGGCGCACGCCTGTCACTGGTGTGCGGCGCTCGCCCACAGCCTCGACGCGGAGGTCGTCGCCGTCCACGCGATGGAGCTTCCTGCCCATCCGCTGGTGACCTACGAGGGCCTGCAGCCGATCCCGCTCAGCGCGGAGATCCTCCTCCAGTGGCAGGAGGACCGGCGGCGCCTCGTCGAGTCGGAGTGGTGCGCCCCCCTGCGCCACGCCGGCGTCCGCCATCATGCCCTGGTCGTCGAGGGCAACCCGGCGGCGGTGCTCATGGAGACCGCCGAGGCGCAGAGTGCCGGCCTCATCGTGGTCGGCCGGCGGGGCACGGGTGGATTCGACGAGCTGTTGCTGGGCAGCGTGAGCCAACAGCTTGCCCAGCATGCGAGCCGGCCGGTCATCGTGGTGCCGCGCGACGGTGTCACCCCGCGGTGATGGGGACGACGAACCTCCTCGACGGTGCGCCCGCTCACCACGGAGTCCGGCCGTGTCACCACCGGATCGCGGGCCGGATCCGCCGCCTCGTCGGCCATCTTGACGACCAGCCACATCTCCCGCCCGCCGCGGTCGATGCGGGTGAGCGCGTACCCGCCGACGAGCTTGTGGCCCTCCAGCCACACCGAGACGTGGCCCTCCGCGAGGGCCTGCGGGACGGGCACCTCTCGCGCGTCGCGCCGGGTCAGGTTCCGGTATGTCCCCCGGTCCCAGATGATGACCGCGCCGGCGCCGTATTCGCCCTCGGGGATGACGCCCTCGAAGTCCGCGTACTCCAGCGGGTGGTCCGGGGTGCGGATGGCCAGCCGCTTGACGCGTGGATCGGTCGAGGGGCCCTTGGGCACCGACCAGGACACGAGCACGCCGCCCACCTCGAGTCGGAGGTCGTAGTGCAGCCGGCTGGCGTCGTGCTTGTGCACCACGAAGATGGGCGCCGGCGGCTGGGTCGTGGTCATGGCCGGATGGACACCGCTCCGTATCGGGTGATGCTCAGGGGAGCACCTCACGGACGTTCCGCGCATGCTGCCCCCGCCACTGTCAATCCTCCTGCCCCGCGGCGCGCGGCGGTAAACCGCGGCTGAGCACCGGGGTTTGCTGCGGCGGAAGCTCGGGTAGCGCGGGCGGAATGCCGACCGAGCAGCCCGTCGTCCTGGCCCCATCCGCGAGCTACCACGAAGTCCCCGACGAGGAATTCGACGTGCTCCGCCGGATCGGCGAGCAGTGGAGCCGGTCGCCGGGCGGGCGGCGCCTGTCGCGCGCCGCGCTCCCCGCGGATCCGGACCTCGCCGCGCGCGTCCGCGGGTCGTCGGCGACGAGCCGTTTCGAACGCCTGGTCCGCGTCGCCGAGGAGGGTTTCGTGGCGTCGAGCCCGGGAACCGTGGTGGCCACTGAGCGGGCCATCCGTCCCCCCTCCCCGCTGGGCAGGATCGCCTATCTGGTCCGTCGCGTGGTGGTCGGGCCTCCGCTCGCGACCACCGCCCTCGTCCAGGAGCGGCTCAGCCGTGTCGTCGCCCTCGCCGTCCTCTCCTCGGACGCGCTGTCGTCCGTGGCCTACGGCACCGAGGCGATGCTCAGCGTGCTCGTCCTCGCCGGCGCGGCAGCACTGCCGGCGTCGCTCCCCATCGCCGCGGTGATCGTGGTCCTCATGCTCACCGTCGGAGCGTCGTACCGCCAGACCATCCGCGCATATCCGCGCGGCGGAGGCTCCTACATCGTCGCCAGCGACAACCTCGGCCGGTGGGTGGGGTTGGTCGCCGCCGCCGGGCTGATGACCGACTACGTGCTCACCGTGGCCGTCTCGGTCGCGGCCGGGGTCGCCGCGATGACGTCGGCCCTCCCGGTGCTCGGTCCCGACAGCGTCGCCCTGGGCGTCGCCGTGATCGCCCTCATCCTCGCCGCCAATCTCCGCGGCATCCGGCAGTCGGGCGCGATCTTCGCCGTCCCCACCTACGCCTTCGTCGCCGGCATCCTCCTGCTCATCGCCGTCGGCCTGGGCAGGGCGGCGTCGACGGGGTGGCGGGTCGCCCCAGTCCCCGATCTGCCGGTCACCGAGACGCTCGGCCCGCTGCTCCTGCTGCGCGCCTTCGCCTCGGGCTGCTCGGCGATGACCGGACTGGAGGCGATCGCGGACGGCGTCCCCGCCTTCCGGCCACCGGAGTGGCGGAATGCGCGCACCACGCTCACCTGGATGGTGGGCCTGCTCGCGGTGATGTTCGCGGGGATCACCGTGCTCGCGCGCCTGGACGGAGCGGTGCCGTCGCCGCACGAGACGGTGCTGTCGCAGATCGCCGCTCACACCTTCGGTCGCGGCCCCCTCTACGGCTACCTCCAGGCGGCGACCACCCTGATCCTCGTGCTCGCGGCGAACACCGCCTTCAGCGATTTCCCCCGGCTGCTCTACTTCCTCGCCCGGGACGGGTATGCGCCGGGGCTCTTCCTCCGCCTCGGCGACCGCCTGGCCTACAGCAACGGCATCCTCGTCCTCGGGGTCGCGGCCGCCGGCCTGCTCGTCGCCTTCCAGGGCGTCACCGACCGGCTGATCTCGCTGTACGCGATCGGGGTCTTCCTCGCCTTCACCCTGTCGCAGAGCGGCATGACGGTGCGCTGGTGGCGGCGGCGCGAGCCGGGCTGGGCGCGAAGCCTGCCCGTCAACGCGTGCGGAGCCGCGCTCTCGGGATGCGTGCTCGTGATCATCGCCGTGAGCAAGTTCACCGAGGGCGCCTGGGTGATCGTCCTGCTCATCCCGCTCGTGGTCCTCCTCCTGTCGCGGATCCGGAGTCACTACGTCGCTGTGGAGCGCGCCACGGCGCCACGCCCTCCGTCCTCGGAGCGGACGTCGACGTCGCCGTCCTCCGTCGTCGACGGCGCCCTGCTCCCTTCCGAGCAGGCCGAGTCCCCCGACGAGATCACCCACCTGATCGTCGTCCCGGTCGCGCGGCTGGATCTTCCCGCGCTCCGCGCGCTCGCCTACGCGGCGTCCCTCACCCCTCCGGTTCTCGCGCTCCACGTCGCCACCGACGACGAGGATGCCCAGCGCATCCGGAGCAGCTGGTCCGCGTGGGGCGACCACGTCCCGCTCGAGGTCATCATGTCGCCCTACCGCGTGGTTGCGGCTCCGATCGTCAACTACGTGCGTGCGCTCCACCGTCCTCGCCCGGATCTCACCATCACCGTGGTCCTGCCTGAGCTCGTGGTGACGCAGTGGTGGCAGCACCCGCTGCACAACCAGGTGTCACTGCGGGTGCGCACCATGCTTCGCGTGCATGCCGGGACGGTCGTCACCTCGGTGCCCTACCACCTGGGTGCGGGATGATGTGAACGGTTTCTCGTCAGGCGGTCCCGGGTAGGGGACGTGCATGCCACCCGAGCGCGTCAGCGATGACGCCGCGATCGCCCGCGCCGTCGAGGTCGCGCTGCGCTCCAGCCCCTACGTCCCCGAGGGCGTCACCGCCGACGTGGCGGACGGTCACGTCACTCTTGGCGGCGAGGTGGCGTGGGAGTACGAGCGCCAGGAGGCGGAGCGGGTGGTGCGGGCCGCGGTCGGGATGCGCCCGATCAGCAACCTGATCAGGCTCCGGGTGGCTCCGCCTGGGGAGCTCCTGCCGCCCCACCATCGGCTGCGCCGCCGCGCGGACGGCTGGGTGGCGCGCGAAGATGTCCTCGCCGAGTGCGAGCGCTACTACGAGGGACTGATGCTGCAGGTGCGCGAGGCGGAGACGGCACGGCTGCGGGAGTTCGCCGCGAACCTCGCCCGCGACCTGGTGCTCGAGCGCTGGGACCCGGAACAGGACCGCTGGCTGCCGGTTCGCGACCCGACCATCGAGCGCATGAGGGAGGAGCAGGGCCTGGGCCGCTGAGCCCCCGTCGGGGGCACCGGGGAGGTCGTGTCGTCGCGGACCGCCTCCCCGGCGCCTCTGTGCTCGGCCTCAGCCACGCACCGCCTGAAGGTCGATGTCGACCTCGATCTTCTTGCCGACGACGAGGCCGCCGCTCGCGAGCGGCTGATTCCAGGTGAGCCCGAATTCCTCGCGGTCGAGGGTGGCGCGGGCTCCGGCAATGAAGCGCTCGGTGCCGAAGGCGTCGACGACGGTGCCGCCGTAGCTCGCCTCGAGGGTCACCGGCCGGGTGACGCCGTGCATGGTCAGGTCACCGGTGATCTGCCAGTGCTCGCCGCCGAGATGGCTGACCGCCGTACTCCGATAGGTGATGGTCGGGTGGGCGGCGACGTCGAGGAAGTCGGCGGAGCGCAGGTGCTCGTCGCGGTCCGGCGACCGGGTGTCGATGGTCGCGGCATCGATCTCCGCGACGATGGTCGAGCGCTGTGGCGGATCGGCGATGTCGATGCGACCGCTGTACCGGGTGAAGTGGCCCCGCACCTTCGCGGCCATGAGGTGGCGGACCGAGAACTCGATGGTCGAATGGACCGGGTCGATCACCCACGTCCCCTGGGGCGGGCAGATCACCGCCCCTGTCTGCTCGCGCTGAGCCTGCGCCATCATGAACTCCTAGGCTGCCTGAGCGGTGTCGTTCACGCTGACGTCGGTCGCGCCGGTGCTCTCGAGGATGGCCTGGGCGCGGCGCACCTGATCCTCGGTGCCGTGGACCACCACGAGGTACTTGCCAGCCTTGAGCTGCGCGGTGAGCTTGGGGATGTGCTGCTTGGCGAGGAAGTGCCCGAGCAGAGCGCCGACGGCGCCGGTCCACACCGCACCCTCGGCCGCTCCGATGGCGGTGTACGCGAGGGGGCCGAGTACGAAGAGCGGCCCGCCGGGCAGGAAGAACATCGCCGCGCCGGTGAGCAGCCCGAACAGCCCGCCGACCCACGCGCCGAAGGTGGCCCCCTCCTTGGCCAGGTCCTTGGCGGTGACAAAGCCGTGGATCTCGGTCTCGCTCTGCAGGTCCTTGCCGATGATGGAGATGCTCTCCGGGGGGATGCCGGCGTCGGTGAGGCGCCTGATCGCCTCCTCGACCTGCTTCATGCTGGCGTAGACGCCGGCCGCGCTGTGTGTGGACGGCAGCGTGGCGGCCGGCCGCGTCGAGGTGGTCGTCTCGGGCATTTCGTGCCTCCTGTGGTTGCCGGGGCGATGGCGGGGTCGACCGCCGACTACCCGCTGCACTCAGGCGGCAACCCTGTGAACCCGGTTCACCGGTGGGAGCCCGGCGGCGGCAGCCGCTGGCCTTCCTGATCGGTTTCGGCGGCCGTGAGCCCGGGTAGACGCGACCGAAGGAGGTGAGAGACATGCGGCTCGACCGGTTCACCGAGCGTTCCCAGGAGGCACTGCAGGCGGCCCAGCACGCGGCGCAGGAGCTGCAGCACGCCATGGTCGAGCCCGAGCACGTGCTGCTCGCCCTGCTCGAGCAGCCCGAGGGCCTGGCGCCGACGCTGCTGCGCCGCCTCGAGGCGCAGCCCGAGACGCTGTCGGCGCGGCTGCGGGCCTCGCTCGAGGCGCGTCCCAAGCAGTACGGCGGCGGCGAGCCGTCGATCAGCCCGTCGCTCCGCGCGGTGCTGATGGCCGCCTTCGACGAGATGAACCGGCTCAAGGACGAGTACGTGTCCACCGAGCACCTGCTGCTCGCCATCGTGGGGCAGGAGCAGGGCGAGGCGGCCCGCCTGCTGAAGCAGGCCGGGGTGACCCGTGACCGCATCTACGGCGTGCTCGAGGCGGTGCGCGGCAGCCAGCGGGTGACCGATGCCAACCCGGAGGCGAAGTACGAGGCGCTCGCCAAGTACGGACACGACCTCACCGAGCGCGCCCGCACCGGCAAGCTCGACCCGGTCATCGGCCGCGACCAGGAGATCCGCCGGGTGATGCAGGTGCTCTCCCGGCGTACCAAGAACAACCCCGTGCTCATCGGTGAGCCCGGCGTCGGCAAGACCGCGATCGTCGAGGGCCTCGCCGAGCGCATCGTCAACGGCGACGTCCCCGAGGGCTTGAAGGACAAGCGCGTGATCGCCCTCGACCTCGTCGCCATGGTCGCCGGCACCAAGTACCGCGGCGAGTTCGAGGACCGCCTCAAGGCGCTGCTCAAGGAGGTGGTCGAGAGCGAGGGGGCGATCATCCTCTTCGTCGACGAGCTGCACACCGTGGTCGGCGCCGGCGCGGCGGAGGGCGCGATGGATGCGGGCAACATGCTCAAGCCCGCCCTCGCCCGTGGCGAGCTGCGCTGTGTCGGCGCCACCACCCTCGACGAGTACCGCAAGCACATCGAGAAGGATCCTGCGCTGGAGCGCCGCTTCCAGCCGGTGATGGTGAACGAGCCCTCGGTGGAGGACACGATCAGCATCCTGCGCGGGCTGAAGGAGCGCTACGAGGTGCACCACGGGGTGCGCATCACGGACTCGGCGATCGTCGCCGCCGCGGTGATGAGCCATCGCTACATCACCGACCGCTTCCTCCCCGACAAGGCGATCGACCTCATCGACGAGGCCGCCTCGCGGCTGCGCATCGAGATCGACTCCCTGCCCACCGAGCTCGATGTCCTCGAGCGTGCGATCCGCCAGCTCGAGATCGAGCGCGAGGCGCTGCGCAAGGAGACCGACGCACCCTCGCGGGAGCGGCTGCGCGCGCTCGAGCGCGAGCTCGCCGACCTGCAGGAGCAGGCGCGGGCGATGCGCGACCGCTGGCAGCAGGAGAAGAGCGCCATCCAGGCGGTGCGCGAGATCAAGGAGCGGATCGAGCAGGTGAAGGTGGAGGCCGAGCGTGCCGAGCGCATGGCCGACTTCGGACGCGCCGCCGAGCTCCGGTACGGCGAGCTCACCGAGCTGCAGCGCGGCCTCGAGGCCGAGGAGGCGCGGCTGCGCGAGGTCCAGGGCGACCGGCCCCTGCTCAAGGAGGAGGTCGATGAGGAGGACATCGCCGAGGTGGTGTCCACCTGGACCGGCGTGCCCCTGAGCAAGCTGCTCGAGACCGAGATGCAGAAGCTGCTCCACATCGAGGAGCGGCTCCACGAGCGAGTGGTGGGCCAGGACCAGGCGGTGAGCGCGGTGGCCGCCGCCATTCGCCGCGCCCGAGCCGGCCTCGCCGATCCCAACCGGCCGATGGGCTCGTTCATGTTCCTCGGGCCCACCGGCGTGGGCAAGACCGAGCTCGCCCGTGCGCTCGCCGAGTACCTCTTCGACGACGAACGGGCGATGGTCAGGCTGGACATGAGCGAGTACATGGAGAAGCACTCCGTGGCCCGGCTCATCGGTGCGCCGCCCGGCTACATCGGCTACGACGAGGGCGGCCAGCTCACCGAGTCGGTGCGCCGGCACCCCTACTCGGTGATCCTCCTCGACGAGATCGAGAAGGCGCACCCCGACGTCTTCAACGTGCTGCTGCAGGTGCTCGACGACGGCCGCCTCACCGACGGCCAGGGCCGTACCGTCGACTTCCGCAACACCCTGATGATCATGACCAGCAACATCGGTTCCGAGGTGATCGCGGCGATGGGAGCCAACGGCTCGCGCTCCGACGACGAGTCGATGCGCGAGCGCGTGCTCGCCGAGGTCCGGGACCGCTTCCGTCCGGAGTTCCTCAACCGTATCGACGAGATCCTCATCTTCTCTCGGCTCGAGCGTGCCCAGCTCCGCCGGATCGTGGAGATCCAGCTGGGCTCGCTGCGCGACCGCCTGGCCGCGCGGGGCGTGCGCCTCACCGTCAGCGAGGCGGCGATGGACCTGCTCGCCACCGAGGGCTACGACCCCGTCTACGGCGCCCGGCCGCTCAAGCGAGTGCTGCAACGGCGGATCCAGGATCCGATCGCGGTCGGCATCCTCGAGGGGCGCTTCCGCGAGGGTGACGCCGTCGAGGTCGACGTCGAGAACGCAGCGCTGGTGCTGCGCCGTGCCGGCGGCGAGCGTGCGCCGGCAGAGGATGAGGTCATCGACGTCGAGGTGGTCGAGGCGTAGCTGTCGAGGAGGTGTGCGATGGCGAAGCAGGTCGACGAGGTCACGGTGTGCATGGGAGCCGAGCTCCAGGCACCGGACGGGCGCCCTCTGGGACGCCTCACCGAGGTGGGGCTCGACCACTTCGGGCACGTCGTGGCCCTCCTGGGTGGCCGCGGGGTGCACGCGGCGGCGGGCATTCGCAGCGTTTCCGCGGACGGAGCGGTTGTGGTCGTCGATCCGGAGGTGCCGCAGCGCACGGTCGTCGCCCACCAGCTCGCTCAGCGCACGCCGGCGTGGACGACCGATGACACGAAGGTCCGGGTGCTCGGCTTCCGGGCGGACTCGACAACCCGCCACCTCACCAGTGTGCTGGCGCGGCGGCGCCGCGGGAAGGTCCGTGACCTGCCCTGGGGGATGGTGTATCCCGAGACCCAGGGCGTCCCCCTGGCCGCGTACTGGAACCGCCGCGAGGATCTCGCCGTCACCCACCCGCTGCCGCAGCCAGTACGGCGCTGGCGGCTGCTCCTCTGAGGGCGCCCCGCACGCCCTCAGACGCCCACCCCGCTGCTCGACGGTCGACGTGTGTCTCCGTGATGTTCGAGATACTGGTGGATGAGGGAGACCGCGGTCGCACCGTCGCCGACGGCACCCGCGACCCTCCTCATCGATCGGTTCCTGACGTCGCCGGCGGCGAACACCCCGGGGACGCTGGTCTCGAGCAGGTAGGGGTCCCTGCCGCTGCCGTCGCCGTTCTCGACCACCCGGCGGCGGAGGTCGATCCCGGTGAGAAGGTAGCCGCGCGGATCGCGCTCGAGGGTGCCGGCGAGCCAGTCGGTGCAGGGATCGGCGCCGATGAAGGCATAGACCGAGGTCACCGGAATTCCGGTCCGCTCGCCGGTGTCGAGGTCGCGCAGGAGGATGCCGGTGACGTGCTCGTCGCCCTCGACGGCCGTGACCTCGGAGCGGAGGTGCACGGTGATCCGCGGCGTCCGCTCGATGCGGTCGACGAGGTAGCGGGACATGTCCCGGGTGAGGCGGTCGCCGAGCACCAGCAGGTGCACCCTGCGGGCGTAGTTCGAGAAGTGCAGCGATGCCTGCCCCGCGGAGTTGCCCCCGCCGACGACGGCGATGCTCTCCCCCGCGCACAGGCTCGCCTCGTTGGCGTCCGCGCCGTAGTACACGCCGCGGCCCTCGAGACGGTCGGCGCCCTCCGCGGGGAGGCGGCGGTAGCTCACTCCGCTGGCGACGACCACCGCGCGCGCGGTCAGCCGCCCGCCGTTGGTGTCGTGGAGCACCCGGTACGGATCGCGCACCTCGAGTCGGGCGACGGTCCGCGGAGTGAGTATCTGGGCGCCGAAGCGCCTCGCCTGGGCGAGGGCACGCCGCGTCAGCTCGCCACCGCTCACGCCGCGGGGGAACCCGAGATAGTTCTCGATGCGTGAGCTGAGCCCGGCCTGGCCGCCGGGAGCCTCGCTCTCGACGACCGCAGTGCTCAGCCCCTCCGACGTGGCGTACACCGCGGCGCCGAGCCCCGCCGGCCCGGCGCCGACGATGATCACGTCGTAGAAGGGCGTCTCGGTGTGCGCCGAGAGGCCGAGGCGCTCGGCGAGATCCTCGTTCGACGGATCGCAGAGCCGCTCACCGCCGGGGAGCGCGACGAGCGGAAGCGCACAGCTCTCCCCGCCCGCCTCCTCGACGAGGCGCCGCTCCTCCGGGTGGACGTCCAGGTCGTACCACGCGAAGGGCACCTGGTTGCGGGAGAGGTAGTACCGGACGCGGTGGCTGTCCGCATCCCATCGATGGCCGACCAGCCGGACGATCTCCCGCGCCGGCGGATGGCCGGCGAGCCACTCCCCGAGGAGGTCGTCCACCTCGGGGTAGAGGCGCTCCTCGGCCGGCTCCCACGGCGTCAGCACGTAATCGTCGGCGGCGCCGGCGTCGATCGCCCGGATCGCCGCCTCCGTCTCAGTGTACGGGGTGAGCAGAACCGTTCCGGCGTCGGGGAGCAGACGGCGAGCGAGGGAGAGGACGTCGAGCACGCTCATGCCCGTCATGTGCTCGTCGGCGATCACCAGGGCGACCGGCTGCGCCCTGTCGAGGAGCCCGCGGATCATGGCGAGCGCCCGATCCCCGCCCTGCGCACGCAGGGTGCGGAAGCGGCTCCCGTAGCGGCGGCGGAGGTCGGCGGCGAGGGCGCAGAGGGTCTCGGCGTCGTCCCCGACTGCGAGGATGACCGGGCGCCGCTCGCGGCTCGCCGCCTCCCCGCGCCCACGCCGCTCCGCTGCGGTCTCGACGCTCTCGTCGCTGATCACCTGGGCACTCATCCTCCGGGCGGTCGGTCGCACGTCCACTACCCGGGGGAGACGCTCGGAAATCACCGGCCTGCGAGTGTGAACCCGGTTCTCAGGAGGATGACGCTCGACGCAGCTCAGCCGGCGGCGTAGGTGGCCAGCCTCGGCTCGGCGTCGACGTGGTGCTCTCCGGTGAGCACCATCAGGTCCTTGTCGATCTGGGCGGACTCGGCCGCCGCCTGAGCTCCGTCCACGCCGGGCATGTTCGTCTGCATGCAGACCGACCTGTCGATGCGGCTGGGGTCGGCGCCGCCCGGATGGGTCAGGGCGTCCATGACCACGGCGAAGTAGACGGCGTCATACACCGCCTGGACGTGCTCGACGTATCGGCCGGGGCAGATGTCCTGGATGGCGATGTTCGACGCGCCCCTGAGGCGGGCGCTCTGATCCCACGGGTCGCCGGAGCCGCCGGCCAACCACACGAACTGGTCGGTGCGCGAGTAGACCGACGTGTAGGAGATCTGCCCGGGGGTCTCGCTCCCGGAGTTGAGTGCGGCGAGGAACTTCGAATCCGGCCTCATCTGCCAGAACGGCGCAATGCAGTCGCTCGCGCAGATGGCCTCGGTCTCGGAGAAGCCGTGGCCGACCCCGGCCATCGCCACCAGGTGGTCGACGAGGAGAGGGATGTCCGGCCAGTACTTGATCGCCCAGCGCGGCTCGAGCGGACCCTGGCTGAAGCCCACCACGTCGACCCTGCGGTGGGAGCGCTCGGCCATGGTGCGGATGGCGTGGACGACGTACTCGGCTGAGACCTGGATGTCCGCCCGGGCCCGGTCGGGCAGGTCGACGGCGCAGACGTCATAGCCCTTGGTGGGCAGGACCTTGCCGTAGTTCCACGACCAGTTCGATTGGGCCGTCAGGGTCGTGCCGTGGACGAGCAGGACCGGATTGTGCGCGCCCGAGAAGCTCGCCGGGCAGGTGAGCGAGTCTGCCAGCGTGCCCTCGGACGCCTGCAGCGCCGGGCCGACGGCCGCACGAGCCGGCGCCGCCTGCGCAACCCCCACGGCCACGGCCAGGATTGTGAGAAGGGTCGAAACGCGTCGCATCACGAATCCCCTTGGAGAGCGGGCGGCCGGCGGTCCTGGGATCTGTCGCCGGCGAAAGGCCCACCTCAGGGTCGTAATTCAAGCAGCGCCCGTGAGCCCCGACCACCTGCGCGTGCATGTGCTCGGGGAACTGGGTGATGCACAGGCGCTGATGCGACCGGGCTGGCCGGTGCGGTCGCCCGAGCGCGACCCGATTGACGCAAATCTCAGATGCGGGACACCATCTGGAGAAGAGCGGCCCGGCCGGTGCCGGCAGACGTTCGGGTGGCGGAGATGGCAGGGTCCGAAGCTGATGAGGAGGTCGATGTGAACGACGTCAAGGGCAGCGGCGTTCGCCCACGTCGTCTCGCTCCAGCGCCGGGCGATCTACCCCGCTGAACCCCTGTTCATGCCGACTCGCGACCATAACGTGGCTGGGAGCGCCGGTCGATCTCGCGCATCGTCGGCCCCAGGTCGAGCTCGAAGGAGAGCGCGCCGTACCCATCCGGACGGAATCGCGCCCCCAGTCCGGTGAGCAGGCGAACCATGGGGTGGTTGTCCGAGAGGACGAGGCTGGAGAAGCGTTCGATGCCGTTGCCGCGCGCGGTCGTGCAGAGCATCCGCATGAGCAGCGATCCCACCCCCCGTCCCTGGTATTCGTCCACCACGGTCACGGCGACGTCGGCGGTGCCGGTGGCGTCGGCACAGCGGATGTACCGGGCGACGGCCACGCCCGGGTCCACCTGGCGTCGAGCGTCGAGGGCGACCCACGCGAAGTGGTCGACGTAGTCGATCTCGGTGAAGCGCACCACCATGGCCGGGGGGAGGCGGAGCATCGGCGAGAGAAAGCGCCGGTAGCGCGACGTGGGCGAGAGACGGTCGAAGCCGCGATGCAGTCCGTCCTTGTCCGACGGCAGGATGGGACGAAGCCGCAGCGTCAGGTCGCCGGCGAGGGCGACCTCGGGAACCGGTGGTGGTGACGTCGAGACGACATGAAGCCGCGGCGAAGGCGCCCGCTCGACCACGTGCTGCGGCAAATATCGCGGGATTCCCAGCATTGACATCATCTCCAGTTGCGCACCGCGACGCTGATCGCGGCGGGGCACCGAGCATGCGCATCTCTTCGTCGCGCCGCATGCGTCCCTGCTGTGCGCGCACCCTAGCACGGGCGATCCTTCCCACGTATTGGATGTGGTGCACAAGCCGGGCGGCGCGTCGTGCACGCGTGCGGGCAGTTGTGACAACGGTCCGTTGCACTTCGCGCAATGTTCTGGAGTAACGTCCGGAATTCGCCATAACAGGGAGCGTCCGGTGAAGACGCGATCAACGGCTGGCGATGAATCGGCGGACGAGGGGCCCTTGTCGCGTGCACAGGACGCGAAATTCAGTGTCGCGCGTACACTCTGCGCGGACCTTCGACGATCCCGCACGAGCCGATCGAGAGGATGATGACGATGATCGACGTCCGCCAACTCCCGCTGCACGGTGCCGACAATGTCCGGGACCTCGGTGGGCTGCCCACGCGAGACGGTCGGCGCACCCGCGAGGGCCGTCTCATCCGCTCGGCCTCCGTGCATGAGCTCACCGACCTGGACATCGAATGGCTGGTGGACCGCATCGGCGTGAGAACGATCGTGGACCTGCGACTCCCCGAGGAGGCGGAGCGTCAGGCCCTCGGTTCGCTGGCGCAGCGTGTCGGAGCGTACGCCAACCTTCCCGTCCGCACCGCCGGCATGGTGAGCGCCGAGGTCATCGCCGACGCGGTCGAGATCGATCTCCTGATCCAGTACATCGGGTTTCTCGAGGCGAGCGGCCCCGAGATCGTCGCCGCGGTGCGGCTGCTCGCAGACCCGTCCAACCAGCCCGCGCTCTTTCACTGCGCCGCGGGGAAGGACCGCACCGGGGTGATGGCGGCACTCCTGCTCGACGCGGTCGGCGTGGAGGAGGAGGCCATCGTCGCCGACTACGCGCTGAGCGAGGCGCACATGGGCCGGGTCATCGCCCGGCTGTCCCGGGTGAGTTGGTACCGCGAGGCGCTGAGCCGTCTCCCCGCGAGTGTGCACCTCGCCGAACCGGAGACGATGCGCCGCTTCCTGGGGCACCTGCACACCGAACACGGCGGGGCGGGGAGGTGGCTGACCGACCGCGGGCTCGAGCCCGCGACGCTCGACGCGCTGCGACGGTCGCTGGTGGGCGCTGTCCACGAGGACGACGCCCACGACCTGCCCGATGCCGTGGAGGGTTCGCGGTGATCCGATCCCGGGATTCGCTGGTCCACGCCGTCCCGATTCCGGCGCGCTGGGGGATCGTCCTCGGAGACGGCGTCCGTGTCCAGCTCCGAGCCGTCGATCCCGCCGGCCGGGGCGCGCCGCTCGCTGAGCTGGAGCGGGTCGACGCCGGCGATGAGGAGCGCTTCGCCCTGGTCGCCGTCGACCCGGCGGCGCCCGACCGGCCGATCGGGATGGCGTACTACCTGCGCAGCTCGATCACTCTCGCCGTCGCGGAGATGTCGGTCGTCGTCGCCGATTCCTGGCGGCGGCGTGGGCTGGGCACGATCCTGGTCGCCGCGGTCGCGGAGGTGGCGGCGCAGAGCGGCGTTCGCGCCCTGCTCGTGGAGGTTCCCGCCACCAACGCTCCCGTGGTCCGCATCCTCCGTCGCTTCGGCGCCGAGATCTCCGCCGGTGGGGGCGAGGGTGTCCTCGACGCCCATGTGAATCTGCCGAACAACCGGAACGCCTTCCGAGATGTGATCCGCGCCGCCTCGGGCGGCAGGCCGCAGGGAATCCGGCCGGGGTCGGGTTGGATGGGCCCTGCGATCACCGTCATGGGCGAGAGCGTGAGGTTCGGCACGAGCGTGGTCGAGCTGCAGACCCAATGGGCACTGGCGGCGTTGACCCTCCTGGCTCCACGGACTGCCTGACCATCGGATCGGCCGAGCACTCCCAGTATTCGGCTCCGGCGCGACCGTCAAGATCCGTCTATCGTTCTCGTCGCTGGGCGGTACGAACCAGGAGGATGGCGACGGATGCGAGCGGCTTGGCGCTGCCGCATGGCAATCGCGCTGATCGTCGCGGTGCAGCTGCTGATGGGCGTCCCGCGGGGAACGTCGGCGAGCGTCACCGTCGACCGGGGTGAGGCCGGGGGCGACGCGTACGCGCTCCTGGCACGTGGGATCGGCGGCACGCCGGCGGCGACGGGGCCGAGCGTCGTCGGCCCGATGGCGCCCGTCGACGGACGGGTGCCGCCGGCGCCGACGGTCGTGCGCCACAGCACCACCGCCGGCTGCGACCAGGCCGCGTGCCCGGCGCCCCAGCTGCGGTCGCTCCGGGTCGCCGACGACGCCGTGGTCGCGACGCTCGAGGCGGGCCGTCACCGCTGCACCACCCCGGGCGCCGTCGAGACCCCACCGCTCGACCGTCCCCTCGCCCCGCCCGCGGCCGCCGCCTGCGACGCTGTCAGCCACCTCGAGCTCGGCGCCGGCGTGATCAGCCTCGTCGCCGACAGCGTGCTCAGCCGGACCTGGGTGCAGGGCTGCGCGGCGCCGGTGGGCACCGCCTCGGTCGGGACCCTGCGCATTGCCGGGATCCCCGTCCCCGAGGGAACGTCCGCCGCGCCCCTGACGCCGAACCACACGATGGTGGTCCCGCCGGGAGCGACCGGCGCCGCGGTGCTGGCGACGGTGGTGCTCGACGAGCAGATCCCCGACCCCGACGGTCGTGGGCTGACGGTCAACGCGATCCATCTGCGCGGCGGGCCGGCGCTCCCCGCGACGTCGGGACTCGACGTCGTCGTCGGTCACACCCACAGCTGGGTGGTGTGTCCGCACCTGCTGCTCCACCGCGACGGCGTTCCGGGTGGCTGGATGACCTACGCCGTCGTCGACCCGGCGGTGTTCCCGCTCGACGCCGGCGTCGTCGGCGAGGCTGCGCCCTCGTGCTTCGCCGGCGACCGCCGCGGCGGCGGGTGCATGGAGACGATCGCGGCGATGGTCGCGCGCCATCACGCCCTGCTCGGGATGACCGCGAACTACACCGACTGGATCCACGTCCTCGGTTCGGCGGTCGTCGACCACCACGCCTGGGCGCCGGTCAACCTGCACACCACCGACCTCTGCGTCGCCGGCGAGAGCCGGCCCGGGCTGGCGCTCGTCTCCGTGGTCAAGGCCGCCGATCCGCGCCGGTGCCGGGCGGCGGTGTCGGGACAGTTGGTGGTGAGCGCGCGCCACGCCAACATCGAGGGGCTCTCCGACGCGGGCCACCACTGGAGCTTCTACTGGAGCACGCGACCACCGGTCGCCGAGCCGCGGGCGTATGCCGCCGTGCTGGGCGACGGGACGGTGCTCATCGCACTCGCGACCGCGACCCGCGACGGCATCGAGGGCGGGATCTCGCAGTACGACGGGGTGAACTGGCTCATCAACCAGGGCGCCGTCGACGCCATCGAGATGGACGGTGGCAATCAGGGGGACATGGTCGCCGCCGGCGGCACCCACGTCGTCCCGCTCGGCGACGGGGTGCCGAGGATGCAGGTCGCTCTGCTCATCGACGCCCCCGGATCGGAGGCGCCGGTCGAGCGCTGACACGAACGAGCGATCGACGGGTTGACAGCCTGCGAACCCGCCGCTAGGTTCAGCGTCCGCTCGTTCCTCTGAGGGGAGACGTTCCTCGTGTCCTCCGCTCTCCTCGCCGTACGGCTGGTGCTCGCGGCGGTGTTCGCCACCGCAGCGCTGGCCAAGCTCGGGGATCGTGGTGGCACGCGCACGGCGTTCGCGGAGTTCGGTGTCCCCCGGGGGCTGGTCCCCTCACTCGCGGTCCTCGTGCCCGTGTCCGAGCTCGCGGTGGCGGCGAGCCTGCTCATTGACCCCGCGGCTCGGGTGGGGGCCGCGGGCGCGCTCATCCTGCTCGCCGCCTTCTCCATTGCCATCGCGTTCAACCTCAGCCGCGGCCGGACCCCCGACTGTCACTGCTTCGGCCAGGTGCATTCGGCGCCGATCGGTGCGGGCAGCCTGGTGCGCAACGCCGTGCTCGGCGCCCTGAGCGCGGCGCTGCTGGCCGGGGGCGCCGGCGGAGGCCTCGGCGCCGCCGTCGCCTGGCTGGGCGATCTCTCTGCGGGAGCCCGGCTCGCGCTCGCCGCGACCGTCGTCGTGGTCCTCGCGCTCGCCGTGCAGGGCTGGCTCCTCCTCCAGCTCCTCCACCAGCAGGGCCGTCTGCTGCTCCGGATCGAGGCGCTCGAGGGCTCGCCGGGGCTCGGCGAGGGCCTGGAGGTGGGCACGCCGGCGCCCGAGTTCTCCCTCACCGCGGTCTCCGGGGGGACGCTGGGACTTCGGGGCCTGCTCGGACGCGACCGCGCGGTGCTCGCCCTCTTCGTCTCGCCGACCTGCGGCCCCTGCAACGCGCTCCTCCCCGACCTGGCGCACTGGCAGCGCGAGCACGCGGGGCTGATGACGGTCGCGATCCTCGCCCGCGGCGACGAGTCCGAGAACCGCCTGCACGCCGGACGGCACGGTCTCGACCAGGTCCTTCTCGACCCCGACGGCGACGTCGCCCTCGCCTATCGGGCGCTGCCGACGCCGAGCGCGGTGCTCATCGGGGCCGACGGCCGGGTGCGCAGCCGGGTGGCGGCGGGGGCGGACGCCATTCGCGGCCTGGTGGTCCGGGTGCTCGACGACCGCGGTGAGCTCGGCGGGCGCACGGTTCCGTCGCCGCCCCGACACGGCGACGAGCTGGCCCAGCCGCTGGAGGTGTGAGCGCGGTGCGCCCCGGACCGCCGGAACCCTCAGCCCGCGACCCGTGGAGATGTCACCACGGGGAGGCGCACCAGCGGGTCGGCCACGCCGAATCGCTCGCGCAGTGCCGCCACGCCGACGCGGTGGCACCAGCCGCCGAAGGACTCGCCCCGCCGCCGCTCGTCCCGAAAGGCGATCAGCGGCCCCCGCAGCACCGCGACGACCTCCTCCAGCGGCACGTTCCCCGCATGGAGCTGGTTGAGCCGGGTCCCGCTGGCGTCGCCGCCGAGGAACAGGTCGTACTTCCCCAGGGTGGTGCCGACGAGGCCGACGTCGCCGAGGTAGGGGCGAGCGCAGCCGTTGGGGCAGCCCGTCATCCGCACGCTGATCCGCTCGTCGCCGAGCCCGAGCTCCGCCACCAGCGTCTCGACGTCCCGGATCAGCGGCGGCAGGACGCGCTCGGCCTCGGCGAGGGCGAGCCCACAGGTCGGCCGCGCCGGGCACGCCATCGCACTCCGCAGCAGCAGCGACAGCTCCTCGACCTCGGCAAAGCCGAGCTCGCGGAGCAGAAGGTCGACCCGCGCGCGGTCGCGCCGGTCGACGTCCGCGAGGATCACGTTCTGCTGCGGGGTGAACCGCACCTGGGGACGCAGCTCCTCGACGATGCAGCGCAGCGCGGTGCGCAGCCGCTGGTCGCCGCGGTCGGCGATGCGCCCGCTCTCGACGTGCAGCCCCAGATACAGGAGGCCGTCTCCCTGCTCGTGCCAGCCCAGGTGGTCGTCGACCGGCGGCCAGATCATCGGCGACGGCGCCTCGAGCGGGAAGTCGAGGTGCTCCTGTACCCGGTCGCGGAACCAGGCGAGGCCGCGGTCGGCGATGAGGTACTTGAGCCGAGCGTGGCGGCGGTCGCTGCGGTCGCCGTGGTCGCGCTGCACCGCGACCACGGCACGGGCGGCGTCGATGACCCGCTCGGCGGGGACGCGCGCCAGCGGCTGCGCCACCGCGGCGAAGGTCTCGGGCCTGCCCCGGGTGCGACCCATTCCGCCGCCGGCGAGGATGTTGAAGGCGCCGAGCCCACCGGCGCCGTCGCGGAGCGCCACCAGCCCGAGATCGTTGGCGAAGACGTCGACGCAGTTGTCGCCCTCGAGCGCGACCGCGATCTTGAACTTCCGCGGCATGTAGGTCTCGCCGTACAGCGGCTCGTCCTCGTCCTGCGGACGGGAGCTGGAGGCGAGCTCGTCGTCGAGCCAGATCTCGTGGTAGGCGCGGGTGCGCGGGGTCAGGGCCTCGACCAGGCCGGCGAGCGCGGCGAGCACCTCGCCGCGGAAGCGGTCGCGCACCGGGGCGGCGCAGCACATGATGTTCCGGGTGATGTCGCCGCAGCCGCCGAGGGTGGTGAGCAGGGTCTCGTCGATCGCTCGGATCGCCGAGCGGAGATCGCCCTTCATCAGGCCGTAGAGCTGGATGTCCTGGCGGGTGGTGACGCGCAGGCTGTCGCTCGCCCAGTGGCCGGCGATGGCGTCGTGGGCGAGGTAGCCGTCGGCGGAGACGACGCCGCCGGGGATCCGGGTGCGCAGCATCATCCGGTACGCCTTGCCCGCGCCGGTCTCGCGCGCCTCGGCGCGCCGGTCGCGGTCGTCCTGCTGGTAGACGCCGTGGAACTTGACGAGCTGGACGCTCTCCGCGCCGAAGCCCTCGGCACCGTCGCCGAGTTCGTCGGCGATGCGGCCGCGGAGATGGTGGCTCCCCGCTTTGATCTCCTCGACCCGGGGGCCCTTGCTCATGCGACGGCGACCTCCCGACCGTCGATCACCGCGAGCACCCGGCCGACCGACTCGTCGACGGTCTCGACGCTCGAGTCGACGATGACCTCGGGGTCGAGCGGCTCCTCGTAGGGATCGGAGACGCCGGTGAAGTTGGCGATCTCGCCCGCGAGCGCCCGCCGGTAGAGCCCCTTGACGTCGCGGCGCACCAGCTCGTCGAGGGTGCAGTGGACGTGCACCTCGACGAAGCGGTCGATCCGGGCGCGCACCTCGTCGCGCACCGCCCGGTACGGCGAGATCGCCGCGACGATGACCACCACGCCGTTGCGGGCGAGCAGCTCGGCGACGAAGCCGATGCGGCGGATGTTGGTGTCGCGGTCCTCCTTGCTGAAGCCGAGCCCCTTGGAGAGGTTCTCGCGGATGACGTCGCCGTCGAGCACCTCGACGCGGCGCCCGCGGCGGCGCAGCTCGCCGGCGACGCGTTCGGCGATCGTCGACTTGCCCGCCCCCGACAGCCCGGTCAGCCACAGCGCCAGTCCCTGCTCGCTCATGCCGTTCTCCTCTGTGGCAGTGCCTCGGGCCTGCCGTGGATGCCGCACTCCTTGTCGATCCCGCTCTCCCACCACCACCGTCCGGCGCGGGCGTCCTCGCCCTGCGCGACCGCGCGGGTGCAGGGCGCGCAGCCGATGCTCCGGTAGCCGCGCTCGTAGAGCGGGTGCAGCGGCACCGCGTTCTCGGCGAGGTGGGCGCGGACCGCGTCCTCGTCCCAGGCGGCGACGGGGTTCACCTTCACGATGCCGCGGTGGGCCGGATCGAGCTCGAGGGCGACGGTCCCGCCGCGGCGCGCCGACTGGGTGCGGCGCAGCCCGGTGATCCAGCAGTCGAGCTCGCCGAGCAGGCGCTCGAGGGGCTCGACCTTGCGCAGGTGGCAGCAGTGGAGGCGGCGCTCGACGGAGTCGCGGAAGGCGTTGACCCCGTGCGTGGTGGTGAACTCCTCGACCGCCTCGCGCTCCGGGAAGCGCACCTCGATGCCGCGGGCGTAGTGCTCGCGCACCCGATCGAGGTACGCGTACGTCTCCTCGGGCAGCCGTCCGGTGTCGATGGTCACGATGCGCACCGCGGGATCGATCTGCATCGCCATGTCGACCACCGCCATGCCGTCGGCCTGGAGGCTGGTCACCACCGCGACCCGCTCGCGGGGAAAGCGCCCCAGCGCCCAGGCGATGATCCGCCGGGGGTGGGCTCCGTCGAGCAGGCGCCCCGCGACATCGACCTCGGCCGCGTCGACGGCGACCCGAGTCACGAGGCGTTCGCCACCGCGGCCGGCGCATGGGCGGCACGGAGGATGCGGGCGACCTCGGGACGGGTGAAGGCGCGGGGCAGGTCGGCCCCCGCGGCGAGCAGCTCGCGCACCCGCGTCCCACTGAGCAGCAGTCGATGCTCGGCGCCGTGCGGGCAGGTGCGGCTGCTCGCCATCCCCTCGCACGCGGTGCAGTGGAAGGTGTGCTCGAACTTGAAGGCGCTGAACCCGAGCCGCTCCGCGCCGCCGAGCTCGTCGTAGAGGTGCTGCGCGTCGTAGGTGCCGTAGTGGCTCCCCACCCCGGCGGCGTCGCGGCCGATGATGAAGTGCGAGCAGCCGTGGTTGCGCCGCACCAGCCCGTGGAACACCGCCTCGCGTGGACCCGCGTAGCGCATCGCCGCGGGGAAGGTGGCGAGGAGCACGCGGTCGGCCGGGTAGTAGCGGTCGAGGAGCACCTCGTAGCAGTGCATCCGCACCTCGGCGGGGATGTCGTCGTCCTTGGTCACGCCGACGAGGGGATGGAGCAGCAGCCCGTCGACCTGCTCGAGCGCGACCTTGGTGAGGTACTCGTGGGCGCGGTGCACCGGGTTGCGCGTCTGGAAGGCGACGACGCTCTGCCAGCCGCGCTCGGTGAAGGCGGCGCGCGTCTGCGGGGGATCGAGGGCACGGGCATCGCCGGGCTCGTCGTCGAGGACGCGCACCTCGCCGCCGACCGCGCAGGCGCCCGTGGTGAGCAGCGCGCGCACGCCGGGATGATCCTCGTCGGTGGTGCGGTAGACCTCGCGCGCCTCCCGCAGGAGGTCGCGGGTGAACATGTCGCTCACGGTGAGAACGCCGCGCAGCCGTCCGCGGCGGTCGTGGAGCGCCACCTCGGCGCCCTCGCGCAGCGTCCGCGCCTCGAGCGCGGCGACGCTGAGGGTGATCGGCAGGGTCCACGGGGTGCCGCCGGCGAGGGTGGCGTGCTCGACCACGGCGTCGTGGTCGGCCTGTCCCAGGAATCCGGTGAGCGGCGAGTAGGCGCCGTTGCCGATCAGCGCGAGGTCGGCCGCCTCGGCGTCGCGCAGCCGCAGCACCGGCAGCGCGGCGGCACGCCGGCGCAGGTCGGCGGCGGCCTCGCCGTCGACGCGTCGGTCGACGAGGACGCCGCCCAGGGGCGTGACGAGTCCACGGAGGGTCATGAAGTGCGCACCTCGAGCAGGCCGCGGCGCCGGTTGACCCCGCGGCTCAATGGCGAGAAGACGAGTGCGTCGACGGCGACGCCGACGGCGAGGATGAGGAGGATCGCGGTGATCGACAGGCTCATGTCGAGGGTCTGCCGCCCGGAGTCGAGCAGCTGTCCGAGCCCGAGCCCGAGGTCGGCGCTCTGGGTGATCAGCTCGGCCGCCATCAGCGAGCGCCAGGCGAACGACCACGCCTGGCGCAGGCCGGCGACGTAGCCCGGGAATGCCGCGGGGAGGAGCACGTGCCGGTAGAGGGCGAGCCCGCGCGCGCCGGCGGCGCGGCCGACGTCGACGAGCAGCGGCGGGGTCTGCTCGACCGCCTGCGCCAGCCCGAGCGCCACCGAGGGGGCGGCGCCCATCACCACCACGAAGAGGATCGTCGACGGGCTGGGACCGAGGAGCAGAAGGCCGGGCACCACCCACACCACCGACGGCAGGCTCTGGAGCGCGGCGACGAGCGACCCGGCGGCGAGACGCACGAGCGCGACGCGCGCCATCAGCAGCCCGAGCGGGGTGCCGATGAGCACCGCGATCGCGAAGCCCACCGCGCTCCGGCTGAGGCTGGTCCAGACGGCGCCGAGGACGTGGCCCTCGCGCCACTGCTCGGCGAACGTCGACCAGACGTCGCGCGGGCCGGGAACCAGGTAGCCCGGACGCAGATGGAGGATGACCACCAGCTGCCACACGGCGAGCAGCACCGCGACCGCGGTGAGCTTCGGCGCGGCGGCGCGCACCGCGGAGTGGAGACGCGAGCGCGGCGCCTGGTGTGCGATCGCGAACCGCGCCTCAGCCACGGCCATGGCGGGCGACCTCCTCACGCAGGCGCGCGGTGATCCGCTGCGACAGCGTGGCCACGGCGGGGTCGTCGCTGCGGCGCGGCCGGGGCAGGTCGACGTCGAACTCCTCGGCGACGCGCCCCGGGCGGCTGCTGAGGAGGACCACGCGATCGCCGAGGCGCACCGCCTCACGTACGTCGTGGGTGACCAGGACGACGGTGATCGCGGTCTCGGTCGCGATGCGCGCGAGGTCCTCGTGGAGCAGATCGCGGGTGATCGCGTCGACGGCCGCGAAGGGCTCGTCCATGAGCAGCACCTCGGAGCGCTGGGCGAGCGCCCGGGCGAGCGCGACGCGCTGGCGCATCCCGCCGCTCAGCTGGTGCGGACGCCGCGGGGCGGCACCGTCGAGGCGAACGAGGCGCAGCAGCCGGTCGACCTCGGCGGCGCAGTCCCCGCGACGTGCACCGCGCAGCCGCATCGGCAGCTCGACGTTGCCGGCGACGGTGAGCCAGGGCAGCAGTCCCGCGTCCTGGAACATCAGCGCCGGCCGGCCGCCGTCGACCTCGACCCGCCCCGATGTGGGCCGGTCGAGCCCGGCGATGAGCGAGAGCAGCGTGCTCTTCCCGCATCCCGAGCCGCCGACGACGCAGACGAACTCGCCGAGGCCGACCGCCAGGCTGACGCCGTCGAGGGCCGCGACCGCATGCGCGCCCGAGCCGAAGACGCGGCGCACCTCGTCGAGGCGGATCGCGGGTGGATCCGGCCAGGCGGTCCACGGGGTCACCGCCGCCGCGCCCTGCCGGCGGGCGAGGGCCCCGCTCATCCGGCCGTCCCGGTGCCGGAGATGGTGGGGCGGCCGCGTCCGGCGAGCACCGCGTTCAGCGCGCTCGGGTCGACGAGCCCGTGGAGGTCGACGGCCCCGAGCAGCCCGACGGCGTGGGCGTGGTCGGCCTCCTCCTGGAGGAGGCCGGTGAGCGGATCGGGATCGAAGCGCAGCCGGCTCCACGCGTCGGTGATCACCGCGGTGCCGAGCGCCTTCTGGGTGAGCCGCCGCAGGCCGTCGTTCACCGCGGCGCGCGCGGATGCCGGGTTGGCGTCGAGCCAGTCGACGGCGGAGACGTCGCCCTCGACCAGGCGGCGCACCGCGTCCGGATGCTGGTGCAGGAAGCTGGTGGCGACGACCAGCTCGGTGGTGGGGAAGCGGCCGCCGGGCCAGAGCGACGCCTCGTCGACGAGCAGGGTGCCGTGGCCCTCGTCGACGAGCCGCGAGGCCCACGGCTCGGGAACCCACGCGGCGTCGATCTGCCGCAGCTCGAAGAGCTGCAGGGTGGTCGCATTGTCGACCGCGACGATGTGGACCTCGCCGCCGCCCTGCGGATCGGTGGTGATGCCGTGGTCGCGGAGCCAGGAGCGCAGCGCGACGTCCTGGGTGTTGCCGAGCTGCGGGGTGGCGATCCGCCGGCCGCGGAGATCGGCGGCGGAGTGGATCCCCTCGCCGGGCTGCACCACCAGCGCGGCCCCGCCCGAGGTGGCGCCGGCGATGATGCGCAGCGCCGCGCCGCCGGAGCGGACGAACCCGTTGATCGCCGGGTTCGGCCCCACGAAGGCCGCGTCGAGGGCGCCGCCGAGCAGCGCCTCCATCTCCGCCGGTCCCGCACTGAAGATCTCGGTCACGAGGCGGATGCCGCCACCGAGGGCCGTTCGGAACAGCCCGCGGTCGATCCCCGCGATCGCCGGCGCGTGGGTGAGGTTGGGCTGGTACCCGAGGCGCAGGGTGAGCTGCGACGCCTGCGTCGACGCGGCGCCCGACGCCCCGCCCGCGCACCCCGTGAGGGCGGCGCAGGCGGCGGCGAGCAGGCCGGCGATGGCGGCGGGCGGACGTGGCGGCACGGCGTCTCCCAGTCGGCGGGTCGGAGCGTCCGCGCATAGTTGATTTAATCGATCCAGATTGTCAACTAGTGGTCACGGATGTCGCGACACGGGCGCGGAGGCTCGCCTGAGGGCCGAGGTGCGGAGCACGGCAGTCCGCTCGCGGATCGTCGACCGCCTCAACGAGCCCGGGCTCGGGGTCGAGGACGGCGTCGAGTGGGCGCCGGCGCCGGGCGGTCCCTGCGCCGCGCGAGCTCCGGCTCTACCGTGACGGTCGAGCCGGAGCGCCGGGTCTACCGCTGGGCGGCGTCCGGGCGCCGGCGGAGGCGGCGCGAGGCGAGGAACGCGGACAGCGACGCGACGATCGAGCCCACGATGACGAGGATGCGGACCTTCATGACATCAACCCTTCCTGATCCGAGGGGACTGGTGTTTGGAGTTCGGTCTTTGTCCAGCCCCGGAGGCCGGCAATGATGGCATGGCAGACGGTCGATCGCAAGCGACTCAGGAGAACGTCACCGTCAGCGTGAATGCCGACGTCTGCCCCGAGGTCAGCTCCTGGATCGTCACGCGATAGGTGCCGGCGCCCACCGCGGCGGACGTCGACGTCTGCCCGGCCGAGACGTAGCGGCTCGCCAGCGTCTGTCCGGACGCGTCGCGGATCTTCAGCTTCAGCGTGGACGAGGTGAAGCCGCTGACCGCGGCGCCGAGGGTGCCGCCGCGGGTGACCGTCACCGTGTAGGTGCAGCCGCCGAACTCGACCGCGCCGCCGGGGCAGGAGTTGCTGCTCCCCGTCGTCCCGATGTGCTTCCAGGTGGTGGACGGGTGGGGCGTGGGCGACGGGGTGCGCGTCTGCGTGGGCGTTGGGATGGGGTGCGGCGTGGCGGTGGGGGAGGGACGCGGCGAGGGGACAGGCGTGGGCGCGGGTGTGGGCGGCGCCGTGGCCCGAGGCGTGCTCGCGGGAGTGGGCACCATGGCGACGGGAGCCCGGACGGCGGGCGGCGGCGTGGGCGCGGGCGTGGATGCCCGGACGGTGGCCTGCGGCGCCGCCGTCGGGGCGGGATCGACCGCCACCCCGCCCTGTGCCGCAGACGCGACCGGGGGATGCTCGATCGCGCCGGTGTTCCGCTGCATCACGTGGCGCAGCACGGCGGTGGAGCAGAGGACGACGACCACCGAGACGGCGCCGATCACGACCATGCGGCGCCGGCCGCGACGGTCCGGGAGCGATGCGAGCGGCGCCGAGGCCGCGGTGAGCTGCGTCGCTGGATCCGAACCTGCGACCGGGATCCTCTCGCGCACCGACCACCCCACGGTGCGCAGCGGGATCACCACCGGTTCGGCGTCCGGGTCCTCATCACCGAGCGCATCCATGGGGACGAAGCGCAGCCGCGGCGTCGTCCCCGGCGCCGACGATGCCTCCGGCTCACCCGCCTCGGGCATCGGGACGAACGACAGCGCCGGCGCGGGGTTGATCCGCAGCGGGACGTCGTCGTGCTCGTCGTCGGGTGGCTCGAAGAGTTCGAATGTGCTCATGGGGGCACCGAAGGTTGTAGCCCCGCCGGCGCGCCACTCCGATCACGAACGCACACCGATCCACCGCCGCCGGTGGCGGATCGCTCCGCGAACCGTCAGGGGACGGTCGCAGCCTCGCGCGATCTGGTCACCGGCGCAGCCGGGCGATGCCGATCGCGACGGCCGGCGTGCCCCTCGAGCACCGGCCCGGAGAACGGGGGCCGCCGCGACCGGCGGCCCCACGTCCTCGGAGATCAGTGGCTGCTGCTGGGGATGAAGGCCTCGCCGTGCGGGCTCACCATCCCGGTGAAGATCGGGGTGTTGGAGCCCGTGGTCGGGCTGATCAGGCCCACGTACCCGGCGACGCTCGAGTCCGAGGGAGCGGCCGAGAGGTACCGGGTGGTGTCGAAGTGCTTGGACTTGAACGCGTACACCGCTCCGCCGGAGGTGTCCGCCACGAGGAGGGTGCCCGAGGCGCTGGTCGGGAAGATGGTGTCGTCCATCTGGTTGCCGACGCTGAGGACCGACACGGTCTGGCCCCCGGTTCCCGGGTTGTGGATGAACACCAGCTCCGAGTCGGCCTGGCTGTCGAGCTGCAGGTCGCCGTTGGGCAGGACGTAGAGCGAGTCGGGGTCCTGCAGGTTCAGCGTGACCGTGCCGCCGCCCACCACGTTGGTCGCGGTGGCGTTGCCGAGGAGCACCGGCGTGGTGATGACCGAGCTGCCGGAGATGGTCACGCTGACCACCGCGGGATCGGTGTTGGGGTTGTTGAACGGATTCGACGCCGAGAAGAAGATCTTGCCGCCGGTGAAGGCGATGTCGTCATAGCCGCCGAAGTTGTTCGGGTCGCTGCCCGCGTTGACCGGCGGCACCGCGTACTGGGTGAAGTGGCCGGTGGCGGGATCGATGATCGTCAGCTTCGGGTTGGCGTCCTCGTTCGACAGGACCCAGAGGAGCCCGGTCGAGGGGTTCATGCGCACGCCGTCGACGTGCCCGAGCACCGAGAAGGTCCTGCGCAGCTTGCCGCTGAGCGAGTACTCGACGACGGTGCTCGACCTGCCGTCGCTGCCCGTCTTCGAGGTGACGTTCTGGTACCCGACGAAGACGTTGTTCCCGAACACCTCCACGGAGTCGGGATTGCTGAATGCGGCGGTCGCCTTCGCGAACACCGATACCTTGAAGGCCGAGGGGGCGACCGGCCCCTTCGCATGCTTGCTGCTGTGGGCGCTCACGGTGACCGCCGGCCCGACCAGCGTCGCAGTCGCAACGATCCCCACGATTGCGGCGGCGATCCCGCCGCGTCCCAGACGTGGATCCATGATGGATACCTCCCTTCCCAGTTGCAGGTGCGCGCGCTCGTGCCACACCCATGGCTTCACCCGGAGTTCATCGAGGGTTCAGCGAAGGTTCAACGGCTGGCCCGGCCCCAACCCTGCGAATTCGCGGTTTAGGGAACGATTAACCAGCGGGTACAGTCCGGGAGTGGTCATCCTTCACTCGGCAGGTGTGTGCGAGGGCATCGATCGCGGCCGGTCGGCTCGCGATCATCTCTCGGTGAGAGGCCCCGCCCACCGGGGCCCGCTGAGGACGGCGAGATGAGCGAGTCGAGGCAGTCCCGAAGCAGCGGTCGCGGGTTCGCGGTCGGTGCCGGCTCCTGGATGGATCGGTTCACCCGCGGGCACGGCACCGAGAGCAGCCTGCTGATGTGGGGCCGGCGCCCCCAGAGGTGCGAGCCGCAGCATGGCCATCCACGTCGACCCTGAGCTCGGCCTCAGCCACCGGGGGGCGGCTGGGGCGGCGGGGCGTTCGTCGGCGCCGGCGTCGGCCTGCCCCGGGGGGCGTTCGTGGCCGGCGGCGGGGGAGGAGGTGCGGTCGCGGTCGGTGCCGCCGTCGGCGAGGGCGTGGGCGCGGGCGTCGGCACCGGAGTCGGTGGGGCCGTCGGCGACGGGCTCGGCGACGAGCTCGGCGCCACCTGCATCGGCGCGAGGTCGACTCCCCAGATCGAGCCGAGCCAGCGCAGGCTGCGGACGATCTCCAGCCGCCATGCCTCCCAGCCGTGTCCGCCCGGGACCGTGTCGTTGCGCGCCGACGTCCAGCCCACCCGCGCGAGCTCGGCGGAGAACTGATGGTTGTCGGCGGCGAACTCGGTGTCCTGCGATCCGATGCCCACGTACAGCGGCATGCGCAGGGTGGGATCGAGGTTCGCCGCGGTGCTGACCGGGCTGTTCGCCGCGGTGGTGGGGCCGAAGACGTCCTGGCGGGCGGCGAAGTAGCCCGACCAGCTCGCCGCCCAACGGAAGAGACCGGCGTGACGCAGGGCGATGTTCATCGCGCCGAAGCCACCGGCGCTGAAGCCGGCGATGCCGCGGTACTGCGCTCCCAGGGTGCGGTACTTGTGATCGATGGCGGGAACGAGCGATTTCACCAGCCAGGTCTCGATGCGGTCGCCGCCGCTGGTGTCGCCCCATTCGGTGTCGCTGATGGTCCTGCCGTTGCCGTCGGGCATCACCACCAGCATCGGCGGCAGCGCGCCGCCCGCGATCAGCTGGTCGAGGATCGGGGGGAGCTGGGCGCCGTCGCCGATCCACTGACCCGGGTTGCCCGGATAGCCGTGGAGGAGGTAGAGGACGGGCAACCGCATGTCCAGGGCGTGCGCATAGGCGTCGGGGACGTAGACGACCGCGGGGCGCCCGCTGACGCTGACGCTGTCGAGGTGGCCGGGAGGCCCGGCCGGGGGAGCGGGGGTGGCCTGGGTGACCGGCGCGGTCGTCGGCGCGGAGCTCGACGCGCTGGTGGCCGTCGCCCTCGTCCGCACCGCCGCGACGCCGGCCGCGGCGGCCAGGCTGGTCACGCCGGACACGGTGGAGGCGGGGGCGGGCGCCGTGGGAGTGCCGGGCGGAACCTCGGCACCGGGGGCAGTCGGCGGAGCCGCGGTGGCCGGCGTCAGCGGGGGCGCGAGCGCCTCCTGGTGGGCCGGGAGCACGATCGGAGCGACGCTGTAGTCGTAGAGAGCGCTGATCGGCCCGTCCTGGACGGCGACCATCGCCGGGGGCAGCGCGACCACGGCGAGGGTCAGCGCGGTGACCAGGACCGGCCAGGCGAGGCGCCGGCGGCGGAGCACCCGTGCCAGGGCGATGAGGTCGGTGCGCACCTGGACGCCGGCGACCGTCCCGAGACCGATCACCAGGGCTGCGGCGGTGAGTGCGACGAGCGAGAGGAGGATCCACCCGCCGGCGCTGGTCGGGCGGGACCCGCCGAGGTGGCCGGCGTCGAGGATCACGAGCGCGACCAGGCCCCCGATGCGGGCGGCGCCGCCCCGGCCGGTGACACCGGCGACGAACCCGGCCGAGATCGTGGCGACGAGCAGGCCGGCGACCAGCGCGCCCTTCGCCTGATCGAGACCCAGGGCGAACGCCCATCCGGCGAGCCCGTCCGCGGCGAGGCGCGAGATCAGCAGGGCGAGGAGCAGGGTGGCTCCCGCCCGGAGCGCAGCCGGCCGCCGGGCCATCAGGCGGCGGCGGGGAGTCGGTGCCGCCGGCGCGGGTGCCGGGGCCAGCTCCGGAGGGTCGTCGACGAGCCAGGCCGTGGCGCTCTCCGCCACCTCCTCGATGAGCAGGCGCAGACGCTCCGCCGCCCGCTCGTCCCCCGCGTCCTCTGGTTCCACCGGCGTCCTTCCCTCGGCGGGGACCGAGGAGATCGATCCTCCGCCTCCCCCCATTCGCCTCATCCGAACACGCCAGCCTCCTCCGGTGCAATTCTCAATTGCCGGATCGGAGCCCTGCGCCGCTGACGGGCGTCGGAAAGTATGCGCGGCCCCGCCGGTTGCGTGGGGGGCTCACCGCTCACGTTGTGTCACTTCTGCAGGTGGGCGACCTCGAAGTCGGTCTCCTCGGGCGGCCCCGCGAACCCGCCCTCGATGCCCTTCTGCAGGGCGGGCATCAGGGTGCCGTCGCGGAACGCCTCCCAGCTCGCCTTGGAGTCGTGGAACGCAACGATCGTCCAGCCGCCGGTCGAGGGACCGGCCGCATGGAAGAACTGACCATCCGGCAGGGTGTCCGGCGACGGATGCACGACGGCGAGGACCGCCTCGTACTGCTCCTTGGTCCCGCCCGGAAAGTGGTGCATGATCCCGTAGGCCATCTCGTTCTCCCGCCGGTGTTGCTGTGGCCGGTCGATGTTCGCACACGCCGCAGCCGACGGCCCGGCGTCGCCCAGGTCCCAGGCACGGGGAGCCTTCCGCGGCTGGCCGACCGGATCCGATTGCATGACACTACGGGCTGACGCCGAGGTGGCTCACCTCGATCCCGAAGCCCTCGGCCAGCCGCTCGGCGATGATCGACCGGTGACACGCGCGGGCATCCGCCTCGACACAGAGGAGGGCGCTCGCCGAGTCCGGCTGCAGACCGTCGACGAACGCGCCGAGGTCGACATGGTCGAGGATCTCCAGCGTATATCGCTCTCGATACTCCGGTGCCAGCTCGATTCGTGAGCGTTTGCCCACACCCTGCACCGCATCCTCGAGGTATTGCAGGCGGCGCAGCTCGGTGGTCGGCGCCAGGTCGACACGGTGCCGGTACGCGATTCCCTCGCTCGCGAGGGCGGCCTGCAGCCGCTGCGAGTTGGCCCACGCGTACTCGCTGCCGCGCACGCCGCGGCGCTGCCGCACGTCGACGAGCTCGCCGACGCCCGCGCCGCGCAGCGTATCGAGGAACGAATCCAGGTCGAACCCGTACACCCCCACGGTGACCACCCGCGGAGCCCCCACGGATCAGGCCTGCCCGCGGCCGCCCTCGCCGACGCGGTGGATCCGCACCACGTTGGTCGAGCCGCTCTCGCCGGTCATCGTCCCGGCGACGATCACGATGAGGTCCTCCGGCTGACACCGTCCGAGCTCGAGCATCGCACGCTCCACCTGCAGCACCATCTCGTCGGTGTGGCCGGCGAGCGGGACGACGAAGGTCTCGATCCCCCACGACAGCGCGAGCTGGCTGCGCACCGCGGCGTTGGGGGTGAAGGCGAGGATGGGGATCCTCGGCCGGTGCCGGGAGAGGCGCTTCGCCGTCATCCCGGTCTCGGTGAAGGCGACCAGCACCTGTGCGTCGACAGACGCCGCGACCACCGGGGCGGCGGCGGTGAGCGCCTCCGCCGGCGTGGTGTCGACGGGCGCGGGCAGCGAGCCCAGACCCTCGCGCTCGGTGGCGACGATGATGCCCGCCATCGTCGTCACCGCCTCGACCGGGTGGGCGCCGATGCTCGTCTCCGCGGAGAGCATCAGCGCGTCGGCGCCGTCGAGCACCGCGTTGGCGACGTCGCAGACCTCGGCGCGCGTCGGCCGCGGGTGTTCGGTCATCGACTCGAGCATCTGGGTGGCGACGATCACCGGCTTGCAGCTCTCGCGGGTGAGGCGCACGGCGCGCTTCTGGATGAGCGGCAGCTGCTCGAGCGGCATCTCCACGCCGAGGTCGCCGCGCGCGACCATGAGGCCGTCGAAGGCGGCGACGATCGCGGGGAGCTGGTCGACGGCCTCGGGCCGTTCGAGCTTGGCGACCACCGGCACCCGCCGTCCGCAGGCGTCCATGACGCGGTGCACCGCGTCGATGTCCTCGGGGCGGCGCACGAAGGAGAGCGCGATCATGTCGACGCCCATCGCCAGGGCGAAGCGCAGGTCCTCGGTGTCCTTCTCAGAGAGCGTCGGCACGCTCATCCGCACCCCGGGAAGGGTGATGCCCTTGTGGTCGGAGATCACCCCGCCGTCGATCACCGAGCATTCGACCGCGGTGGCCGTGGTGCGCAGCGCGAGCAGCCGGATCCGGCCGTCGTCGAGGAGCAGGGTGTCGCCCGCGGAGACGTCGCGCGGCAGCGCCGCGTAGCTGGTCGTCGCGCCGTGGCTCGAGCCCGCGAAGGTGTCGCGCGCGTCGGCGCTGATGGTGAAGAGCGCGCCCGTCTCGAGGACCGCCGACCCGCCGACGAAGCTGCCGAGCCGGACCTTGGGCCCCTGGAGGTCGGCGAGGACGCCGACGGCGCGGCGGTGGGCGTCCGCCGCCTCGCGGACCAGGCGGTAGGTGGCGAGGTGCTGCTCGCGGGTCCCGTGGGAGAAGTTGAGCCGGGCGACGTCCATGCCCGCGCCGATCAGCGCGCCGATCGTCTCCGGCGATTGGCTGGCGGGGCCGAGCGTGCAGACGATCTTCGCCCGCCTCGCCCGGAAGCCACCCCGGCGGCAGGCGGCCGGAGTGGGGCGGTCGACGGTGTCGAGCACTGCGTCCATCGGACGTTTCCTCCCGTTGCTGCACACATCGGCACCGAGGCGCCGGTCCGTGCGCTCGCGAGCCAGCCTAGCACGCGCCGGCGAGGCGGCCGGGCCGGCCCGGTGCACCGCGGCGAAGGGATTCGTAAGGAATGACGAAGATGCGACGCGGTGACGCGCGCGCGGAGCCTCGATCCCGCAGCATGCGCCTTTGGGCGCAGCGCCCTAGCGTCGCACCGGCAGTTTGTGCCCGGGTGAGGTAGGTGGCTCCGCAGGTCCTGGCTAGAGTCACAGGCGGACGCAGCCGCTCCATCGGTCGCGTTGCCAAGGGGGGCGGGAGCATGCCACTGCGCATCGTGGTGACGTCGTGTCCGGTGGTGGCGCCGTGAGCGTGCTGCCGGCGCCGACCGGGCTTCCCCTCCGCATCCCCGCGCAACCCTATCCCTTCACCCTCAACCCCGCGACCACCGCGCTGGTGATCATCGACATGCAGCGCGACTTCCTCGAGCCGGGTGGGTTCGGCGCTGCGCTGGGCAACGACGTCAGCCGGCTCGCCGCCGTCGTCCCGCCGCTGCGCACCCTTCTGGAGACGGCGCGGGCCGTGGGGCTGGCGGTGATCCACACCCGCGAGGGCCATCGCGCCGACCTCAGCGACTGCCCGCCGAGCAAGCTCGCGCGCGGGCACCTCGACGTCGGGATCGGCGACCTCGGGCCGAAGGGGCGCATCCTGGTGCGCGGCGAGCACGGCCACGGGATCATCGACGAGCTGGCGCCGATCGATGGCGAGGTGGTGCTCGACAAGCCCGGCAAGGGCGCCTTCTGTGCCACCGACCTCGAGCTCATGCTCCGCAACCGCGGCATCACCAGCCTGCTGGTGACCGGGGTCACCACCGAGGTCTGCGTGCACACCACGGTGCGCGAGGCGAACGACCGCGGCTTCGAGTGCCTGGTGCTCGAGGACTGCGTGGGCTCGTACTTCCCCGATTTCCACGAGACGGCCCTGCGCATGGTGGCGGCGCAGGGAGGGATCTTCGGCTGGGTGACCTCCTCGCCGCGGGTGGTCGAGGCGCTGACCGAGACCGGCACCGACAGCATCGCCCGAGGAGAGTCATGACCACCGCCGCGGCACCCCCTGCACCCACCCAGGTTCCGGTCTGGACACCGGGAGACCTCAACGCCTTCTTCGGCCTGGGGATCAACCTCCTCGTCAACGTGCTCGTGCTCAGCGGGCTGGCGATCGGCGTCGTCCACCTGAGCCATCACGACGTCTACGGCGTCATCCTCCCCGCGCTGGGGATCCAGCTGCTGGTGGGCAACATCTTCTACTTCACGCTGGCGCGACGGCTCGCCCGTCGCGAGGGACGCACCGACGTGACCGCGATGCCGTACGGGCCCAGCGTTCCCCACATGTTCATCGTCACCTTCGTGGTCATGCTGCCCGCGTTCCTGCGCACCCACGACCCGCTGATCGCCTGGCAGGAGGGCATCGCCTGGGCATTCATCATCGGCGTCATCATCCTGCTCGGCGCCTTCGTCGGGCCCACGGTGCGGCGCTTCACCCCCCGCGCCGCGCTGCTCGGGACGCTCGCCGGCATCTCCATCTCGTTCATCTCCATGCGCCCCGCCGCGCAGATGTGGACGGCGCTCTGGATCGCGCTGCCGACGTTCGCGGTGATCATGATCGGGTTCCTCTCCGGGGTTCGGCTGCCGCGCAATTTCCCGGTTGGACTCGCCGCGCTGCTGCTCGGGTCGGCGATCGCGTGGATCGGCGGCTACATGTCGATCCCCGCCGTCGGCGACTCGGTGCGCCAGATCGCAGTCGCCATCCCCTCCTTCGATCCCTCGCGGCTGTTCCACGGGCTGCAGGGCATCTCGCCGCTGCTCGCCACGGCCATCCCGCTCGGCATCTACAACTTCACCGAGGCGATGAGCAACGTCGAGAGCGCCGCGGCCGCCGGCGACAGCTACAACCTGCGCAGCGTGCTGCTCGCGGACGGGACCGGCGCCGTGGTGGGGTCGTGCCTCGGCTGTCCCTTCCCGCCGGCCGTGTACATCGGCCAGCCCGGCTGGAAGGCCGCGGGTGGGCGCGTCGGCTACTCGCTGGCCACCGGCATCCTGGTGTTCCTGCTGTGCGCGTTCGGGCTCTTCCCCCTGCTCGCGGCGCTGCTGCCGACTCCGGCGATCGTCCCGGTGCTCCTCTACATCGGCCTGGTCATCGGCGCGCAGGCGTTCCGTGCCGTGCCCCGGGCGCATGCGGCCGGGGTGGTCCTGGCGATGATCCCCAACGTCGCCGCCTGGGGAGCGGGGCTGGTGTCCGGAGCCCTCGCCGCCGCGGGCACCACTCCCGACAAGGTGGGCGAGGCGGCCCTGGCCAACGCCGGCATCATCAACGCGGGGCTGGTCTCCCTCGGTGAGGGGGCGGTCCTCGCCGGCATCGTGCTCGGCGCGGTCGCGGTGCTGCTCATCGACCGGAAGTTCCAGCTGGCCGCGATCTACTGCTTCGTCGGCGCCGGACTGTCGCTCATCGGGCTGATCCACGGCGGCCAGGTCGGGCTCTTCGAATCGCCGTCGATCGCGCTCGGCTACGCGCTCACCGGGCTCGTCTGCCTCGGGTTCGCCTATCTGCAGGTGCCTCTGCGCGCGGTGGATACGACCGACTCCAACGATGTCGAGCTCGTCGGGCTCGCCGTCGACGCCTTCCCGGCCGTCGACGAGCAGCCGCGGGTCGCCCTGCGCGGCCGGGTGGCGCTCGCCGTCCGCTGGATCCAGCGGGTGGGGATCCCGGAGGACTCGCTCGAGGAGGCCGCCCCGTGAGCGCAGAATGCGGGCCGTGACCCAGGCCAGGTACGCCACCGTCGACGCCGAGCCGTACCCCTGGCCCTACGACGGCGCCTTCGAGCCCTCGAACACCGCGCTGGTGTGCATCGACTGGCAGTTCGATTTCTGCGGGCCGGGCGGGTACGTCGACACCATGGGCTACGACCTCGAGCTCACCCGGGTGGGACTGGCGCCGACCGCGCGCGTGCTCGCCGCGGCGCGCGCCGAGGGATTCACGGTCATCCACACCCGCGAGGGTCACCGCCCCGACCTCTCCGACTGCCCGCCGAACAAGCTCTGGCGCTCGCGCCGCATCGGCGCGGGAATCGGCGACGAGGGCCCGTGCGGGCGCATCCTCGTCGCCGGCGAGCCGGGCTGGGAGATCGTCCCCGAGGTGGCTCCGATCGACGGCGAGGTGATCATCGACAAGCCCGGCAAGGGCGCCTTCTACGCGACCTCGCTCGACCTCGTGCTCCGCACCCGCGGCATCCGCAACATCGTGCTCACCGGCATCACCACCGACGTCTGCGTCCACACCACCATGCGCGAGGCGAACGATCGCGGCTTCGAGTGCCTGATCCTCGAGGACTGCACCGGCGCGACCGACCACCGCAACCACCTCGCCGCGCTGGAGATGGTGAAGATGCAGGGTGGCGTCTTCGGTGCGGTGTCGAGCTCGGAGGCGCTGCTGCGGGCGCTCGCGGCCGGGTGAGGCCGGTCGGGAGCATCGCGCAGACCGCCTTTCGCGACAGCCTGGAGGTCCTGGGCCGGCACCGGCCCGGCGACCCGGCGCGGCGTCCCGCGATCGAGTTCCGGGTCGCCACCGGCGGGGCGGCCGCCGCGCTCCCGGTGGCCCCGGCGGAGGACATGGGCGGCCCCGAGGGACCGATCGCCGCCGCCGCCGGCGAGCTCGCCGCCGGCCTGCTCACCTGTGGCGAGCTGGTGGAGCGGTCGCTCGCCGCCTGCGAGGCGCACGACGCACGGCTCGGGGCGATGGTCGAGGTGACCGCCGCCTCCGCCCGCGAGCAGGCGGTCGCTCTCGACGCCGAGCTCTCCGCGGGGCGGTGCCGGGGACCGCTCCACGGCATCCCCGTCACCGTGAAGGACGTCGTCGACGTGGCCGGGATGCCCACCCGCGCGGGGTCGCTCGCCTACTGCCGGGTCGCCGCCGCTGACGCGGGCGCGGTGGCGCGGCTCCGGCGGGCCGGCGCCGTGATCCTCGGCAAGGCGTCCACCCACGAGTTCGCCATGGGCGTCACCAGCCCGCAGTCGCGCAACCCCGTCGACCCCTCGCGCATCCCCGGTGGCTCGAGCGGCGGCTCGGCGGTGGCGGTCGCCACCGGCATCGGCCTCGGCTCGCTCGGCACCGACACCCGCGCCTCGCTGCGCGTCCCCGCCGCGCTCTCCGGCGTCGTCGGGTTCAAGCCCACCCACGGCGCCGTCCCCACCGCGGGAGTCGTCCCCCTCTCCTGGACGATGGACCACGTCGGACCGATCGCCGCCACCGTCGGCGACGCCGCGCTGCTCCTCGACGCGCTGATCGGCGAGGGCTCGCACCTCTCCGGGTACGCCGGCGCGGCGGTGGCCGGGCTGCGCGTCGGCGTCCCGGCGGCGGCGTTCGCCGGCGCCGAGCCGGCGGTCGACGCGGCGGTGCGCGACGAGCTCCGGCGCCTCGCGAACCTCGGCTGTGTGCTGATCGACACCCCGCTGCCCGCCGCCGAGGATCTCGCGGACGCCAACGCCGCCGGGCTGGTGGTCAGCCGCTGCGAGGCGGCGACCTTCCACCGCAGCCTCGCAGCGGACCGCTCCCTCTACTGGGAGGAGGTGCGCGACCAGCTCCGCGAGGCGGAGGACATCCGCGCCGTCGACTACCTCGACGCCCAGCGGGTGCGCGCCGACCTGGTGCAGCGGCTGCTCCCCGTCTTCGACGGCGTCCACGCCCTGGCGATGCCCACCGCGCTGGTGGTGGCGCCACGTCGCGACGACTTCGCCCGGTTCCTGGTCCTGCTGTCGCGCAACGCGATCATCTGGAGCTTCACCGGCTTCCCGGCGGTGTCGATGCCCTGCCGGCTCGCCGGGCCGGGGCTGCCGGTCGGCCTCCAGCTCGTCGCCGCGCCCGGACAGGACGCGGTGCTCGTCGCCCTCGGCTCCGCTCTCGAACACCTGGAGGTCGCGCGCTGACCATGCAGTTCGTGCTGATGATCGAGCACTCGCCCGAGCTCTGCCCGATGTCCAACCGCCGCATCCGCGAGGCGATGCGGGACGGAGCCCAGCGCATGCCCGAGCTCGCCCAGAGTCTCGGCGTCACCGTCGTCACCTGGAACGTCCTCGGTCCCGACCACCTGATGGTCGCCGTCGTCGAATCCGACGACATCGAGGCGGTCCGAGACTTCGTCGTGAAGAGCGGCCTGATCCAATGGAACACCACGCGCATCCACGCCAGCTGGTCGCTCGAGGATGCGCTGGCGAGGACCGAGCAGCTCGAGCCGATGTTCTAGACGCTCGGGGCCGCAGCGCCTCGGGATCTAATCGGGGGTCGCAAAGAGGCTCGTCCAGTCCGTCGGCTCCCGGTCCTCGATGCCGATGAGGTCCGCAGCCTCGGACGCGAGGAGGGGGACGAGGACCGTGGCGAGGTCGAGGAGCCGTCGCAGGCCCGCCGGGGTGACGGCGTCGAGTGCGCTGTAGACCGAGGCGTGACGGACGGGTCGCACCCGGCTCTTCAGCTCGTCGAGGAGCCGGGACTCGGTGGGATGGCCGAGCTCACGGAGGAGAAGCTGTGCCCCGAGCAGGGCGCGCTCGTGCCCGGCATCGCCGCGTGCTGCGAAGCCACACGCGTTCACCATGGCCGTCGCGGCGACGACGCACGCGTCGTAGGCGCGGTCGTATGGACTGGCGAGGATGGGGTGCCCCTGTGCGGCCAGATGCATCGCCTCGGCGAGGTGCCGCTCGGCGAGCGAGAGCCGTTCCAGGATCTCCGTCGTCCCGGGCACCTGGGACACCAGGGAGATCCGTCCGGTCCTGACCGCATTCGCCAGGGCGCGGCGAGCCTTCTCACGCGGCTCGATGGGCACTCCTCTCCGCCGTGATGAGCCAATCGTCGCCCATGCCCACGAGCAGACGCGGCCGGTCGACCACCCGCCGCAGGAAACCGTCCGGCGCGCGGGCGCCGGCGGCGTAGGCGGAGGGCACGAAGCAGAGCGGATTCACAGGTCGTCCCATCAGGTGCTCGAGATCTGCGACGTACGGTGCCAGGTCGGAGATCGTCGCCTCGCCCGCAACGATGACGTCGACGTCGCTGGTGTCGGTCTCGGTCCCGGCCGCAACGGAGCCGTGAATGAACGCCGCCACCACCGCACCGCCACCAAGTTCCTCCGCGGCCCAGCGCAGGCGCGGTGCGACGGTCACCGTCTCGAGCGCCAGCTGCCGAAGCGCCATCGTCCCCGTGCAGTGCGGCATCACGAAGTCCCGGCGCCGTCCGCTTCTCACCTCTGAGACCAGGCCCGCCTGGCAGAGGCGTTCGAACGCCCGCTGGGTGCTCTCGAGGTTGGTCCCGAGCTGGAACACCGCGTCGCGGGCGCCGAACCGGCGACCGGGATGGAGGGTGAGCAGTCCGAGCAGCTCCGCGATCGTCCGCGACCCGAAGAGCGCAGTTCCCGCGAGGGGGCACCGCGCCAGCCTCGCCTCCCACGCCGGATCGGGGACGTGCAGCGTCGTCGTCATCCGGCGACCATAGCATGACTGGAAATGCCAGTCAAACCACCTGCGTCGACAGCATTGGCCGCCCGTCGTCACGCGAGCCCGAGCCGAGCGTCCAGAATCACGGATATGAGCAAGGTTCTCTACACCGCCCAGGCCCATGTCACCGGAGGGAGGGACGAGGGGCACGGGCGGACGTCCGACGGCGCCCTCGACGTCGACCTCCGCCTGCCCACCGAGCTCGGGGGCAACGGCGGCGGGACCAACCCGGAGCAGCTGTTCGCCGTCGGCTATGCCGCCTGCTTCGAGAGCGCGCTGGCGGCGGTCGCCCGGCGGGCGAAGCAGGACACCGGCGCGGTGGCGGTCGAGTCCACCGTCATGCTGATGCCGACCGGTGACGGCGGCTACCGTCTGGGTGTCACCCTGGACGTCACGCTGCCCGGGATCAGCTCGCCTAACACCGCCGCGGATTTAGTCCGTGGCGCACATAGAGTCTGTCCGTACTCCAATGCGACTCGCGGAAACATCGAGGTGTCGCTGATCGCCAACGGCACTCCGCTCGAGGACTGACGGCTCACAATGTGGCGGCACGGCTGCCCCGCACAGGGTATGCTGTGGCGGCGTGGGCTGCCCGCCCCGGCTCTCTGAGCTCGCGGCCCCCCGGCGTCGCCGGTCGCCCCCGAGAGAGTCGTGATGCCAGGAGGGCGGCCGTGGTCATGTCGGCGTCTGCGCGTCCGGTCTCGCCGAGTCCGCCCGCGCCAGCGACGCGCAGGGTGGCCGACGACTACGCGCAGCTCAAGAGACTCGTCGCCAGCAGGGGTCTGCTCGAGCGCCACGCGAGTCGCTATCTGGGTCATGCGCTCGGGGTCGGCGTCGTCCTCTCCGCGCTGGTGACCGCGATCGTCCTCACCCGCGACAGCTGGTGGGCGTTGATCTGGGCGGCGCCGGCGGCACTGCTCTCCGGACAGCTCGGCTTCCTCGCGCACGACGCCTGCCACAACCAGGTTCTCGACAGCTCCCGCAGGAACTATGCGCTCAGCCTGTTTCTCTTCAACTTCTGCCTCGGCGGCAGCCGGGGTTGGTGGGCCGACAAGCACAACATCCATCACGCGCAGCCCAACCGTCTCGGCGTCGATCCCGACATCGAGGGCGGGGTGATCGCGGTGACCGCGGAGCAGACCACGGGGGTCCGCGGCGTCGCACGCTTCGTCATGCGCCGTCAGGAGCGCGCGATCTGGCCGCTGCTCTCGCTCGGGATCCTGCAGATCCACGCCTACAGCGTGCGTTTCCTCTTCCACCGCTCACTGCGCAACGCGCGGGTGGAGGCCGCGCTCCTCGTCGCCCACAATGTCGTGTATCTCGGCGGGCTGATCCTCCTCCTCGGTGCGGGGAGGGGGCTGCTCTTCGCGCTCGCCCATCAGCTGCTGCTCGGCGTGTACCTCGGCGGTGCGTTCCTGCCCAATCACACCGGAATGGCCGCGCTGCAACCCGACGAACAGATGGACTTCTTCCGGCGTCAGGTTCTCACCGCACGCAACATCCGTGCCGGTCGCATCAGCGATCTCCTCTTCGGATCGCTCAGCTGCCAGATCGAGCATCATCTCTTCCCGGCGATGCCGCGGATGAGGCTGCGCGAGGCGGCGCCGATCGTGCGGCAGTTCTGCCGTGAACGCGGCGTTGCGTATCACGAGACCGGGGTGGTGACGGCCTACGTCGAGACCTACCGGCATCTGCAGCGAGTCGCTCGTCCGCTCCGCCGGCGGCGTTCGGCCGGTGCCCGGGCTGAGTGAGCCTGGTCAGGATGGGTATACTGCCCTCACGGCCCCCTCGGGTCGGCACTCGCTCGTGGTCGTCCTCGCCTTCTCGAACGGACCGCGTCGCACAGACTGCTTCGGGAAGGTAGGAGACAGAGAGATGTCCAACGGGACGATCAAGAAGGTCGCGTACGACCGCGGGTTCGGCTTCATCGCCGCTGACGATGGTCAGGAGTACTTCTTCCATCGCAGCGGCCTCGACAGCTCGGTCGACTTCGACCGGCTGAGTGGCGGCGACGCCGTCACCTTCGAGGTTGAGGCGAGCCCGAAGGGCCCGCGCGCCGGCAAGGTGCGCACCGCCCAATAGGTTCAGGCGGCCGCCGGGTCGCGGGCGGCGCAGGCTGCCCGCGACCTGCGGCTACTTGGCCTTCTCGCCCGCCGAGGCGGCCTCGCGCACCTCCATGCGCTGGCGCTCGGCTGCGGCCTGCTGGTAGGTCTCGAAGAGCTTGCTGGCGACCTTTCGGCCGTCGTGCACCCCCCAGCGAGTGTCACTGCCGACCTTGACGAGCTTGAGCTTGAATTCCATCCTGCCGACCTCACCTCGCTTGTGCACCTCTTGACGGTGACACAACCGAGCCTCGCCCGACCGGCTTCATCCGAGTCGTTGCAGGACCGATCCCGCCAAACGGGGTGATCCGGGGGCGGCAAAGCCCCCCCGTCCGAGCTCAGGCCGCCGGGTTCAGCGCCGCCGCCGCGCCCCGGGGCGGTTCGCCTCGGGGAGGGAGAAGATCTGGCGCAGCGTCCCGGCGTCCGGGATCGCCGGGCTGAGCTCCGGCAGGGGGATCGCGGCAACGTCGCGGCGCTCCAGGCGCAGGTGGGTGCGGGTCACGTTGCTCACCCCGCCGCCGGTCTCCTCGTCCGCGGTTCCCCCGGCCTCCTCGACCGCCGCCTGGATCACCCGGGCGTCGGCGCCGAACAGGACCTCGAGGAGCAGCGCGGCCTCGTCCTCTCCACAGCGTGCCTCGACAAAGCCGCTGGGCACCGCCCGGCCGCGGGTCCCGAGGATGCGCTCGAGGTCGATCACGGCGGCGATGTCGTCCGCGTCGAGGGTCGCCCACCAGGCTCCCTCGGGCGTCTCCGTCCAGGCGTCCCCCAGGTCGCGTTCGAGCAGCGGGCGGATGGCCAGCTCGGTCTCGACCGGCGAGGCGGGCGAGCGCAGCCGGCCGAAGCGGCGGCCGTCGCGGGAGTAGACCGACTGGCGGGGACCGGCGGTGACCAGGTCACAGCGCCGCTGCTCCTCGTCGCCGTTGAGCAGGCGGATGCGCAGCCGCCGGTTGGTCCCGTCGTGCTGCTCGCCCTCGCTGAGGAAGCTCATGCCCCGGCTGACCAGCTCGAGGGTCTCGCGGATCGCGGCGTCGAGCCCGCGGATGCGGCTGGCGACCTGGGCGCCGGGGACGTCGAACTGGGTGACGCTGGCGATCTCGACCGCCGCCGGCCCGTCGAGCCACCGCCGCATCGCGCCCTGGGTGATCTCGTCGAGGGTGGACATGGCCGAATGGGACCACAGTCGCCCGCCGGACTGCCGGCGGCTCAGTCCCGCCGCCGGCCGGCGAGGAACCCCCCGAGCGGCAGGACGAAGAAGAGCGGAAGGAAGAGGACATGCCCGCCGGTCAGCGCGAAGAGCAGCACGGCGATGCCAAGTCCCACGAGCAGGCCGATGACCATCGGGTGTGAGCCTCCGGGTGCGCGCCGGCGGGGAGCGCGGATGGGTGGATCCACGCTGTACGGTCGAAAGTATGCCCGCCGCCGACCCGCCGCCCCCCTCCGGCGGCCTGCGCACCGGCATCGCCGGCGCCTACCGGCGCCACATCGACGTGCGCCGCCGCAGCGCGCTGAACGCCTGGCTCTTCTTCGTGGTCACCTTCCTGATCCTGCGCTTCATCACCTACGGGATCCGCTACGGGTTCCTCCCGCTCCACAACGTCGAGACCGGCTCCGGTCTCCACATCCATCACTTCGTCTGGGGCATCTTCATCCTGCTCATCGTCGGCTTCGCCGGGGTGATGATCGAGGACGACCGCTGGCATCCCTGGCTCGCCGCCGCCTTCGGGATCGGCGCCGCGCTGGTCATCGACGAGTTCGCCCTCTGGCTCAACCTCAAGGACGTGTACTGGGCGCAGCAGGGGCGCTGGAGCGTCGACCTGGCGATCGTGGTCGCCAGCCTGCTCGGCCTCTTCTACGCGGCGGACCGCTTCTGGCGCGAGGTCGTGGGCGAGCTCGCGCGCGCGGCGCGGCGGCTGGCCCGACGGGGGCCCCGTGGTACGGTCGAGACATGAGATTCGGCATCTCGATCCCGCAGTTCTTCGATGACGGCACCTTCGACCCGGCGGCGTTCCGCACCCACATGATGCGTGCGGAGGCACTGGGCTACGACAGCGCCTGGACCCAGGAGCAGGTGCTCGGCGCGATGCCGACCATCGGGCCGATCGAGGCGATGACGTGTGCCGCCGCCTGCACCGAGCGCATCCGCATCGGCTGCGTGGTCTTCGTCCTGCCGCTGCACAATCCCGTCCACCTCGCCAAGAGCCTGAGCAGCCTCGACCAGCTGAGCCGCGGCCGCCTCGAGGTCGGCGTCGGCACCGGGGGGCGGGGGAGGATGTTCTCCGCCTTCGGGGTCGACCCCGGATCCTTCGTCGCCCGGTTCAACGAGGAGCTGCGGCTGATGAGGGCGCTCTGGACCGAGCCGCGGGTCACCTTCGATGGCCGCTTCTGGCAGCTGGAGGGCGCGGCGATGGAGCCGAAGCCGTTCCAGAAGCCGCACCCACCGATCTGGTTCGGCGCCAACCACCCCACGGCGCTGCGCCGCGCCGTCCATCACGGCGACGGCTTCTTCGGTGCCGGCTCGACGACCACCGCCCGGTTCGCCGAGCAGATGGGGATCGTCCGCGAGGCCCTCGCCGAGTCGGGGCGGGACCCGTCGAGCTTCCGCATCGCCAAGCGCGTCTACATCCACGTCGACGACGACGCCGAGCGTGCGCGCCGGCGCATTGTGGAGGGGCTCGAGCGCGTCTACGCGGACTTCGGGCTGACCAACCTCGAGGCGGTGGCCGTGTACGGTCCGCCCGACGTCTGCGTGGCCGGGGTGCGCGAGGTCGTCGACGCGGGCGCGGAGCTCGTCCTGTTCACCACGCTCGCCGACGACGACGAGCAGATGGAGCGCCTGGCGGCGGAGGTCGTGCCTGCGTTCTGACCTCCCCCTGCGCCCCTCTAGCGGGGGGTCCGCGTGTAGCGCACCGTCTGCAGGCGGATCATCCCGTCGCGGAAGAGGAAGGTGTCCACGCCGTCATCGACCTGGTGGTTCGTGGTCCTGCAGGTCCAGGTGATGAAGAGAGCGTCGCCCTCGAAGATCGCGGTCGGCACGTCCCACGTCCCCTGGGGCAGGTCCTCGAGCAGCAGGGTGAACGCCTGGCGGACACCCTGCTTGCCGCGGAGCACGCCCGCCGGACTGATGAACACGGCGTCGTCCGCGTAGTCGGCCACGATCCCGTCGATGTCGCCCCCCATCAGGGCCTCCGCGTGGTGCCCGAAGATCTCCTGGGGGGTCCGTGTGGTCGCCGTGCCGCCGACGGTCATCTCCGCTCCTCCTTCGCACTCCTCACCGCGGTGCAGGCCCACGAGGGTACCGCCGCCGGCCCGCTCCCGACCAGCCCTCACCCGTTCCATCCACCGAGCGTGATGATATAGTGAGATATACAGAAGAACTGTCAGCGCTCATGCGTGGTGATGGCGATGGCACGACGAGAGGGCGGGGTGGAGGAGCTGGCCGACATCGGTCAGGGCATCCGGCGGCTGCTCGCCGGCTGGACCCGCGCCGAACGGGTGATCGCCGCCGCATCGGTGGTGATGGCGGTGGCACTCTTCCTCGACTGGACGACGATCTCGTGCACCGGAAGCCCTGTCTGCCAGGTCGTCACCACGGGCGGCTTCCCCTTCCACGGCTCGGCGTGGGTCACCTTCCTCGCCTTTCTCGGCGTGGTCGGCCTGCTGACCCTGCGCCGACTCCTTCGCGAGGTGGGGGTCCGGCAGCCGCGCCTCGCCGTTCCCGATCCGCTCCTCTACGCGCTGCTGGGCGGCCTCGAGCTCCTCGGCTGCTTCCTCTACTGGCTGGCGAACCCGCTCGTCGCCGAGGGCCCGACGACCATCGCGCCCGGTCCCGGCTGGTACCTTGCGGTGATCGCCTCGGGGATGACGATGGCGGGCGCGCAGCTGCTCCGCCGCGCGTGGCCGCAGCAGCTCGAGCTCTTCGACGTCATGCCACCGTCACCCGGCGCAGGCACGGTACCCCCGACGGGACACCGGATCGGGAGGGCCACCAGGCGTGACGGACGACCGGCGGGAGGGCATCGCGCCGGAGGCTGACCTCGACGACGCGGCGCCGTCGGTGGGCGTCGCCGGCAACACCCGGCTCACCTCGCTGACCGCGACCCTCCTCCTCGCGCTGTTCATCCTCCAGATCGCCAGCGCGGTGGGCTTCGCGCTGCTCTCGTACAACCTCGCGGCGCTCGGCGGCCCGGCGTACGACGTGATCCGCCCGGTCCACTTCTTCGTCGGCTTCCTGCTGATGCCGCTCATCGCGGTGAAGCTGCTGAGCACCGGCTACCGGTTCGGCCGGTACTACACCGGCAACCGCGCCTATCACGACGCCGGACCGCCGCGTCCGGTCCCGCGGCTGATCGCACCGATCCTGATCGCCAGCAGCGTGACGCTCTTCGGCAGCGGCGTCGAGATGTGGAGCTTCCAGAACCAGTTCGGCTACGCGTGGACGGCGATCCACAACGTCTCGGCGTTCGTCTTCACCGCGGCGCTGATCACCCACATCGCCGTTCACGTCCGCGAGGCCCACCGCCACGCAGCGGCCGACCTCGCCGGGACGCCGATCACCGTCGCCGGCGCGGACCCCGATGTCTCGGTGCACGAGCCGCTCGGCGGTGCGGTGACCCGCCGCGCCGTCCTCGGCGGCGGTCTCGCGGTCGGAGCCGTGCTCGGGGTGGGCGCGTCGGGCTTCCCGGTGACGAGCTGGAACTTCCTCCAGCCGCTGCGGCCGGGGGCCGGCGCCTTCGACTTCCCGGTGATGAACTACGAGGGCGGCGGTCAGCAGGTCGACGTCGCCGCCTGGCGGCTGCGCATCAGCGGCGCGGTCGGCGCGCCGCTCGAGCTCTCCGAGGCACAGCTGCTCGCCCTGCCGGCGGAGGAGCACCGCTACGCGATCAACTGCGTCGACGGCTGGACCGCGGTGCGCACCTGGCGCGGCGTTCCGGTGGCGGCGCTGCTGCGCATGGCCCGGGTCGAGGAGGGCTTCGGCCACGTGCTCGTCCGGTCGACGAGCGGCTACTTCTGGGACCACGCGAGCAGCCACATGCTCGCCCGCGGCGCACTGATCTGCACCCACATCGACGGGCGGAGGCTCAACGACGACCACGGATACCCGGCGCGGCTGATCGTCCCCGGCCTGCTCGGCAAGAGCCTGATCAAGTGGATCGACGGCCTCGTCGTCGGCCACGGAGGCCCGGAGAACCTCGTCGGTCCGCACCTCGACTTCAAGAACCCCATCATCAGCGGGCACCAGCTGCCGAGCGACCCGGTGGGCCGCCGATGACCGGCGACGCCGCGGCGCGGCAGCGGCGCGCCTGGCGGGTGCTCGTCGCCCTCCAGCTCGCCGCGCTCGTCGCCGTCGCCGGCGCCGTCGCGGTGGTGTGGCTGCTGAACCTCGCCGGCGGAGACTTCGGCGCGCGTTAGATCAGGTTGAGGCTGTCCAGAAATCGGGTGGCGAGCTCGCGGTCGCCGTCGAGGACCAGCCCGTGGTCCCGCCACGGCCGCCGCCGCGTGCCCCAGATCGGGAAGTCGGTGACCGCCCCGGTGATGCCCGCGGTCGCGCTGCCACGCACGCCGGGATCGATCCGGAGCAGCCCGCCGGTCCCCCTGTCGATCGTCCACGCTCCGCCTCCGCCGCCCTCGAGGGTCAGCGTCAGCGGACGGTCGACCCAGGTCATCGCGCCGCGGCACATCTGGGGCAGACCGGCGATCAGCCACTCGACCACCGTGGCCATGTGGTCGGCGTCCGGAGCCGGCAGGGTGCGTCCCAGCGGCGTCGCGATGTCGTGGCGCAGGTGCACGTGGTGGTCGAAGACGAAGGCGCTCGCGAGCAGCCGGGCCGGGTATCTGCCGATGTCGCCCAGCGGGATCGGCAGGCCGGCGAGCGGCGGGCGCTGCATCAGCGGGACCGCGCCCATCAGGTAGCCGCCCCACCTCTCGTACTCGCGGAGCACTCGTGCCGGCTCCCAGCCCCGGCGGCCCTCGACGTCGCCGTCGTTGCTGCGCTCGATGTTCGGCGTGCGCATCACCCGAATCAGCCAGGGGGTGAAGCAGCCGTGGAAGGCGGCGCCCATGTGGGCGATCACGTCCTTGACCGACCAGCCCGCGCAGTCGCTCGCCGCCGCCCATTCGCCGTCGGTCAGCGTCCGGCAGAGGTCGAGGACGGCGCCGCGCTCCCGGCGCAGCACCGCGGCCCGGTCGATGCCCACGGCCGGAAGGGTACTCCCGTGGCACCATGCCGCCGTGGACGTGCTGAGCGGTCGCGTGGCGCTGGTGACCGGACGGGTGACGCTCATCGACGGAGGCGTGCATCCGCGCTGATCAGGAGGAGACCCGTGGACCAGACGATGATGATGGCGGAGACGCTGCGGATCACCGGGCACGGCGGCGACGAGATCCGTGCCTATCTCGCCCGGCCGCTCGGTCCAGGCCCCCACCCGGGGGTGGTCGTCATCCATCACATGCCCGGTTGGGACGAGGCCACCAAGGAGATCACGCGGCGGTTCGCGGTGGAGGGGCATCTCGCGATCTGTCCCAACCTGCACGAACGCGAGGGTGGTCCGGACGTCGGCCCCGACGACGCCGCGGCGGCGGCGCGCGCACGCGGCGGGGTGCCCGACGAACGCTTCCTCGGCGACTGCCTGGGCGCGATCCGCTTCCTGCGCTCGCTCCCCGCGAGCAACGGGAGGGTCGGCGTCATCGGCTACTGCTCGGGCGGACGCCAGGCGTTCCTCGCCGCCTGCCGGCTGCCCGTCGACGCCGCGGTGGACTGCTACGGGGCCTTCGTCGCCTCATCGCCCCCGCCGGAGTTCCCGGTGAAGATGGACCCGGTGCTCGCCCTCGCCCCGGACCTGGGCTGCCCGCTGCTCGGCCTCTTCGGCGAGGAGGACAGGAACCCCAGTCCCACCGAGGTGGCACTGATCGACGAGGAGCTCACCCGCCTGGCGAAGGACCACGAGTTCCACACCTACCCGGGTGCGGGCCACGCCTTCTTCGCCACCGACCGTCCCAGCTACCGCCCCGAGGCGGCCGTCGACGGGTGGCGGCGGATCCTCGAGTGGTACGGCCGGCACCTGGCGGGCTGAGCGGATGTGCTCGTACATCACCGAGAAGGCCGCGGTCACCGGGAGCGCCAAGGGCCCGCGGGGGTGGTTCTCGCTCAGCCACGCGACCGTCTATCTCGACCATCCGTACCACACCGCGCTCGACCACACCCTGAACATCGACTTCATCGACGAGAGCGCCGGAGCCGCGGCGCGCGTCGCGGTCGAGCTCAGCCCGGAGTCGGCGCGCGAGCTGGTCGCGCGCATCGAGGCGGCGCTGGCACTGGGCGAGATGTGACGGTGGCGCTCAGAGTGTGGTGATCAGGCCGCCGTCGGGGCCCGGGGGCCGCAGGCCCCGGCGCCCCACGAGCGGGCGCCGGGGTTGCCGTGAACGGCTCAGCTGCGGCGGCGGCGGATTCCGGCTCCGAGCAGGGTCAGCGTGCCCGCGAGGAGCAGTGCGCCCGCGGGCAGCAGGGGAAGGTCGGCGCCGGTGTGCGGCGGGGTGGCGGCGGTGGGGTTCGACGCCGACTCGGCGAGGACGCCCGAGGTGGTCGAGCTCGTCGTCGTCGTGGTCGTCGCCGTGGGCGTGGGCGTCGGCGAGGCCGTCGGGGTCGGACTCGGCGTGGCCGTGGGGGTCGGGGTGGGCGTCGGACTCGCACTCGGACTCGGGGTCGGACTCGGATCCGGCGTGGGCGTCGCGGTCGGCGTGGGCGTCGCAGTGGGGGTGG
>DATARS010000031.1:0-17012 GCA_036269455.1 Candidatus Dormiibacterota bacterium | reverse complement strand
GGACGATCTCGCGGCGAATGCCCATCCGTCCGGGTGGTGGACCGCATGGCTCGAAACCTCATGGCCTGCGAGCGTCGGGATGACCAGACCGACACCGATGACGATGTGGGGGTAGGTGGCGTCGCAGTAGACGATGCGCTCCTCACCGTTCGGGACGTGATAGAAGAACCTGTTGAAGGTGGCGGTCGAGTCCACTCCATTGGCGAATGCCGGGTCGTCGGGCGCGTCGTGTGCGGGGATTGCGACCTTGGCCGGTACGGAGTGGGTGGCCGTCGCCGCGGTGGCGGTGCCGTTGGCGGCGATGCCGACCAGGCCCGCGGCAACGCCGCCGCTGATCAGGAGAGCGACGACGAACAGCCCGGCCACACGGCGGACGCGATGACTGGACCCCATCAGTGGAAACCTCCCTGGCACATCAGTGCTTCCCTGTCTGCGTCGCCGTACGTGAATGTGTCTCGCCGACGATCTCGCCTACAGAGAGCTACGGCTCGGAACCGACCGTGAACGTCACGGAACAACCGACAGTGAGCAGTTGAACCCTATGTCCGATGGTGACAGTTGTCAATGATGTCTGTTTTGACGACGTCAATATTCACCATTGCCCGCAGGTGCTCCGATCTCACCTGAGCCTGGCGGAGCAGCTCCGGTCTCCCGGAGTGCGTCACGCAGCCGCAGCCGACCTCCGCGCCCGCACCGACCCCGTCGATGTGATCCGCCGGCCGACATCGCGTAGCGGGCGTTCGAGGAGCCGGTAGGTCACGTCGGAGATCACGAACGTGATCGCGAGCACGCCCATGAACATGAGACCCCCATCGTCGAGGTGCGCCTGGTAGTGGAGGATGGCTCGGACGAGCGGGTGCCACAGGTAGATGGCATACGAGCGGCGGCCGAGCCAGACCGCCCATGTCGAGGAGAGAATCCCCACCTCGTCCTGAGCCAGACCGGCCACCAGGAGCGCCGCCAGCAGGGTCGTCGCACCCATCTGCAAGAGCGGCTGCAACGGTTCGATGCCGATGGCGAGAATGGCTGCGAGGGCACCCGCCGTGATCCCTCGGGGGAGGCTGGGCAGCCACCGGCCGTGGGCCACGACGGCCACGCAGCAGCCGGCGAGCAGCTGGGCCGCGCGCAGGTCGGATGAGAAGTAGAGCCTTCCGCTGGTCGTGCCGGCCACGGCGACTGCCACCCACTCACAGAGGGCAATGGCCATCGCGACGCCCGCGATCACGACAACCCCGCGGTGTCCCTTCCACCGCCACGCGGCGAGCAGAACGACCGGCCAGAGGAGGTAGAACTGCTCCTCGATGGACAGCGACCACGCATGGGTCGCCGGGTCGATGAGCAGCCCCGGTGTCGTGGGGCCTGCGAAGAGGATGTGCCAGTTCTCGACGTAGAGCAGGCTGCTGAGAACCGTTCCCTCGATGGTGGTGACGCCACTCGGAGGTACGAAGGCGTGAGCCCAGACGAACACGCAGGCAAGGAAGAGGAACAGGGCGGGGAAGAGCCGGAACGCCCTCCTCACGTAGAACCTGACCAGTGACAGACGGCCCTCGCGAGAGAACTCGCCGATGATCAGCCGGGTGATGAGGAAACCGGAGAGCACGAAGAAGAGATCGACGCCGAGAGAGAATCCCTCCACTCCGAGACAGTGGCTCACCACCACGAGAACTGCGGCAAGACCACGCAGCCCCTCGAGGGACGGGTTGAACGAGCGCGCCGCGGAGTCCTGCTTCAACGTCGTGAACGTACGGCGTGGAGGTCGCTCGACAAACGTCCGGTGAGTGCCGAGGCGGTGACGTTGACATGACGGTCCCATCGCCGCTGCCGAGCTCGACCAGCGCCCGCGTCAGTCGCCCGTGAGCCGCCGGTAGCGCGCTTCGACGAACGAGTACAGACCGAACGAGAGCAGACCCAGGGCGGCGACGAGCAACGGATATCGGCCGAATGGATGCGCCGCCACCGATCGCAGGATGTCGTCCACCCCCCGTGCCCGGGAGGGATCCTGGGCCGAGGCCGCATCGACCAGGGACGCACCCACGAACACCACGACGATCGCACGCGACACATAGCCCGCCATGCCCAGAGGCATGACGACGCGCCGGACCGCGCGGCTCATCCTGTGCATCGTCAGGTGTTTCTCGAAGTCCTCGCGGATCGCCCACCACATCAGTCCGAGTCCGCCGGCGACGACACCGGCGCCGAGTGCCAGGACCAGAGGACGCCCGCCGGTCAGCGCCAGCAGGCGCGCGGTCAGACCCGCCGGTCTCTCCCCCGCCCCATCTCCTCGGCCCGAGCCGGCGAGCACGCCGACGGTGCTGACGCAGAGTCCCGCGTACACGAGGCCCTGCGCGGCCGCGGCGATCCGCTGCACGCCCTGTCGGCCGGTGTCCCGCTCTGGCGTGCCCGGCTCGCCGGTCGCCACCGTGAGCAGGCGCCAGGCCGCGTACCCGCCGAAGCCGAGGGCGAGGGCGACGAGGCCGGTCCGGCCGAAGGGCTGGTCGGAGACCTGCTGCAGCGCGCCCCTGTGGTCGGCGGAGCGCCCCCGCTGCCCGAGCGCGATCCGGATGGCCAGGACGGCGACGAGCACGTAGGTCATCCCGCGAACACAGAGTCCGGCTCGCGCCAGCAGATGCATCCAGGGCGTGCCCGAGGCCTCGCGGGCTCGGGTCTCGCCCCTCTCGGCGGCGGCTGCGACGCGGGATTCGGTCGTCACTCGGCCATGCGGGCGGCGGGACCGCGTCCCGCCGCCACGCCACCCTCAGCGCCGGCCGCGCCAGTAGAAGCCGCCGCCGCCGAACAGAAGGATCAGCACGACGATGATCAACAGCAGTTCCACATCCCTCTCTCCGTGATCCGCGGTCCGGTGCGCCGCAGGAGATCATATTATATCGATACTGAAGGTTTTTATGATATCGATCACGACCTAGGCCCTCGAGTGGGGCGCCACCCCGTCGCCACAGCCCCGGCTTGCCCTCCGGCTGATTCTCTGACTAAAGTCAGATGATGCACACGCAGCAGGTCGAGCAGGTGCGGCGATTCAACCGGACCGTCACCCACAGGGTCGGCGCCCTCGAGGACGGGTACCTCTCCCGCTCCCGCCCCCTCGCGCAGGCGCGGCTGCTCTGGGAGATCGGGACCGGCGGCGCAGAGGTGCGGTCGCTGCGCTCGCGGCTCGACCTCGACTCCGGCTACCTCAGCCGGCTGCTCCGCGCGCTCGAGGCCGACGGGCTCGCCACCGTCGAGGGCGACGGCACCGACGGGCGGGTTCGCACGGCCAGGCTCACCTCCGCCGGGCTCGCCGAGCGGGCCGAGCTCGACCGGCGCTCCGACGAGCTCGCCACCTCGATCCTCACCCCCCTCGACGGCCGGCAGCGCGAACGGCTGGTGACCGCAATGGCCGAGGTCGACCGCCTGCTGACCGCGTCGATGGTCGACATCGCCATCCTCGATCCCCGCCACCACCACGCGCGCCACTGCATGCGCGAGTACTTCGCCGAGCTCGGACGTCGGTTCGAGGGCGGCTTCGATCCCGGCCACACCCTTCCCACCCGCGACGACGAGATGACCCCTCCGGCCGGCCTCCTCCTGGTCGCCACTCTCCATTCCGACCCGGTCGGCTGCTGCGCCCTGAAGTTCCACGGGGACGACCCCGCCGAGGTGAAGCGGATGTGGGTGGCGGCCGCCGTCCGCGGTCTCGGCCTCGGACGCCGCCTGCTCGCCGAGGTGGAGGCGCACGCGAACCAGCACGGCGTCCGCACCCTGCACCTCGACACCAACCGGTCGCTCACCGAGGCGATCGCCATGTACCGGGCCGCCGGCTACCGGGAGGTGGCCGCCTTCAACGACGAACCCTACGCCCACCACTGGTTCGAGAAGACGCTCGACCCGCCACTGGGCGGTCGGATCACGGCTTCCGGCTAAGCTCGGTGCCATGGACCGAGTCGTCGCGGCGCTCGCCGGGCAGCAGGACGAGCTGACCACCCTCCTCGCCGGCCTCGACGGCGCCGGCTGGAGCACCCCGACGCCGCGCTGTCCCGGATGGGACGTCGCCGACGTGGTGCTCCACATGGTCCAGTCGCACGAGATGGCGATCGCCAGCGCGACCGGCAGCGGTTTCGCCGGCGTCGTCGCGCGGCTCACCGCCGGGGCCTGGCCCGCCGCGACCGTCGACGCCTCCGTCGCGCTGATGGTCGCGAACGGCCGGGGCCTGCCACCCGCGGAGCTGCTGGACCGCTGGACGTCCGGCGCGGCGCGGCTGGTCGAGCTGCTGGACGGCATGAACCTCTCCACCCGGGTGCAGTGGGTCACGGGTGAGCTGTCGGCGCGGTCGATGGCGACCACCCGCCTGGCCGAGGTCTGGATCCACAGCGGCGACATCGCCGACGCCGTCGGAGTCAGGCTGCCGCCGACCGAGAGCCTGCGGGAGATCGCCCGGCTCGCCTGGCGCACGCTGCCCTACGCCTTCGCGCGCGCCGGCCGCACCCTCACCGGGCCGGTGGCCTTCCGGCTCACCTCGCCGGGCGGCGACGCCTGGGACTTCGTCCCCGACGAACCGGCGACGACCACGATCACCGGACCGGCGACCGACCTCTGCGCGGTGGCCGCGCAGCGCGCCGGCGCGGCGGCCACCTCGCTGCGCGGTGAGGGTCCCGACGCGCAGGCCGTCCTGGAGCTCGTCCGCACCTACGCCTGACCGCCGGCCACCGTCGCGACCGCCGCGGATGAGCGCAGCAGCCGCTCGGCGCCCTCGGCGAGCCGCCGCGCCAGCGCCCCCGCGGGCTCGACGGACTCGACGAGCATCACGCCCTCGCCGGCGTAGAGCGGCATCGCGTCGATGCGGCCTGTGACCGCGCGGCTCGGCGGCATGCCGAAACGCCGCGGCACCGGCTGCTCGCGGCCGCCCATCACCATGGTTCCCACCACGTCCTCGTCGAGGCCGTCCACCGCCGCGATCGCCGAGCGCAGCACCCGCGCCCGAGGTGAGGTCGCGCAGAGCGGGCAGTTCGCGAAGGCGCCGGTGACCTCCGTCGAGCCCGGCCCGGCGGCGAGGAGCGCCGCCACGTACTCGGGGTGGGCGCCGGACTCCGCGGTGGCGATGAATCGCGTGCCGATGCGCGCCCCCGCAGCGCCGGCGGCGAGCACCGCCGCGAGACCTCGCGGATCGGCGATGCCTCCCGCGGCGAGCACGGGGACGTCGACGGCGTCGAGCACCGCGACGAGGAGCGGGAGCATCGCGCTGTGACCGCGCACGTGGCCGCCGCCGTCGGCGCCCTGCGCCGCGACGATGTCCGCGCCCGCGTCGACCGCCGCCCTCGCCTCGGCGACCGACCCCACCTGCCAGCTCACCAGTGCGCCCGCGGAGTGGGCCACCTCGATGACCACCGGATCGGGATCGCGCCAGAAGAAGTCGACGATCCGCACCCGGCGGGCGGCGACCTCGACCGCCGCGGGGTCGACATCCCCGGTGATGAAGTTCACCGCGATCGCCCCGCGGGTCGCGGCGGTCAGCCGGTCGAGGAGGGCGGCGAGCGCGTCGGGGGACATCCCGTGCGCGGTCAGACTCCCGACGCCGCCGGCCTCGGCCACGGCGACGACGAGCTCCGGCGTCACGACCGATCCCATCGGCGCCTGCTGGATCGGCAGCCGGCAGCCGACCAGCTCCGTGTATGCGGTGGTGAGCATGGTGAGCGCCGACTCTACCCTCGCCCGGGCATGGGCCGGAAGAACCGCAGGCCGCATACCGAGGTCGCGTCGTCCGAACGCTTCGGGACGCCGCTCGCCTAGCGCTGCTTCGCCGCGTTCTCCTCGATCCGCGCCAGGACGATCCGCCGCACCAGGTCCGCCGGCAGGGGCGCGTCCGGGGTGAACCGCAGCGTGCCCCTCCCCGACCGGTACGGGGCGACCTCGTCGCCGTGCGCGTCGATGACGCCGATGCTCATCGGAAAGAGGCTGCAGTGCTCCCTGAATGCCGCATAGGAGACCAGCGCCCGGCCCCGGTACCGGAACGTCGGTATCTGGTAGCTGATCGTCTCGGTCGCATCCGGCACCACCGCCCGGATGGTGCCGCGGAGGTCCTCGAGCGCAACCCGGAACCGGTCGGGAAGCGCGGCCAGGTAGCCGTCGACGCTCTCCGATCCCGCCATGGCGCTCAGTCCGCCGCGGCGACCGGCGCCGAGCTGACCACCGAACGGAATCGCCGCACCACCTGGTGCAGCAGCGTCACCGCCAGCTGCGGATGCGCCAGCAGGAACCGCTGCAGCGAGCCGTTCGGCAGGTAGAGGCAGCGCAGCGGGGCGGTCGCGCGCACGGAGGCGGTGTGCACGCCCTGCGCGAGTGCGGCCACCTCGCCGAAGAAGTCACCCTCCTTCAGCGTGGCGACGAGCTCGCCGTCCACGTCGACCTCGGCGGTGCCGTCGAGGATGTAGAAGAACTCCATCCCGGCGGTGCCCTGCTTCAGGATGCGATGGCCGGCGCGGTAGACGCCCTCGGACATGTCGTCACACATCGCCAGGAGCTCCTCGTCAGAGAAGCCCTGGAAGAGCACCGAGAGGCGCAGCAGGTCGAGGGTGTCGTCGCGGAGCACGGTCACTGCGCCGCACCTCCGCCGGTGCGCCGTCCCGAGGTCATGGCGACCTGGAATCGTCGCACCGAGACGTAGAGCATGTTCACGGCGACGCGGGGATGGTCGACGAGGAAGCCCGGCAGCGCACCGTTGGGAAGGGCCAGGCAGCGCAGCGCCGAGGTGGCGCGGACCGAGGCGGTGCGCGGGCCCTGGTCCAGGGCGGCGACCTCGCCGAAGAAGTCGCCTCGTCCGAGGCTGCCGACGGTCGCGCCGCCCGCCTCGATGTCCGCCGTCCCGTCGAGGACGACGAAGAACTCGACGCCGGCTGCCCCCTCGGTGACGACGCCGCTCGCCTCGGCGTACCGCCGCTCCTGGAAGCGGGTGGCGACCTGCTCCAGCTCCTCGCGGGAGACACCCTCGAACAGCGGGGTCCCGGCCAGGATGGCCAGGACGTCCTCACTCACCACGGTCATGGGTGTCCTCCGGGTGGGGGCTCGGTCGGAGCCACGCCGACGGGATGAACGGCCGGTGTGCGCGTCCGGCGGACCCCGGGCAGGTCGAGCACCGGCAGGGGCTCGGACTCCCAGATGCCGACACGCAGGTGCAGGCGCCGCACCGACCGCGGCGCCCACCAGTTGGCACGGCCGGCGAGGCGCATGAACGCCGGCACCAGGGTGAGGCGGATGAGGAACGCGTCGACGAGGATCGCGAGCGCCAGTCCCAGTCCGAGCACCTTGACGATGGTCACCCCCGACGTGGCGAAGGCGATGTAGACGAGCGCGAGGAGGAGGGCGGCGGCGGTGACGATCCGTCCGGTCCGCTCGAGGCCGACCGCGACCGCCTCCTCGTTGTCGCCGCCAAGGTCGTACTCCTCCTTGATCCGCGAGAGCAGGAACACCTCGTAGTCCATCGACAGCCCGAAGGCGACGCAGAACAGCAGCATCGGGATGGCGACGCTGATCGTGCCCGTGGGGGTGAACCCGAGCAGGCCGGAGAGGTGGCCGTCCTGGAACACCCACACCAGCGAGCCGAAGGTCGCCGACAGGCTCAGCACGTTGAGCACCAGCGCCTTGAGCGGCACCAGCAGGCTGCCCACCATGAGGAAGAGCAGAACGAAGGTCGAGGCCGCGATCAGCCCGAGTGCCGCGGGGAGATGGTCGAAGAGGGCCGCCTTGGTGTCGACGAGCCGCGCCGACTGCCCGCCGACGAGCACCGCGAAGGGCGCGGGGGTCGCGCGCACCGTGGTGACCAGCCGCTCGCCCGCGGGCGAGAGCGCGTCCACCGACGGGGTCACCTCCAGCCGGGTCGCGCTCCCGGCGGCGAATCGCCGCGAAGGGGGTGACGGCGGCGCCACCTGTCGGCCGACGGCGTAGCTGCCGGTCACCGCGTCGACGCGCGCGACGTCGGCGATCCGTGAGAGCGCCAGCGCGTACCCGCCCACCGCAGCGGCGCTGCCCCCGCCGGCCGCCACCACGGACACCGCGCTCGCCGCGCTGCTCGGGAAGTCGGTGCGCACGGCGTCGGCGACGTCACGCACCGGCGTGCCGGCGGGGAGCACGCGCGCGTCGGAGAGGCCGAGCTGCAGCCGTCCGAAGGGCAGGCCGAGGCTCACCAGCACCGCGACGACGACGACGATCACCGGGACCGGACGGCGCATCACCGCCTTCGCGCGCCGGTACCAGAACCCCTGTCCGGACGCCGGTCGGGCCCGCTGGCGCCCGCGTGGCTCCACCCGCGAACCGAGCACCCGGATGAGCGCGGGCAGCACCACCACCGCACCCACCGCGGCGAGGGCGACGACTCCGACTCCCGCGTACGCGAAGGAGCGCAGGAAGGACATCGGGAAGAGCAGCAGCGCGGCGAGCGAGACCGCGACGGTGACCGCCGAGAACAGCACGGTCCGCCCCGCGGTCTCCAGGGTGCGGACCACCGCGGTGTCGGGGTCGCGGCCCGCCTCCAGCTCCTCGCGGTACCGGGAGACGATGAACAGGCTGTAGTCGACCGCCAGGGCCAGGCCCATCGCCGTGGTGAGGTTGAGCGCGAAGATCGACACCTGGGTGATCGCCGCGAGCACCTGCAGCACCAGCAGGGTCCCGAGCACCGCCAGGACTCCCACCGCCAGGGGCAGCCCCGCCGCGACCACGCCGCCGAAGACGAGGACGAGCACGGCGAGGGTGAGCGGGAAGCTCAGCGCCTCCGCCCGCCCCAGGTCCTGCTTGGCCCGGATCTGAATCTGGCGGAGCACCTCCGCCTCGCCCGCCACGCCGACCGAGACCACCGGGCCGGAGCGGGTGAAGAGCGGAGCGATGGTGGCCACCTCGCCGCGCACCTCGTCCTCGCTCCCGGTGAGCCGGGCGAGCACCAGTCCCTGGGTGCCGTCCCTGCTGCGCAGGGTCGTGGGAGCGCCCGGGCTCCAGGTGGAGACGACGTTGGCGACGCCGGGGCGCGCGGCGAGCTCGCGGGTCACCGTCGCGCCGGCGCTCGCCGCCGCGGGGGTGTCGACCGTGCCGGAGTGGACGGTCACGAGCAGGACGAGGTTGGGCTCCCCGGTGCGGAAGTCGGCGAACAGCTGCTGCGCGGCACGGCTCGACTCCGAGCCGGGGTCGTCGAACCCGCCGGCGGAGAGGTGGCGCTCGACCGAGCCGCCGATCAGGCCGGCGACCGGGAGGAAGAGCAGCGCGACGAGGAGGACCAGGCGGCGTCGCCTGGTCACGAGCCCGCCCAGCCGTCGCACCCGCGTCCTCCCTCCGCGCCTGGCGCCGGAGCCTGGGGTGAACGTCCGGTCGCGCCGCCACCTAGGATACTCGGCGATGTGTGAGACGAGCGATTGGTATCTCGCGTGACCAACGGCATCGGTTTCGCCGCGTCGTGAGCCGGCGCAACGAGCTGCTCGACTCCCTGGCGCAGGTGCCGCTGTTCTCGGCCTGCTCGAAGCGGGACCTCGGCATCGTCGCGCGGCACACCGAGGTGCTCGAGGTCGCCCCCGGGACGGCGGTGACCGAGGAGGGAGCCCTCGGCGACGCGTTCTTCGTCGTCCTCGACGGCGAGGCGTCGGTCCGGCGGCGCGGACGCGTCGTGTCCCGGCTCGGCACGGGAGCGTGGTTCGGCGAGCTCGCCGTGCTCGACCCGGGTCCGCGCAACGCCACCATCGTCGCCGAGACGACGTTGACCGTCGGGGTGATCGGCGCACGGGTGTTCCGCGCCATGGTGCGCGACGTTCCGGCGCTCACCGAGAAGCTGCTGCGCGGAATGGCACGGCGCCTGCGCGAGGCGGACCTCCGCCAGCTCGGCTGAGGCTCCCACACGCCATCAACCGGGACTTAAGGGCTGGGGATGGTCTCGACGTGAGCCGTCGCAGAAGGTGCCGCGCATGCCCGAAGGGTGGTATCGATGTCAGCTCTGAACCGTCGGTCAGCACACGTGTGTTCATCCAAGTGAGGTGCACGTCAGTGATCAAGCGACAACTGTTCTGGCCGCTGGCCGCGGTGGTCATCGCTGCCGCGCCGGCGGTGAGCGTGGCGATGAGCCGCGACGGCGTGAGCAACGGCAGCTCGTTCCAGTACGCCATCGGCCTCTGGGGCGATCTGCCGTACAGCGACGCCCAGGCGCTGACCGGCGTGCCCCACCTGATCGCGGACATGAACAGGGTCGAGCTGAGATTCACCGTGCACGACGGCGATCTCAAGGCCGGCAACGGCACCCCGGGCTCGGTCACGCCGACCACCTGCGCCGACGCCCTGTACACCCAGGCGCTGGGATACTTCAACTCGCTCGAGGCGCCGGCGATGTTCACCACCGGCGACAACGACTGGACCGACTGCGATCGTGCGTCGAACGGCGGCTTCAACTCGCGTGAGCGGCTCGACCACGAGCGCCACGTCTTCTTCAGCAGCAACCGGTCCCTGGGCAGGCACCCGCTCACCATGGAGGTCCAGTCGACCCCGACCTGCCTCGGGTTCGCCGGTCCCACCGCGTGCGTCGAGAACCGGCGCTGGACGGTGCAGGGGGTGACCTACGCGACCATCAACATCCAGGGCTCGTGCAACAACCTCTGCGACACCGCGCCGGATCCGGCGGAGTACGCGGCGCGCAACACCGCGGACATCGCCTGGGTCGACCAGACCTTCGCCGAGGCGAGGGCCCATCACTCCATGGCGGTGATGCTGATCAGCCAGGCCGACCCCGGCTTCGACGGCAGCGACGCGACCCGCGCACCGCTGCGCAACCCCAACACCCTGGTCGAGACCGACGCCAACCCCGACGGCTTCCGCGACCTCCTCACCGAGGTGCGCGCCCAGACCGTCTCCTTCCGGAGGCCGGTGGCCTACGTGCACGGCGATTCACACTACTTCCGCATCGACAAGCCGCTGCTCGACGCCCAGGGCCGGCGGGTCGAGAACTTCACCCGGATCGAGACCTACGGCGACCATCAGGAGAACGGCATCAACGACGTCCACTGGCTGAAGGTCCTCGTCGACCCGGAGAGCCGCGACGTGTTCGCCTACCAGCCCCAGGTCGTGCCTGCGAACCGGGTGGCGGTCCCCGCTCCCTGACCTGACGGAGCTGCGCCCCGCGGACGCTCAGCCCGCGGGGCGCAGCTCGCGGGGCGCCGGCACCGGGCGGCCGTAGAGCCAGCCCTGGCCACAACCCACGCCGAGACGCTCCATCAGCGCCGCCTCCGCCTCGGTCTCGACGCCCTCGGCGATCACCTCGGCGTCGGTGGCCCGGGCGAACTCGACGGTCGCCCGGATGGCCGCGAGCGAGGCGTCGCTGGCCGCACCCGACACCAGCGAGCGCGCGACCTTCACGAACTCCGGCCGCGCGGCGGTGAGCACCTCGAGGGTGGAGTGGCCCTCGCCGACGTCGTCGAGGGCGAAGCGGAAGCCGTGCTCGCGGTACGAGGCGAGGACGCCGCGCAGGCGGCCGACCTCGGAGATGGTCTCGCGCTCGGTGATCTCCAGGACCACCTCCTCGGGCGAGCGGCCCGACCAGCGGCAGAGCAGCAGCATCTGGTCGACGTCGTGGACGGGGTCGAGCAACGCGACGCTGCTGACGTTGATGAAGAGCGCCGCCCCGTCGAGGAGCACCCCGCCGGCGCCGGCCAGCGCGGCGCGGCGGCCGAGCCAGTCGAGGTCGCGAAGCCTGCCCAGCCGCTTGGCGGTGGCGAAGAGCTCCTCGACGTCGTCGCCGAGCATCCCCTTGGGCAGCCGCGCCAGCGCCTCGTGGCCGACCACCCGGCGGTCGCCGAGGCGCACGATCGGCTGGTACGCCGACCACAGCGACTGCTGGGTCAGCACCCGGCTGAGCAGCTCTCCCCAGGACGCCCGGCTCGACGCGGCGGGCCCGCGGTCGTCGCCCTTGGCGGCGCCCTCGACGCGGTCGCGCCCCACCCGCTTGGCGCGGTACAGGGCCTCGTCGGCGCGGCGCCACAGCGCGGGGCCGTCGTCGCCCGGCGCACCGACGGCGAAGCCGACGCTGATGCGCGGCGCTCCGCGACCGACGCTGGTGCCGTACATCGCCTGCTGCATGCGCTCGCCGACCGCCTTGGCCTCGGTCGCGTCGACACCGTGGAGGAGCAGGGCGAACTCGTCGCCTCCGACCCGGGCGAGCAGGTCGCCGGGACGGCTCAGCCCGCCGAGGGTGGTGGCGATGGCGCGGAGCAGGTCGTCGCCGGCGTCGTGGCCGTACTCGTCGTTCACCGCCTTGAGCCCGTCGACGTCGATCGCCAGCACCGCGAAGCCCCCCCTGGGCATGCCGCGCAGGCTGTCCTCGAAGCAGCGCCGGTTGCGCAGCCCGGTGAGGTGATCGGTCGAGGCCGCGTCGCGCTGGCGCGCGTAGCTGAGCGCGTTGGCGATGGCCATCTCGGCGAGATGGGCGATGCCGCTCAGCCGCTGCAGCTCGGTCTCCTCGAAGTCGCCGCGGTGCCGCGCCGCCACGGTGAGCACGCCGAAGCGCGCGCCCTCGAGCAGCAGCGGCGCCGCCGCCCAGCTCCGCAGACCCGCCTGCTGCACGGAGACGGCGGTCGCGGCGGTCATGTCGGTGCGCTCCATCACGCCGGAGGCGACCCGACCCGTGGTGAGCAGCTCCTCGAAATGGGGGTGGCTGTCGAGCCGGTATCGCGACCCGCCGAAGTGCGCCCGGCCCTCGTCGTCGTGCTGGGCGACCGACACCAGGGTGTCGCCCTCGAGCCGCAGCAGCGTCGCCATGCACGGATCCTCCCCGGGAGGCGAGAGCATCGACGACGTCGCCCGGACCACCTCGCTGAAGACGTCGTCGAGGTCGAGCGTCGCCGCCAGGGTGCGGGCGACCTCCTGCATCAGGGTGAGCTCGCGCACCCGCAGGCGCTGGGCCCGGAGCACGGTGCGGTGCTCGCGGAGCAGCAGGATCTGCCGGGTCAGCGCCAGCATCGCGACGACGATGATCCCGCCGGAGAGCACCCGCTCCTCGCCGCCGGCCAGGGCGGACAGGCACCACAGGCCGATCAGCGGACAGAGGGCGACGTAGGGCATCACCGCCCGCCACGAGGTGGTGCTCTGGGCGACGTCGGTGGCGCGGCCGGGGCGGGCGTCGCTCCGCGGGGCGCGGGCGAGGAACGCGTAGCAGACCCCGTAGCCGACGCCCACCTGCCAGGTGAGCGACCAGCCCCGGGCCTCGCTGACGATCTCGACGAGCGAGACCAGGCTGAAGAGGCCGAGCGCGGTCACCATGAGCACGACGCCGCCGGTGCGGCGGTGCCCGGGCAGCCGGTAGAGCAGCCATATCCCGCCGGCGAAGAGCCCGACGTTGCCCGCCCAGGTCAGGCCGCTGGCCGCGGCGTTGGCGGTGCCGAGCCGGCCGAGCGAGTCGATGACCACCGGGAGGCAGGCGGCGAGCAGCGCCACCACGAGCATGCCGACGTCGCAGAAGGTCGCGAGCCCGCTCTCGAATCCCTCCTCGTGAACCGCGCGGACGCAGAGCGCCGCCAGCAGGAACGGATAGGCGCCGAGCACGGCGGCGACCCCGGCGGGGCCGAGGATCTCGGCGGGGAGCCAGCGCGACAGCGCGGTGGCGGAGTAGCCGGCGGCGAGCAGGCCGAGGGCGATGGTGAGGAGCCCCCAGAAGCGTGAGCCTCCCTCCCGCCGGGCGACGGCCGCGCGGCGGGTGCAGACCACGATGACGCCGGCGTCGGCGATCTCGGTGATCCCGCGCGCGCTCATCTCGAGGCCGTGGGTGGCGGCGAGCCAGCCCCCGGCCGCGCCGGCGGCGAGCAGCGCCAGGGTGAGCCGGTCACCGGTCGCGCGAAAGCGACCTCCCCCCAGCATCGTCACCCCGGTCCCGGTCCTGGCACCCCGACATCATCGCGGCCGCGACCGGCCGCGACCTGCGAACCCACCGAACCGTGGCGGGATGTGGGCGCGCCGTCACGCGCGCGTCGCTCAGACCCAGTCGGCCGGCTCGATCCCCGCCGCCGTGAACGCCTCGGCCCGGCTGCGGTGGTCGTCCATGCGGGCGATCTGGCCGTCGCGCAACGTGTAGACGATGAAGAGCTGGCCGCCGGTCAGCCATGGCACCTGGCGGAAGCGGTCGCCGTGCAACCCCACGATCACCCGGTCGCCGGCGTCGACGAGCTCGATGCGGTCGATGCCGCCGCTCAGGCGGTCGCCGCCCTGGGCGGCGCGCATCCGCGCCACCACCGCGTCCCGGCCGCTGCACACCATGTCGGCCACCACGCCCTGGTGGACCACCGCGGGGTCGAGCTGCGCCGCGACGGCGCCGAGGTCCCCGGAGGCGCGGTCGTGGAGGTGGTCGAAGACGGTCTCGAGGTTCGACAGGCTCATGGGGTGATTGTGCCGCTCCGGTTCCGAGTCGGTTCGCATCGCGCCGCCGCGAGCGTGCCCGACGAGACTGTGGCGGGTGACCAGGAGCCGCACCGTCCGCGCGATCGCGCTCGGCGCCGCCGCGCTGTCGCTCGCCGCGATGATCGCCTACCTCGGCGTCTGGCTCCGGGTCGACCGGCTCGAGGTCGGGCACAGCGACTTCGTGCCCACCTACGTCGCCGGCACCCTGCTCCGCGAGGGCCACGGCGCGTCGATCTACGACACCGCCGCCGAGAGGCCCGTCTACGAGCGGCTCACCCCCGGTGACCACCTGCTCACCATCCTGCCGTACATGAGCCCGCCGGCCGCGGCGGCGGTGGCGGCTCCGCTCACGCTGCTCGACCTCCCCACCGCCTACCGGGTGTGGGGCCTGCTCCAGCTCCTGCTGCTCATCGGCGCCACCGTCCTGGTGGTGCGCGCCGCCCCCTGGCCCGCGACGACCACCGGTGCGGTGCGGGTGGCCTGCGGCGGGCTGGCGCTGGCGGGACTGGGGACCGGGGAGGCCCTGCTCCTCGGCCAGTGGGACGGCATGCTCGCGCTCGGTCTCGCCGTCGCATACGCGTGCTGGCGGCGGGGCCGGATGGCGACTGGCGCCGCCGTCCTCGGGCTGGCCGCCGGGCTGACCAAGCCCCACCTCTGCCTGGGTCTCGCCGCCCTGCTGCTCGCCTGGCGCGACCGCCGGATGATCCTCGCCGGGCTCGCCGGCGTCGCCGCCACCGTGGTCGCCGGCACCCTGGTCGCCGGGCCCGGGGCGTGGCTGGGGATGCTGCACGCCAACACCTGGGAGGCGACCAGCACCGCCCGCCCGATGACCGACCTGGTCGGCCTGGTCGGCGTGGGCGGCGAGATCGGCGGCCAGGGGACCGCCGGGCGCCTGATCGGCTACGGCCTCGCCGCCCTCGCCGTCGCCGTGGCCTTCGCGGTGGGCCGGCGGACGCGTGGGCGTCCCGGGCTGCTCGAACCCGCGCTCGGCTGCGCCGTGCTCCTCTCGCTGCTCGCCGCGCCCCACATCCTCCCCCACGACATGGCGCTGCTCAGCCCGGTCATCGCCTGGACGCTCGCACGCCTGGCGGGACGGGATGCGGCCGAGGGCCAGGGCTGGCCGGGCCGGTGGGGCCTGCGCTCCGTCGCTCTGCTCGCGCTGCTCAACGGAGCGGTCGCGGTGAGCCTGACCAGCGGACGCCTGATCGACCCGGCGCTGGTGGTGCCGCCCTGCCTGCTGCTCGGCGCGGCGCTGCTCTGGCTCGACGCCCGCGGAGCGCGGCTGCGGCCGGCGGTCGCGCCGGTGGCTATCCGCCCAGGGTGCGGGTGATCCGGACCCTGCTGCCGTCGCTGAGCAGCTGGCTGCCCACGATCACGCACTGCTCACCGGCCTTCACGCCGTTCAGGATCTCGACGTAGCTGCCGTCGGAGAGGCCGGTCTGGACGCTGCGCGGGTGGGCGATGCCGCCGCTGTCGACCACGTACACGATCGGATCGCTGTCGAGGTTCATCACCGCGAGCTGGGGGACCACCACCGGTGCAGTGCGGGTCAGGCCGACCCGGACGTAGGCCTGCAGGCCCGGGAGGACGGTGTGCGCGGCGGTGTTGGCGGCGACGACGGTCGCGGTGAAGAACGCGCCGGCGCCGCTGGCGCCGGGGGCGATCGCCGCCACCTTTCCGGTGAGCACCGGGGTCGACGCCGTGCTTCCCGGCGAGGGGGTGACGTGGATGTCCGCCGCCGAGCCGACGTCGACGAAGGGGCGGTCGCTGATCGGCAGGCTCGCGGTGACCTGGATCTGGGCGTTGTCGACGACCGTCATCAGGATCTGACCGGGCGCCGCGGCGGTGTTGGGTTGGACCTTGACCTCGCCGATCGCCCCGTCGATGGGGGCGAGCAGCTGGGTGTTGCGGCCGTTGGCGATGTCGATCTGCTGCTGGAGGATCACGTACTGACCCTGGTAGCTCGCGATCTGGGCGGTGAGCGCGGTGATCTGCGAGTTGTCACCCTTCGCCTGGGAGATGGCGATGCGGTTCTGGGTGTTCTGGATCTCGCCCTGGATCAGCTGCTGCTTGGTGTGCAGCGAGGCCACCTGCGCCTTGAACGGGGTGGGATCGAGGGAGATCAGCGGCTGCCCGCGGTGGACCACCTCTCCCGGCTTCACCAGGACCTCGGTGATCTGGTCGCCGAAGTCGACGCTGACGGGCACGCTGATGCCCGCGACGGTGGTCCCGACCCCGCCGGGGTGATCGGTGATCGACCTCGCGCCGGCCGTGTAGACGACGACGTCGTGGGTCTGAGTACCCCCGCCGCAGCCGCCCAGCACGCAGGCCAGCACGATCCCGACGGCGTACGTCCGCGCTCTGTGCATCTTCGTCCCGATGATGGGCCGCCAGTCCGGTCCTAGGGTAGAACGCCCGGCCTGCCCCGATCCTGCGTGCCAGACTGCGCCGCGTGCCCCTGCTGCTGCTGAGCCGCTGCTCCTCAGCGACCGGCGACGCGCATCCGCTCCGCGGCGGGGATGACCTCGGAGGCGAGCACCTCGAAGGGCTCCTCCTGGTGGACGTTGGACATCCCGAAGATCGCGTGGTCGATGCCACGCTCGGCCAGGCCCTCG
>DATARS010000030.1:0-45146 GCA_036269455.1 Candidatus Dormiibacterota bacterium | reverse complement strand
CGCCCCAGCGTTCAGGGTCAGGAGGTTGGTGATGCGACGAAGCGCGCGGGGAGCGCTGATCTTCGCTGCCGTGATCATCATGATCGTGGTGCTCTCGATGCCCTTCGGGGTCCACGGCACCCAGCAGGCGAGCGCCGTCGCGCCGGACGTCTACCAGGTGACGGCCGGCTCCTCGGTGGTCGACACCGACGCCTTCCAGACCGGCGTCATCAGCCCGTCCCCCTTCTTCAAAACCGCCTTCCCGCTGACCTCGGTCACCTCCAACAACGAGCCGCTCAGCGAGGCGCACGCCGCCTTCCTCGAGCCTCCGACGGTGGCCCAGGCGGCGTCGAACCTCAACAACATCGCGATCCCGTATCCGACCCAGGCCGAGGCGCTCTGCGCCAACTGCTCGACGCCGCTCAGCCAGGACGCCGACGGCAACGTCGACCAGCACATCAACGGCACCCGCATCACCCTCGGCGCCGGCCACGCGCACGCCGAGTCGACGAAGCTCACCGCCCTCGGCGAGGCGAGCAACGGCGTCCAGACCGTGGGCGCGCTCGACCAGCTGACCGGCCTCTACACCCAGGCGGTGTCGAGCTTCTATGCCAACGTGGTCAACCATCCGGGCTCGACCCCGCCGCCGAAGCCGATCAGTGAGAAGCCCGGCTGCCAGCAGGCGCCGCAGTCGGCGCTGACCCCCGACAAGCAGGTCTGCCCGGCGGCGCCGCCGGCGGTGAGCGTGGTCGCGCAGACCGGCGGCTCGAGCTCGCACAGCCAGGTGATCACCGACGACAACGGCACCATCGTCGACACTCTGAGCAACCTCACCGCGACCCGGCTCTTCAACGGGCTGATCTACATCTCGTCGATCGCCACCGAGGTGCGGGCCGCCGGGGACGGCACCGCGAAGGGCAGCACGGTCTCCGCGACCAACGCCATCCAGGGCGTCTGCGTCAACAACGACTGCAACTTCTCGATCACCGCCGCCGGCATCTGCAAGACCGGCGCCGTCGACTGCGGCAACGACCCGGTCAACATGGGGCTGCGCCAGCAGGGCTTCAACCTCTGCAAGCTCAGCGCCCAGACCGCCAGGGCGGGGAACTCGGTGGTCGGCGACGCCTCCGGCCTCCTCCTCGAGTGGCACGTCAAGAACGACGGCAAGGGCAACCAGGCGCCCGATCCCGAGTACTACAAGAGCTTCGGCAACAGCGCCTGCGAGAACGGCATCGCGACCCCGCACGAGGAGTTCGCGGGCACGTCCTTCTACCTGAAGCTGGGCCGCTCCGAGGCGCAGCTCACCACCAGGAGCTTCCCGACCTTCGGCGGCTCCTTCCCGAGCAATGACAACAGCACCGCCGGTGCGGGCACCACCGCCACCGGGACCGGCACCACCGGCTCGACCGGCACCGGCGGCTCCTCCACCCTCGGCGGCGGCACCCCGGTGCTCGGCCCCACCACCGGTGGCGCCCACCCACCCGTCCCGCTCGGAAGCGTCAGCGCCGTCGCCAGCCTCGACGGGGTCAAGGACCGCCGGCCGCTGCTGCTCAGCGTCTTCGGACTGCTCGAGGTGATCCTGCTCTGCAACCTCACCGCGATGGCCCTGGCGAGGAGGGGCTGAGATGGGAGTGATCGGCAGTCGCCAGCGCCGGCCCGAGCCGCTCCACTCGCGCCTCTACCGCAGCCTGCTCAACCTGCTCTACCTCCGGCAGCCCCCGGCGACCGTCTGCCACGACTGCCAGGTCGACTACGTCCCCGAGCTCACCGACAACCGCTGCCCGATCTGCGGCACCCTCGTCGGTGAGGCCCCAGTCGCCGTCCGCCGCTCCCGCCGCCGCGACCTCGCCGGGGTCGGCCTCTGCTGGGTGGTCGGGATCATCGTGTTCCTCCTGCTGGTCCACGCCCTCTACGGATAGGCGGCGTGCCCCGCGGCGGAGTCAGCGCAGCAGCAGGGTGAGCCCGGAGCGCGGAAGGATGCGGTAGGCGTCGGCGCGAGACCCCGCGGCCGCGGCGAGGTGCTCGGGGACGAGCAGGCCGAGGTGGCGGCGCAGGCGGGCGGCGAGGCCTGCCGGGGTCGGCTCGTCGGGATCGAGGGCCTCGCCGTCGACGACGGCGCCGTGGCGGGCGTCGACCGCCGCGCAGAAGGCGTCGACCAGCTCCCACCAGGCGTCCTCGGTCGTGGGGGCGGCCGCGAGCTCGTCCCAGGAGGGGGCGATGAGGTTGCACTCGACGCGGGCGTCGCGGCCGGCGTGGAACTCCATCTCCAGGTCGAGCTCGCACCAGCGCAGCCGCTGGGCGGAGAGGATGGGGAGGCCGCGGCCGGCGCCGGCGGTGCGCGGTGGGCCGTCACGGGTGGCGCCCTCGGCGACCAGCGCGGAGAGGGCGCGGGCCGAGGGCCAGGGGTCGCGGGCGTGGTGCTCGGTCCAGGAGCGCACCCGGGTCTCGAGGGCGGTGGGGAGGTGCACCGCCCATGCCGGCGCCAGCGTGGTGCTCACACCGGCTGCTCCGGCGGGGTGCAGGCGGCGGCGTGGAGGTCGCCGGCGAGCGCGGCGCCCCCGCCGGGGCGGAGGTCGAGGGCGAAGCGCTGGTAGCGGCCCCAGAGGTAGGTGGCGGCGGGGCGCAGCGGCGGGTAGACCAGCAGGACCGTCGCCGTCTGCCCGGGGTCGAGGTGGACGGTGCAGTTGCCGGCGATCCCCTGGTCGCTGAGCGCGGCCAGCGGGTAGGTCGGGTGGTAGAGGTGGCGGAGCGGGCCGGTCGACGTGCCGTCGGGGGCGAAGTCGCTCGCCACCTGGAGATCGTTGAGCGCGGGCTCGGAGGCGGCCTTGCCCTGGTTGCGCAGCCTCAGCCCGAGCAGGGTGAAGCGGCCGAGCGCGCGCAGCGCCGGCCAGCCGGCGGCGCGGTCGCCGAGGCGGGCGGCGATCGGCGCCGGGTCGATGGTGGTGAGCAGCACCACGTCGAGGTCGTCGCGGTTCACGTAGATGCCGCCGTCGGGGCTGGTGTCGACGTGGGTGCTCGCCAGCTGCCTCTCCCCCGCGCCGGTCGAGGGGAGCCCCAGCGCGGACGCCGCCAGGGTCGGCCCACCGCCGGAACCGCACCCCGCCGCCGCCAGCAGCGCCGCGGCGCCCAGCACCGCCCGCGCGCTCACCGGCGCCGGAGGAGCTGCCCGCTCAGGGGCACCAGGGCGGCGAGCGCCAGCGCCGCCCAGAGCAGCGCCCAGGCGGCGTCCTCGGCGGCGCCGAAGGTGCGGCTGCCGCCGAGCGCTCCGATCAGGCTGGAGTGGAGGTGGCTGAACGGGTCGATCCGTGCCACCGGCCAGCGCCATCCGGTGCGCGGCACCCCGGTGAAGAGGCCGCCGAGGAAGAGCAGCGGGGCCAGCACCACCGAGACGTCGAGCAGCACCTCGGCGGCGCCGCCGGCGAGCATCGCCAGGGCGCAGCCGAGGACGTTGGCGACGAGCAGCGCGGCGGCGGCGCAGAGCAGCAGCGCGCCGGCGGCCGCCCATCCGCCGCCGCCGCCGAGCGCGGCGACGCCGAGCGCAGGGGTGAGCTGCATCAGGTCGACCGCGGCGGCGGCGAGCACCCAGGCGCCGACCGTGCTCCAGGCGGCTCCCGGGGTGATGGCGAGCCGGGCGAGATGGCCGGAGGCGCGGGCGCGGGCCAGGGTGATCCCCGAGCCCACCGCGCCGACCATCGCCACCAGGACGCTGAGCAGCATCGCCGCCCAGAACGTCGGAGCGCCGCCGGCGACGAGCGGCACGGCGAGAAGGAGCGGCACCGCCACCCGCATGATCAGGGCGCGCGGATGGGAGAGAGTGACCAGCCACTCGCGGCCCCACGGCGTCCCGGGGAGAACGGCGCGCAGGGCGAGGCGCGGCGCGCGCACCCGCGCGAGCCGGCCCCCATGGGCGACGCTCCCCAGCCGCTCGGCCCTCACGTGTGCTGCTCCAGCGCCCGCCCCGTCACCGCGGTGAAGCAGTCGCCGAGGTCGGCGCGGCGCAGGCGCAGCACTCCGAGGTTCCCCTCCGGGGTGTCCGCCAGCGCCACGATCGCCGCCAGTGAGGCGCCGTCGCCGAAGCGCACCCTCAGCCCGCCCTCGACGGCGACCGCGTCGTGCACCCCGGACAGCACCGCGAAGGCGGCGGGGCTCGCCGCAGCCCGCAGGGACAGCTCTGCGACCCGCGGCGCCCGGGCGGAGTCCGCGAGCAGCGCGGCGGGGGCGGCGCAGCGCGCCAGCGTCCCTCCGGCGAGCAGCGCGACCCGGGCGCATGCCGCCTCGACGAGGGCGCAGTCGGTGGTCGCCAGCACCGTGGCCGCGCCGGCGGCGTCGCGGCGGCGCAGCTCGTCGCCGAGGGCGAGGACCCCGTCGGGGTCGAGGCCGGCGGTGGGCTCGTCGAGGAAGGCGAGGCGGGGCTCGTGGGCGAGCGCCTCCACGAGCGCGAGCCGGCGGCGCATCCCGAAGCTGTAGGCGCCGACCGGCTCGGCGGCGACGGCGCCGAGGCCGAAGCGCTCCAGCGCGGCGTCGACGAGCCGCCGCGCCCGGGCGCCGTCGCGCACCCAGCGGCGGCACCAGAAGTGGGCCGCCTGGCGGCCGGTGAGGCACGCCTCCTCCTCGGCGCTGTCGAGGGCGAGGCCGAGGCTGCGCCGTGCCGCCCGCGGGTCGGGGTCGCCGTTCCAGCGCAGCGTGCCGCGCTGCGGGCGGTCGGCGGTGGCCAGCATGCGCAGCAGCGTCGTCTTCCCCGCGCCGTTGTGGCCGAGCAGGCCGAGGGTCTCGCCCGCCTCGACGCGCAGGTCCACCGGTCCGACGCCGCGGCCGCCCACGAAGCGGCGCTCGAGGGCGACGGCCTCGACGGCTGCCGGGCTCATCGGGCCTCCGCGTCGAGCAGGCCGCGGACCTGGGCGGCGACCGCGGTGGGCTTGAACGGCTTCACAACGGCGCCGCTCGCCCCCGCCGCCCGGGCGCGTACCGCGTGCTCGGGATGCCGCGCCTCGACCATCGCCAGCCAGCCGTGCACGGGGGCGGCGGCGTCGGTCCAGCCGGCGGCGAGGTCGACCCCGTCGCGCTCGAGGGTGACGTCGACGAGGGCCAGGTCGATCCGGGTGCTGCGGGCCACGCTCTCGGCCTCGGCGGCGCTGTGCGCCCAGAGCACGCGATGGCCCTCGCGGCTCAGCTTGTGCTCGAGGATGCGCCCGATCATCGGCTCGTCCTCGACCACGAGCACGGTGGCGCTCATGTCGAGGCGATCCAGGGCAACCCGGTCTCGTCGAGCAGGCACACCTTGCACATCGGCCCGTAGATCCCGGCGCGCTCGAGCTCGTCCACCGCGTCCTGCGGCGAGCTCCGTTTGGTCATCAGGATGCCGCGCTCGTCGAGGTCGGCGCGCCACCAGATCTCCTCCATGGCGGTGACCACGAAGGCGACGACGCCGAGGCGGTAATGGAGGCGCTCGGCGAGAGCTGTGACCGAGGCTCCGAGGGTGGCGATCTGCTCGCCGGGGTCGTGGGTGTGGAGCGCCAGGTGCTCGAGCGCATACAGCTGTCGCATCCAGCTCGGCCAGGGAGAGCGCACCACCCGGGCGAGCTCGCGATCGGGGCTCTCGAAGAGCAGCATGCGCATCGCGACGGTCCCCGCTGGCAGCACCACCGGCGGAGGATGCGATTCGGCCTGCGGCGGCGGATCGGCGGTGGTCATCGGGCTACGGCCCCGGACCGGTGACGACCTGCTGGTGCTGGATCGTCAGCTCGCCGTGGATGAGATAGGGCTGGCGTCCGTTCTCGCGAATCACTCCCATCACCATCATCATCACGCTCACCGTCATCCCCAGTGCGAGCAACACCACCTGGAGGCGGCGTGTCGTCTCGCCGATGCGCACCCGTCCCTCGGAGTAGGCGCGCACATAGCTGGTCGCCGATGTCAGGCCGAGCACCATGAGCGCGATCAGTGCGAAGACCTTCCAGGGGATGAAGTCGCCGATGGGATTGAGCAGCCCGCCGTCCCACCAGGGGCGGTCGAGATGGGCGGCGATGACGTCCGCCTCGTCGACTGCGAACCATGCCGGCTGGACGGCGAGCAGGGTGGCGAGCACCAGCCCGACGAAGCAGAGCCGCTGCACCCAGAGGCGCGACACCCCCGAGGCGCGCATCCGCTGCCAGAAGTACAGGGAGCCGAGAACGAAGATCAGTCCGAGCAGGAAGATCTGGGCGAGGAAGACGTTGGAGAGGATGCCGCGCATCATCCGGAACCATGCGGAATAGGTGTGCAGCTGGATCTCCTTGGCGTAGCTGTACCCGATCCAGATCTGGAAGAGCGACATCATCACCGCCCACAGCACCCCCCACTGGCCGACCCAGTCGAGGTAGCCGCGCCGCGCGGCGGCATCGCTCGGTGGCGTGCCCGCGAACTCCGTCGCCGCCATCGCGCCCACCGAGCGCGCGCCGGCGAGCTCGGGCTCGCGCCGCCGCCGTTGTCGCCGGGTGGCGCGCAGGTACGAGAAGCCGGCATAGAAGGCGATCGCCGCCCCGGCCCAGGCGATGTTGCCCACGGTGCGATGCAGCTGCAGCGGCAGCGAGGTGGGGTTGAGCACCTGGGCCAGCTGGTTGGTGTCGCCGTGGTTCGGAGTCAGCATGTAGGAGGCGACCACGTCGATGAAGTCCATCTGGAGCCACATGGCGACGGTGAGCAGCACCAGCATGCCGAATCGCGCCCGCGGGTAGGCGCTGAGCCGGTCCCAGCCCGCATAGATCGCGTACAGCAGAACGATCTCGGAGAGGAAGGCGCCCGCCTCGAAGACCAGCGGCCAGAAGGTGACGATGCTGAGATCCACCCAGGCGTGGCCCCAGAGCACGGTCAGGATCCAGATCACCCAGAAGATCGCCAGCGCCGCCCCGAAGCCGAAGACGTACGCCATCGAGGTCACCAGTCCATGAGCGAACCGCTCGTGCCGCGGGTCCGGCCGCATCAGCGCGATCCCCTGGCTGATCGTCGAGAGCGCTGCGGCACCCTGGAGATACGCGGCCACCTGGACGTGGAGCAGGGCGACCACGGCGACGGCCAGCCCATTGGTGACGAGGTCTCCTGGAACAGGGACGAGGTGCAGGTCGGCGAGCGCGCGGATCACAGGTTGTAGAGCCTGGTGATACCGAGCACCGCGAGCATCACGATCATGGCTGCGAAGAAGAGCCCCGGAAGCAGCACCTCGGGCCGTTCCAGCGGCCGCCGGTGGGTACTCCGGTCGATGAAGGGGAGGATGGTGAAGAGCGTCGCGGCCGCCCCCATGAGCACGAAGATCCCAAAGCCGATCAGCCAGGTGGTCGGGATGAAGACGAGCAGCTGATCGAGGGGCAGGTAGAACCACTCGGGGGTCGGTGTGTAGGTCAGCGTCGAGGGGTCGGCGCGCTCGTCGAGGGGCGCCCCGAACAGGAAGGCCATGACGAAGATCACGGCGACGAGGACGATGCTGACCATCACGTCCTTGCCGAGCTGGAAGGGGAAGAAGTTCACCGTCTCCCGCGGCGCGGCGTAGCGCCGCTCGATCCGTTTCGTCGGATAGGGTGGCTCGGCCGCACGAATGCGCCCGGTGATCTCCCGCTCCGGGTCGTCGCTGCTCGTCGAGTAGTTCACCCAGGCGCCGAACTCGCCGTGGCGCCGGAGCAGTGCGAGGTGGCCGCCGATGAGGGCGAACATGAGGAAGGGCAGCACCCAGATGTGGATCGCGAAGGTCCTCGTCAGCGCGATCGGGCCGACGAAGTCGCCGCCGCGCCAGAGGGTGCGGATCCCGGTCCCGATGAAGGGGATGTAGTGGGGAATGTTGGTCACCACCACCAGGGTCCAGTAGCCGGCGTTGTCCATCGGCAGCATCGCCCCGGTCACGGCGAGCCCGAGCACGAGAAAGAAGAGCAGCGCGCCCGACACCCAGTTGAGCTCCCGGGGGCGCTTGTAGCTCGCGCTCAGGAAGGTGCGCATCATGTGCAGCCCGATGATCAGGATCAGGGTGTAGGCGCCCCAGAGATGCATGCCGCGCACCGCGGCGCCGAACCGATCGCTGTGCTGCAGGAAGTCGAGGCTGATCCACGCCTGCTGGAAGGAGGGGACGTACTCGAGCAGGAGGAAGATCCCGGTGAAGAGTTGGAGGAGGATGAGCACCAGGGTCGCGCTGCCCAGGGTGTAGGCCCAACCGCCCTTGCGCGGCACCGCCTCGTACAGCCCCTTGTGGAGCAGCTCGGTGGTGCCCGCGCGTTCGTCGATCCAGCCGTAGACCTCGCCGGCGCGGCCGCGGAGACCGGTGCGCTCGCTGTCGACGGTGGACATCTCTCGCGGTCTCCTCAGATGCTCTCGTCGTAGCGGTTCTCGATGTAGAGGACGGTCTGCCCGTCCTCCTCGCGCAGCTCGTGCACCCACTGCGGAAGCGGCGACGGCGGCGGGCCGCCGACGTTCCGTCCCTCCAGGTCGTAGAGCCCGCCGTGGCAGGGACAGAGGAACTGGTTGAGCTCCGTGCTCCAGTGCACGTTGCATTGCATGTGCGTGCAGGTGTTGGCGAGTGCGAGGATGCTGCCGTCCTGGCGGCGCACCACGTACACGGTGCGGTCCACCCGGGTGGTGTCGTACGCCTCGCCGCTGCTCACTCCCACCGTGAGCGCGGTCGGCGTCGCCGTCGGGATGTCGTCGACGGGGCCGACGCGGTACGTCTCGCGCCGCTGCCGCTGGAACAGCGGGCTGAGCACGAATCCCAGCGCCGGCAGCGTCAGCATCACCGTGATCAGCCCCGAGCCCGCGGCGGTGATGCCGAGCCACTGGCGGCGGGTCAGCGTCGGCAGTGCCATCTCATCCCCTCCCGGCGGCGGCGGGCAGCAGGGCGACCGCGATGGTGGTGACCACAGAGAGCATCAGCAGCAGGCCGATGGTGGCGGCCGCGCACACCGCCGCAGCCATGCCGCGGTCGCCGGCTCGCCACATCGGCCGCACCGCCGACTGCGCCATGACGAACGCCGCGACGGTCAGCATCACCGCCACGAAGACGAGCAGAGAGTAGTACCAGGCGGCTTCGAAGTTGGCGACCCGGACGGGGCCGTCGAGGATCACGGGTAGAGCCCCGGGCCGGGGTTGAAGACCTCGTGGCCCTGCTGGAGGGTGAGCTCGCCGTAGACGGTGTAGCTTCCGCGCGCCTCCTCCTTCATGTAGCCCATCAGCAGCGCGGTGCTGACGCCGAGGACGCCGGCGACCACCAGCGCGTTCCGGGCGCGCGCCGAGCCGCTGTAGGGGAGGGCGAGAGCTGCGCCCGGCGCGGGGGCGAGACGTGGCATCGAGGAGCCCGGCCGGGTGCGCTGGAGCACGTGGAGGAGAGTGGCGAGGGTGGCAGCGCCGATGCCGGCGTAGCGGACGAGCACGGCACCGCTGGGAATCAGCTGCGCGGGAAGGATCCCGATCACCATCCCCACACCGGTGACCCAGAGGGCCACCCGGCCGGCGGTGTCGAGGCCGCCGGGGCCGGGGAGTTCGAGGGCGAGGGCGAGGTTGCCGAAGAAGAGCAGGCCGCCGAAGAGCAGCTCCTGGACGATGAACAGCCAGGCGGCGTCCCCGTTGACGAGGTTGTCGAAGAATCCCGGCTGGGCGTGCCTCAGCACCTCGACGAGGACGAACCCGTCGATCGGCATCGCCACCGCGAAGAGCAGGCCGATGCGCACGTTGATCCGCGCCGCCCAGGCCTGGAAGGTGCGCTCCTCCTCGGTGCTCGCCCGCCGCAGGCGTAGCACCGCATATGCCCCGAGGATGAGCGCCGCCCAGGAGATGCTGCCGGCGAACCGGTGCACCAGCAGCGGCCAGTAGGGCGGATTCAGGGCTCCACCGAAGGCCCCGGCGTGGGTGGGGGTGATGAGGAAACTGTCGAGCCCGGTGATGCCGATGACGAACAGCGACTGCAGCGCGAGCACGCCGAAGCCGAGGGCGACGTGCCGGCGCGGGCTCAGCCGCCCGAAGCTGTTGCGATAGAGCACCAGCATCGGAACCAGCACCAGAAAGAGGCCGAAGAGCAGCCCCACCAGGGGCAGGAAGACGTTGAGCAGGCTCGCCCAGGCGCGTCCCCAGATGCCGGTCATCAGCACCACCGCGAAGACCGCCAGCGTGGCGCCGAGGCTGAACACCAGGTAGTAGCTGTTGGCCAGCGCCCGCGCGTAGCGCATCGCCCTGGGGTCACCGCTGCGCACCGCGTGCAGCTCCATCACCGGGGCGATGGCGATGGCTCCGAGACTGTACTCCGCGATGGCGATGTGGAGGATGAAGAAGAACGCGATGGGGACGCTGTTGCCCACCACCGGGAAGTCCGGCGGAGCGACGCGCAGCGCGAGCGGAGGGGTCACGGTGCGCCCTCGTCCTCCTCGACGGCGCGATGGCCCACCGACTCGACCGCGCCCGCGGTCACCTCGTTGAGGGCCACCGGGCAGCCGCGCTGTATGACCTGCTCGGCGGCGTGCACCGGGCATCCCCCCGCCGCCACGCTGCCGCCGTCGCCGTTGCCGAGGGTGTCGCGCATCCGCGCCCGCGTCTCGGTGATCGCCACCTCGACATGGAGGGCGTCGACCTCGAGGGCGCCGAGCTGGGCGGCGAGCCGCTCGACCTGCTCGTGCACCAGGTTGCGCACGAAGCCCTCGGGGATGCGCTCGAGCCGGCTCGTGGCCTCCGCGGTCCAGCCAGGTCGCGATGCGTTGTCGCCTCCCTCCACCGCGAGCGGGATGGGGGCGCGGTGCGGCCCCGCCCCGGCGTCCAGCTGGTCGAGCTCGCGGCGCACGTGGGGTTCGACGATCTCGGCGGTGATCGCAGGCAGGCGCCGTGTCCGCGCCGCCTTCTCGATGATCGCCTTGACCCGGCGGCGCAGGTAGCCGGCAGGCAGTTGGTGGAGGAGGCCGCGGGCCTCGAGGGTCCAGCCGAGACGGCGGCCGTCGAAGCCGGTCTCGCCGGCGTCGCCCTCGGCGGCGGCGGCGGCGAGCAGCCCCGCGATGTCGAGCCGCTGGAACCCCTCCGGCGGGCCGCCGCAGACCGGGCACACCGACGGCGCCACGGCGCGCGCCGCGTAGCCGCAGGTCTCGCAGACGGCGCGGGCCTGCTCGACCGGCGGCTCCTCGCGCATCGCCCGCTCCGCGGACTCGATCGCGCCGGCGACCTCGCCGATGCGGCGCATGGTGCGCTGGAATGGCATCAGCTCGTCGATGGCGGCGTCGACGTCGCCGCTGCTCACCACGCTGTGGCCGCGCTCGGTGCACCAGCGCAGCACCGCGGTGCGGGCGATGCCCCGCGCCGCCGCGGGGACGCGCTCCATCCGCTCCTCGGCCTCGGGCGTCCAGACCACCGACGCCTCGGCACGGGTGTCGATCGGCGGCAGGTGGGTGCGGCTGGTGACCAGCACGTTGCAGGGGGCGAGGCGGAGCAGCTGGTCGGTGGTGCTGCCCAGGTCCATCGACTGGTCGGAGTGCACGCCGATGCGTCCCGTCACCAGCAGCCACGGCCGGCGCTCGTTCGCGTAGCGCAGCACCTGCTCGAAGGCCTTGCCGTCGAGCAGGGTGATGGGCAGCTCCATCCCCTCCTCGGCGGCGGTCGCCCGGGCCACGCGCAGGTGCGACTCGTAGATCTTCGCCAGCCCGGTGTCGATGATCTCCTCGTGGAGCGCCTCCTGCTCCTTGAAGCGGAACACCCGGCTCGCCTTCTCGCTCAGCACGTCGACGATGCTGTTGAAGACCGCGTAGTGGAGGTAGGGGTCGTAGACGGCGACCGCCTCGACGGGACGGCCGGTCAGCCGGCCGAGCGAGAGCGCGGCGCGCAGCCCGCCGAAGCACTGCGGCGAGCCGTCGACGGCGACGATGATCCCGCCGTCGCCGCCGTCGTCGCCGGCCCCGGTGCGGCGCACCACCAGCGTGTCGGTGCGCACCCGCCGGATCACCCGGTCGGTGACGCTGCCGAGCCGCGACTCCTTCACCGCGCCCATGCCGAGAGCGCCCATCACCACCAGGTCGCAGCCGGTGGCGGGATCGTTGATGTCCTCGACGAGACTCTGCCAGTTGCGCCCGTCGAGCATGCGGCTCTCGAAGCGGACGTCGCGCTCCAGGCAGCGGTAGCGCATCACATCCGTGTACGAATCGCTGATCAGCTGGAGGCCGGTGGTGATGAGGCTGTCGTGGATGCGGCGCTGGCGGAGCAGCTCGGCCTCGTCCTGGTACTCCTCGGGGAGCGTGTACTCCATCTGCTTGAAGCGGTAGTCGTGCATCCGTGCCGCGTACACGTGACAGCCGACGCACTCCGCGCCGAGGCCGGCGGCGAGGTCGACGGCGAGCTCCATCGCGGCGTTGGAGTGATCGGAGTTGTCCAGCGGGACGTAGATGCGCCGGTACGTCAACGACACACGCGTCTCCAGGGTGCCGCTCCAACCTGTTGGCGGAGAAGGATACCCCAGCCGTCCTGGGCGCCTGTGATGGTTCGATTAGGCGGAATGCGTCATCTGGGTGTGCTGTCCAGACTGTCGGGCAGCGCGCAGTCCGGGCTGCGAGAATGACCGTCTCGTGAACAGCGCACCCGGCGGCGGCTGCCCCTTCCCCCACTCCCCGGACCCGGCGGAGCCGGCGCCGCGCTGCCCGGTGTCGCACGGTCTCGGCGATGGCGCGCCGCCGTGGGAGGAGGGCAGCCGGGAGCTCGCCGAGCGCACCGCGCGCGGGGCGGCGCCGGCGAGCGGGCTCGACTCCGATCGCGCCGCGCGCATGGCGGTGCGCGTCACCGAGCAGCGCGCCGGCGCGAAGCGTGTCGAGGCGATCACCGAGCTCTTCGTCCGCACCCTGGGCCGCAAGCTCGGCCACGGCCATCCGCTCAGCGACCGCACCGGGATGGCGGAGTTCACCTGGACGCCCGAGGCCCGGGAGCGCCTCGCCGAGGTGCCCGAGTTCTGCCGCGAGCTGACCCGCTGGCGGGTCGAGTGGACCGCGCACAAGCTCGGTCTGGGAACCACCATCACCCCCGAGGTGATGCAGGTGAAGTTCGACATGTGGGGGCGGGTCTCGCACGCCATCCGCGAGCGCCGCGACGAGGGCCTCCCCTGGACCGACGGCGCCCTGGCGCGCTTCGAGCGCGTCCCCGAGTTCGTCCAGGGACAGGTGCTCGAGGCGGTCGAGGGCAACGCCCGGGCGATGGGCGCCAGCGTCGTCGACGACGCGACCGTCGACGCCGTGATCGCCCGCTGGGTCGACAGCGGGGACTTCCACGAGGGCCTCTACGGCTTCCGCTGAGCCGCTCCCCGGCTGGGTACCATCCGCGCTCATGGACGTCCGCAGCCTGATGCGTCGGGCCGCCGGTCACAACGCCGGCCGCGAGGCCCTGGTCCATGGTGACGCACGGCTGAGCTTCGCCGAGGCGTGGGAGCGCGGGCTGCGCCTCGCCAACGCCCTGCTCGCGCTCGGGCTGCGGCCCGGCGACCGGGTCGGGGTGCTCGAGGACAACTGCCTCAGCGCCGGCGACGCCTTCCTCGGCCTCGGCGCCGCCAACCTGGTGCGCGTGCCCCTCTACCCGCGCAACTCGCGCGCGGGCCACACCCACATGCTCGACCACACCGGCTGCCGCGCCCTGCTGGTGACCGGCGGCCACGCCGCCTCGGTGGAGGGGATCGAGGCCGGCATCCCCGCGCTCGAGCACGTTCTGGTCCGCGACGACGGCTACGAGGACTGGCTCGCCGGGCACCCCGCCATCGACCCCGATCCGCCGGTGGCGCCCGACGACTGGTACATCATCCGCCACACCGCGGGCACCACCGGGACGTCCAGGGGCGTCGCCTACACCCACAAGGCATGGCTCGACACCGCCCGCGACTGGTTCTACACCTGGCCGCCGGTCGACCCCGGCGACCGCTGCCTGCACATCGGCCCGATCTCCCACGGCTCGGGCTACCTGTTCACCCCGGTGTGGCTCGCCGGCGGCGCCAACCACATGGTCGACCACTTCGACCCCGGCGAGTGCCTCGACCTGATGGAGCGCGAGCGCATCGGCTACCTCTTCGCGGTGCCCACCATCCTCTCCGCGCTCGCCCGCCACCCCTCGGCGCGGGGCCGCGACTGGAGCGCGCTGAAGGTGATCAACGTCGGCGGCTCACCGATCTCCGACGACACCGCGCTGCTCGCCCACGAGATCTTCGGCGACACCCTGTACCAGATCTACGGCCAGACCGAGGCGCTGCCGGTGACGATGATGGGCCCGCGGGAGTGGTTCTCGACGGTGCCGGGCTCGACGCCGCTGCGCTCGGCGGGCCGGCCGCTGCCCTATGCCGACCTGGAGATCGTCGACGACGACGGCCACCCGCTCCCGGCCGGCGCCGACGGGGAGATCTGCGTGCGCAAGGACGGCCAGATGTCCGGCTTCTGGGAGGACCGCGATGCGACCGCCGAGCGGATGGTCCGGGGCATGGTGCGCACCGGCGACATCGGCCGCGTCGACCAGAACGGATACCTCTACGTGCTGGACCGCAAGGACGACATGATCATCTCCGGGGGCTTCAACATCTGGCCCGCCGAGCTCGAGAACGTGATCATGGACCACCCCGCGGTGATCGACGTCGGCGTCTTCGGCATCCCCAGCGAGCGCTGGGGCGAGACCCCGATGGCGGTCTGTCAGACCGACGGCGTCACCACGGTGACGGAGGACGAGATCGTCGCCCTCTGCCTGGAGCGGCTGGGCTCGTACAAGAAGCCCTCGAGGGTGCTGCTCCAGCGCGACCCGCTTCCCCACACGCCGGTGGGGAAGCTGGCCCGCAAGGTGCTCCGCGAGCCCTACTGGCAGGGAGTCGACCGCCGCGTCGCCGGGAGCTGACTAGCTGGCCTTCGCCCGCCGGAAGAGGCGGAAGCGGCGGCGCTGCTGCTCGGTGGGCTGCTCGTCGACGGGCTCGTCCTCGACGTCGACCTCGTCGGCCTCGTGGTTGTCGATCGCGTGGAGGCCCACCGGGGGCATCTGGGCGTAGGCGACCGCGCCCTGGCCGAGCTCGAGCTCGAGCATCACCCCGCTCCCCAGCTCCTGGGGCTCGTAGAAGCGCCGGGCCCCCTCGCCGGAGAGCGGCACCGCGCCCTGCACGGCCTCGCCGGCCAGGGTGACCGCGTAGCCGTCGTCGAGCCCGTCCTCGTCGTCGTCGTCGTCGTACGCCTCGGCGTGCGCGTCCTCGGGCGCGTCGTCCTGGGCGAGGTCGACCTCGTCGATCTCGGGCTCGGCGACCTCCGTGAGCGCGGCGGGCGCGAGGGTCTCGGCCGCAGGCTCCTCGGCGTGCATCTCCTCCATCGCCGGCGCCGGCGTCTCGACCCGGGCATGGCCGTTGCCGTTGCGGGCGACGGGGCCGAGGCGGTGGGCGGCGACCTCGATCACCTCCTCGGCGAGGGCCGAGTAGGCGCGGGCAGCGGTGGAGGACGGGGCCGACACCAGCACCGGGACGCCCTGGAGGGCGCTCTCCTGGAGCTTCACGGTGAGCCCGATCTCGGAGCGGAAGACCCGCACCTGCGACACGTCGCTCAGCGCCTCGAGCATGTCGCGGCTGAAGCGGGTGTTGTTGACGAAGGTGGGGACCACGCCGAGCAGCTCGAGCTCCGGGTTGAGGTGGCGGCGCGCCGCCGCGATCACCCGGATGACCTCCTTCAGCCCGCGCAGCGCGAAGGCCGACATCTGCAGCGGCACGAGCGCGGAGCGCGCCGCACCGAGCGCCGAGATGGTGTGGAAGCCGAAGTTCGGCGGGGTGTCGAAGATGACGACGTCGTAGCGGGCGTCGAGCCCCTCGCGCAGGGCGTTGCGGAGCCGCAGCTCGGCGTTCACCCGGGCGGGCAGCTCGGACTCCACCGCGCTGAGGTCGGGGTGCGCGGGGATGAGGTGGAGATTGGGGGTCTCCGACTCGATGATGGCGTCCACCGCGGTCGTCCGCCCGACGATGACGTCGGCCACGGTGCGGCGGCGGGCGTAGGGGTCGAGCCCCAGCCCGGAGGTCAGGTTGCCCTGCGGGTCGCAGTCGACGAGCAGGACCCGCCGTCCCAGCGCGGCCAGGCCGGCACCCAGGTTGATCACCGTGGTCGTCTTGCCGACACCGCCCTTACCGGCGATGACCGCGACGCGCCAAGCCTGTCCAGACATCCATCCATCCTCTCGGGGCAGTGGCTGCGAGCGCCTCCCGTACCGCTCAGCCCTGGTCGTCAGTGAGAACGTGGCGTTCGTGGGAATCTTGTGCCGTCGGGGCCGTTCCTGCAATTGTGCCCCGACCGGCGCCCGGGCGGTCCGGTCACCCTGGCGGAGGAGGGAGCGGCCGGGGGAAACCGGCGGGTCACGGGCCGTTCACGGTCCGTCCCCGCCCGGCGGGCGAGCGAGGGGCCGGTGCTACCGTCGGCGCGTATGCGCCTGCTCATCGCCGATGACAACGCCTCGCTCAGAAAGCAGCTCAAGCGCTACTTCGAGACCCGCGGGCACCAGGTCGAGACCGCGCGCGACGGGGTCGAGGCCTGGCACCAGCTCCGCCGGCACGAGCCCGACGTGGTCCTCTGCGACGTCGTCATGCCCCACATGACCGGGCACGAGCTGGCCCGGACGGTGCGCCGCAACCCCGCCACCGAACACGTCCCGGTGGTGCTCTTCAGCGCCCATCCCGACGGCTCACTGACCCGCGGGCGCGACTACGCCGACGACGTCCTCCCCAAGCCGCTCGACCTCGACATCCTCGAGGTGCGGCTGGTGGCGATGCTCAAGAGGATCGCCGAGGGCCGCGAGCCGATCCCTCAGATCCAGGGCCAGGTGACCGCGGTCACCAGCGCCAAGGGTGGCACCGGGGTGAGCACCATCAGCGCCAACCTCGCGCTGGCGCTGGCGACCGCGAGCGACCAGTCGGTGGTGGCGGTGGACCTCGACCTCGAGTACGGCGACCTCCCCATGCTCCTCGACGTGCCTCCGCGGGGCGGCACCGACCAGCTGATCCGCTCGATGGTGCTCGACGGCGACGCCTGCGCCCCGGAGGACTTCTTCGCCCGTCACGAGCCCAGCGGGCTGCGCATCCTCGGCGCTCCCCGCAACGCCGTCGACGCCCTCCACATCGACGAGAGCGGGGTGAACCACCTCCTCGCCCGGCTGCGCTCGCTCCACGACCACGTGGTCGTGGACGTTCCCCCCGGCTTCGGCGACCCGGCGCTCACCACCCTGACCACCGCCCAGCGGGTGGTGGTGGTGGTGGTCCCCGAGGTCACCGCGCTTCGCCGAACCCTCACCCTGCTCGAGATCCTCCGCAGCCTCGACGTCGAGGACGAGCGGCTGCTCCTCGTCTACAACCACACGGTGAGGTCGGAGCAGCTTCCCCGGGAGCGGGTCGAGGGCTTCCTCGGCCATCGCATCCCCCTCGAGATCGCCCACGACCTCGAGCTCTTCCACCGCGCCACCACCACCTGGCGCCCCGTGGTCCAGCTCGACCCCAACCACCCGGCGAGCCGGGACCTGCGAAGGCTGGCGCAGCTGGTGGGCACCATATACTGACCCTCTTTGCTCCATCTGTACTATCACGTTATAGTGCAGAGAGCAAGTGGGTATGACCCACGGGCGGTCGCACAGGGCGGCGCCCGCGCGGAGAGGTGCCGATGGCCCAGCAGGTCGACGATCTCCAGGATCGCTCCGTCCCCGAGCTGATGCGCGAGCTCGCCCAGGAGACGAGCACGCTGGTGCGCCAGGAGCTGGCCCTCGCGAAGGCGGAGGTCACCCAGACCGCGAAGCGCACCGGCATCGGCATCGGTGAGCTCGGCGGCGCGGCGCTGATCGGGCTCTTCGCCCTCGCCTGCCTGACCGTCTGCGCGATCGCCGCGCTGGCGCTGGCGATGCCCGTCTGGCTCGCGGCGCTCGTGGTCGCCGCCGTCTACGGAGCCGCGGCCGCGTTCCTCGGGCTCAGCGGCAAGCGGCAGATCACGCGGGCGATGCCGCCGGCGCCCGAGCAGACCATCGAGACCGTGAAGGAGGACGTCGAATGGGCGAAGACCCGGATCAGCTCCGCGAAGCCATAGAGGAGACCCGGCGGCGGATGGACGACACCGTGGTGGCCCTCGGCCACAAGGTCGACGTCCGGTCCCAGGCCCGCGCCAAGGTCGCCGAGGTCCGCGAGCGGGTGGCCACCCTCGAGTGGCGGCGGTGGATCCCCTACGCGGCCGGCGCGGCGGTGGCCACCGGCGGTGCGGTCACCGCCCTGATCGTGGTGAAAGCTCGCTCCGGCGGACCGCCGCAGCGGCTCGCGGGGCCGGCACGGCGACTGCCCGAACCGGCCCGCGATCGGGTGCTCCCGGTGGCGCGGCGCGCCGACCGGCTCATCGCCAGGACCGCGGGGGAGCTCGGCGCCCGTCGCGAGCGGATGGTGCGGACGGCGGCACGTGAGATCGCCCGGGAGCTCGCCGAGCAGCAGGAGCGGCGCAACCCGATCTGGGCGCGGGCCGGCCGCGACGCCGCCACCGCGGCGGCGACCACCGCGGCGACGCTCCTGGTGCGCCGCGCGCTCTCCACGCCGGTGCCCCCGCCGGTGCGCAAGGCGGAGCCGGTCCGCGGCGAGCCCGCCCACGCGGTGCCGATGGAGCAGCTGCTCCACGGCTGAGCCCCAGACGGTTCGGACGGGCCAGATCGCTACACTGTGTCGGGCAGCCGGTGAGCAGCGTGCCACCGGGTGCCCGGCACCGTCCGTTCCGTGCACGAGGCATCCGTGGGCGACCTGCGCTACGCCGACGCCGGCGTCGACATCGATGAGGGGAACCGCGCTGTCGCTCTGATCAAGCGCACGGTCGCGTCCACGTTCACCTCGGGGGTGCTCGGCGGTCTGGGCTCCTTCAGCGGGCTCTTCCAGATCGACACCGGGCGCCATCGCCAGCCGGTGCTCGTGGCCAGCGCCGACGGGGTCGGGACCAAGATCAAGGTGGCGATCGCCACCGGCCGCCACCGCGGGATCGGGACCGATCTGGTCAACCACTGCGTCAACGACATCCTCTGCTGCGGCGCCGACCCGCTCTTCTTCCTCGACTACTTCGCCACCGGCCGGCTCCACCCCGAGCAGCTCGCCGAGATCGTCGAGGGCATCGCCGTGGCCTGCTCCGACGCCGGCTGCGCACTGATCGGCGGCGAGACCGCGGAGATGCCCGGGATCTACGCCCTCGCCGACTACGACCTCGCCGGCTTCATCGTCGGCATCGTCGAGCGCGACGGGATCATCGACGGCGCCCGGGTGCGCGCCGGGGACGCCGTGCTCGGGCTGCCGAGCAGCGGGCTGCACACCAACGGCTACTCGCTGGTGCGGCACATCGTCAGCGAGAACGAGCTCGACTACCTGCAGCCGCTGCCCGGCACCGACCGGCCCCTCGCAGAGCTGCTCCTCGAGCCCCACCGCTCCTACCTCCACGCCGTCCGCGAGCTGCGCGGCCGGGTCGACGTGCGCGCCCTCGCCCACGTCACCGGCGGCGGCCTCAAGGAGAACGTCCCCCGGGCGCTCCCCCAGGGCCTGGGGGTCGAGCTCGACCGCGACGCCTGGCCGGTGCCGCCGATCTTCGAGGCCATCCAGCGGGCGGGGGGGGTGCACCCCGACGAGATGTGGCGCACCTTCAACATGGGGATCGGCATGGCCGTCGTCGTCCCCGCCGACCAGGCCGGCTCGGTGGCCGAGGCCGCCGGGGTCCCGGTGCTCCACATCGGTCGCGTCGTCGAGCAGTCGGCGCCCGAGAGGGTGGTGCTGCGCTGAGCGCGGCCGCCGACCCCCGCGTCCCCGTCGGGGTGCTGGTCTCGGGGACGGGCACCAATCTCCGAGCCCTCCTCGAGGCCGCGGCGCGGCCCGGCTTCCCGGCCCGGATCGCGCTGGTGCTGAGCAACCGCCCCAGCGCCGGCGCCCTGGGGATCGCCCGCGACCACGGGGTCGAGGCGGCGGCGATGCCGGTGTCCGCCTTCGGCGGCGACACCGCCGCCCGCGACGCCGCGATGCGCGACCGGCTCCTCGCCGCGGGGGTGCGGCTGGTCGTCTGCGCCGGCTACGACCGGGTGCTCGACCCCTGCCTCCTCGAGGCCTTCGGCGACGCCATCCTCAACCTCCACCCCTCGCTGCTGCCCGCCTTCGCCGGCGGCATGCACGCGGTCGAGGACGCCCTCGAGGCCGGGGTGCGGGTGAGCGGCTGCACCGTTCACGTGCTCGCCACGGGCGCCACCGACGGCGGGCCGATCGTCCTCCAGGCGGCGGTGCCGGTGCTCGAGGACGACGACGCGGGTCGGCTGCGCGCCCGCATCCACGAGCAGGAGTGGCGGCTGCTCCCCGAGGCGGTGGCGCTCTGGTGCGACGGCCGGCTCCGCCGTGAGGGCCGGCGGGTGCGGATCCTCCCCCTGCCCGTCGGAGGGCCGCGCCGGTGAGCCTGCGCGCCCTGCTCGGCCCCCACGACAAGACCGGCCTCGTCGAGCTCGCCCGCGGGCTACGCGAGTGCGGAGTGGAGCTGATCGCCACCGACGGCACCCGCCGCGCCCTCGCCGCCGCGGGGGTCGAGGCGACCGCGGTGAGCGAGGTCACCGGCCTGCCCGAGATGCTCGACGGCCGGGTGAAGACGCTGCACCCCGCGATCCACGCCGGCATCCTCGCCCGGCGCGACCTCGAGGCCCACCTCGCCCAGCTCGCCGAGCACGGGTTCCGCCCCATCGACATTGTGGTGGTCTCGCTCTACCCCTTCCGCGAGACCGTCGCCCGCGGCGCCGGCCGCGCCGAGGTGATCGAGAACATCGACATCGGTGGCCCCACCCTGATCCGCGGCGCCGCCAAGAACGCCGACTCGGTCGCGGTGGTGGTCTCACCGGCCCAGTACGAGGGCCTCCTCGCCGAGCTCCGCTCCCAGGGCGCGGTCGGCGAGGCCACCCGCCGCCGGCTCGCCGCCGAGGCGTTCGCCCACGTCGCCGCCTATGACACCGCGGTCGCCGCCTACCTCGCCGCCGGGCCCGCCGCCGAGGCGATGCCCACCGAGCTCACCGTCGGCGGGCCGCGGCTGGCCGAGCTGCGCTACGGCGAGAACCCCCACCAGCGCGGCGCCCTCTACGCGGTCGCCGGCGCCGGCGGCGGTCTGGCCGCCGCCCGCCGCCTCCAGGGCGAGGCGCTCTCCTTCACCAACTGGCTCGACGCCGACGCCGCCCGCCGCCTGGTCGCCGACTTCGAGGAGCCGGCGGCGGCGGTGATCAAGCACACCAACCCCTGCGGGTTCGCCGTCGGTCCCGACATCGCCGAGGCCTATCGCCGCGCCCACGCCTGCGACCCGCGCAGCGCCTTCGGCGGGGTGGTGGCGCTCAACCGTCCCGTCGACCCCGAGGTCGCCACCGAGCTCGCCTCCACCTTCCTCGAGGTGCTGGTCGCCGCCGGCGTGGACCCCGGCGCCGCCGAGGTGCTCGCCCGCCGCGAGCGGATGCGCGTGCTCAGCGTCGGGGGGCCGCCCGCCCCAGGCCAGTACGACGTCCGCAGCGTCGACGGCGGGCTGCTGGTCCAGACCCCCGACCGGGTCACCGCCGACCGCTCGGCGATGCGGGTCGCCTCGCGGCGCCCGCCGACCGAGGCGGAGTGGGCCGACCTGCTCGTCGCCGTCCGCGTCTGCCGCCACGTGAAGTCCAACGCGATCGTGCTCGTCCGCGACGGGCGTGCGGTGGGGGTCGGCGCCGGGCAGATGTCGCGGGTCGAGGCCGCCGAACTCGCCGTCGCCCGGGCCGGTGAGGCCGCCCGCGGCGCCGTCGCCGCCTCGGACGCGTTCTTCCCCTTCGCCGACGGCCTCGAGGTGGTGGGCCGCGCCGGCGCCACCGCGGTGATCCAGCCCGGGGGGAGCAGGAGGGACGAGGAGGTCGTCGCCGCCTCAGACGCGCTGGGGATGGCGATGGTGATGACCGGTGAGCGGCATTTCCGCCACTGAGCCCGCGCCGGACCCGTTCGAGTACGACGCCGACACCGCCGTCGAGCCGCTCGGCGAGGGCAGCTGGGCGGCGACGGTCTCGCCCCGGTGGTCGATCGGCCCCCACGCCAACGGCGGCTACGCCCTCGGCCTCGCGCTGAGCGCGGCCACCCGGGTGGTTCCCCACCCCGATCCCTTCGCGGTGAGCGCCCACTTCCTCCGGCCCACCGTCCCCGGACCCGCCGAGATCGCCACCGAGCCGCTGCGTGCCGGAAGGGCCCACTCGACCGCCGTCGCCCGGCTCTTCCAGGAGGGGCGCGAGCGCCTCCACGTCGTCACCACCTTCGGCGACCTCGACAGCCTGGCCGGTGGGCTCGACGTGATGACCGCCGGGCCACCGGAGCTGCCGCCCCCCGACGAGTGCCGGCCTCTCCACCGCGGCACCCTGCCCAACGGGCTCCGCGACGACCTCCGCGGCCGCCTCGACGCCCGGGTGGCCCCGGGGACCGCGGGCTGGCTCGACGGCGCCCCCAGCGGCCGCGGCGAGCTGCTCGGCTGGGTGCGCTTCCGAGACGGCCGCCCCCCCGACGCAGCCTGCCTGCCCTTCGTCTGCGACGCCATGCCGCCCGCCGCCTTCGACCTCACCCCGGTCCCCGCCTGGCTGCCGACCATCGAGCTGACCGTCCAGGTCCGCGGCCGCCCCCACCCCGGCTGGCTGCGCTGCCGCTACACGACCCGCTTCATCCTCGGCGGCTACCTCGAGGAGGACGCCGAGATCTGGGACCAGACCGACCGCCTGGTGGCGCTCAGCCGCCAGCTCGCCCGCATGAACCGGCCCCGGGATTAGCGCGCGCCGCCGGCGAGTGCCGGCGTGGGGGTAGCAGAGGGCATGGCGAAGCAATGCCTTCTGCTGATCGGGGGGAGCATCCCCCCGGGAAAAGTAAAGGGCCGCCGGTTTCCCGGCGGCCCTTTTCTTTTCCGTTGGACCCCTAGATCTGCCTGCGCCGAAGGCTGGCGAAGACCATGCCGGCGCCGCCGAGCAGCAGCAGCAGGCCGCCGAGCCCGAAGGCCGCGCCGGTGTTCGGGGAGGAGAGGCCGCCGTTGCCGCCGGATGCCGCCGAGGGGGCGCCGGTGGCGGGCGGGGTGCCCGCGTTCGGGGTGGCCGCGAGGCCGGTGAGGCCGACCGCGGAGGCGGTCAGGACGCCCGCCTGCTGGCCGCTCTGGCCGAGGAGGTCCGAGACGGTGCCGACCGCGGCGCCGCTGGTGCCGGGGGCGCCGTTGCCGCCGGTCGCGCCGACCTGCAGCAGGACGAGGCCGACCACGCCCGGGACGGCGATCGGGATGCCGTTGCCGCCGGTCTGGTCGGAGCTGAGGATCTGGGCGCCGTTGATGCCGAGCACGTACGCCGAGCCCTTGTTGGAGCTGGAGGCGTCGGAGTGCAGCAGGATGATCACGAGCGCGCCCTGGCCGATGTTCACGTCGACGCCGTTGTTGCTTCCGGCGCCGTTCGAGGACAGGCCCTGGTAGCCGGCGTCACTGGTGGCCTCGAGGACCGCCACGGTGATCGCGCCCGCGGGGGCCGACGGCTTGCCGTTGCTCTTGCTGGTCCCGGTCGGTCCGATCGCCAGGTCGAGGAGCGCCGCACGCGAGTGGGCGGTCGAGGTGGCGCCGGCATTGGTGCTCTGCTCCCAGTCGAGCAGGGCCAGGTAGAGGAGCGGGTTGGCCGGGATGGCCAGCAGCGCGCCGCTGTCCTTGCCGGTGCCGGAGAGCACCTTGCCGGCGGAGATGTCGTTGCCGAGCAGCCGCAGCGCGGTGGCGTGCGAGCTGGCGCTGCCCGACCCGGCGCTGGCGCTGGTGCAGCTGAGGCAGGTGTCCAGCGGGTTCACCTGGATGACGTTCGCGGTGGCGCTGGAGGGCGGCGCCGGCGTCACCACGGTGTCGTTGGTGGTGCTGTGCTGGCGCGACTGGGGCGTGGCGTCATGCCGCTGCGGGGTGGAGGGCCCGTACCCGCTGTCGCGCGCATCGGTTCCCGGCGCGTTCTGCGACTGCGAGGGGACCGGGGCGTAGGCTCCCGGATCGGGGGCCGGCTGCTGCGCCTGGCTCTGGTCGACTGGCGCGCTCGGGGGGCCGAGATCGGCTCTCGCCGCCGATCCGGCACCGAAGAGCAGGAGCCCTGCCGTCGACACCGCCGCTACGCCCTTGAGATATGCAGTGAGCATTACCCCTACCCTCATATGGTGGGTCCGGTACATCAGGTCATCCAGGGTCATCAACGAGGACGCGAGGGCGCCCTACCGGAGAAGACAAGCGACGAGGGCCGCGTGTATCGCGGGTCGTGGGACTGCTCAGGCGCCGGCTCGGCTATTCTGGAGACCGCTCTCCCTCACGTCCTCGCCCGGGTGGAACGGCATGCCCGAACCCTTTGTCGACGGTGAGCGGCCGATCGTCATCGCCCGCCAGCACATCGCGATCTTCATCCCCTACGCGCTCGTCTGCGTCGCCGCTCTGGCGGTCGGCCTCGGCGTGCTCCAGCTCTTCGACGCCACCCTGCTCCTCTTCATCGCCGTCCTCGGCCGGCTGATGCTCCAGTGGAGCCGCTACCAGAAGGACCCCGATCAGCCCTGGCACCACTTCGGCCGCCACTTCGTGTTCTGGGCGGCGGTGTTCGCGGCCGGCTACGGCCTGCTCCACGTCTTCCGGTTCCCCGCCTGGCTGGTGATGGTGCTGGTCGTCGCCGTCCTGCTCGCCTTCCGGCTGCTCCAGTGGCACTACCAGACCTACACCCTGACCAACCAGCGGGTGATCACCGAGTACGGGGTGCTCAACCGGGTCTCGGAGTCGCTCGGGATCGAGAAGATCCAGCACACCACCCTCAGCCGGGGGGTCACCGCCCGCTTCTTCGGCTACGGCGACATCGTGATCCGCTCCGCCGGGAAGGGCGAGGAGCTGATGAAGCACATCGCCGACGCCGACAGCTTCAGCATCGCCCTGGTGACCGCGATGTCGGGGAGCCGGGAGAAGGCCGGGATCGTCGAGCGCTTCGTCGCCCCCTCCTACGAGCCGGACTCGGGGTACGCCCCGCCGCTCGGCTGGGGAGGGTAGCCTCCCGGCCTTCCCCCTGGCCGAACCTCTGTTCGACGTGGCAGACTTCTCCCATGCGGGCGGTGAGGGGTCAGCGGAAGCTGCTGGGGGTGGTGTCGCCGTGTCCCCACTGCGGCTCCCAGCACACCCACCTCGAGCTCCCCCTCGCCGCCGACAACGGCATCTCCGCCGACCGCCACCGCTGCGACGACTGCCGCCGCCACTGGTGGCAGCTCCACGAGCTCGCCGCCCGGCGGGCCTGACCCTCGCCTCCGGCGTCCCCCGCCAGTGGGCGCGTCAGCGCCCAGAGGTGAGCACTTCGTGGGATGCTGGCGGGCCCGGGCCACGCCACCGACGTCCCGACCGACGCCTCTCACCCTCCCCATGTCCGGATCGACACACCGCCCTCCACCCGCAGGTCCACGGCCGCCGCGCCGACGCGTCGGCGCCGGGGTCCACCCCGCCGTGCTCGGCCGCCGGGTGTCGCGCGCCACCCGGGGGCGATCGCGCCTGCATCGCGCCGCGCTGGCCGCCACCGGGCTCGCCACCGCCGTCCTGGTGCTCTGGGGGGGCGGCCAGGGGGTGCTGGCGGTCCTGGACGATCACCTCGGCAGCGTCCCCGACCAGCGCCGGCTCCCCGCCGACTCGGTGGTCCTCGACCGCCACGGCGCGGTGATCGCGGTGCTCCACTCGCCGGGCGAGCGCCGCGTCCCGGTGTCCCTTGGGCAGATCGCCCCGGCGCTCCGCGACGCCACGGTGGCGGTCGAGGACCGCAACTTCTGGCATGAGGGCGCGATCGACACCAGCCGGCTCGTCGCCGCCGCCTGGACCGACCTGGTTCACGGCAGTCCGGTGCAGGGCGCCAGCACCATCACCGAGCAGCTCGCCAAGGTCCTCTACGTCGGCGGCTCGCCGCGCACCGTCGACCGCAAGCTGCGCGAGATCTTCATCGCCCGCCATCTCGCCGGCACCCTCAGCCGCGAGCAGGTGCTCGAGGAGTACCTCAACGACATCAGCTACGGCCATGGGGCGGTGGGGGCGGAGGCGGCGGCGCGGATCTACTTCGGCATCCCCGCGGCCCGGCTCGACCTGGCCCAGGCGGCGCTGCTCGCCGGCCTGCCCAACAGCCCGGCCCTGCTCGACCCCTTCCGCCATCCGCAGGCGGCACGGGACCGTCAGCGGGCGGTGCTCGCGGCGATGGCCGGCACCGGCGCCGCGACCGCGGCGGCGGCGGGTGCGGCGCTCGCCGAGCCACTGGCGCTCGCCGGTGGCGACCTCGGCGACGTCGACGTCTTCCCGGCGGTCACCGCCCGGGCGGTCCGCGAGGTGCGCGACCGCCTCGGACTCGACGCCGCGACCGCCGGGCTGCGCATCACCACCACCGTCGACTCCGAGCTGCAGCGCTTCTCCCAGGCGGCGGTGACCCGGCAGGTCGACGCCATGTCCGGCCAGAACGCCCACGGCGGGGCGCTGGTGGCGGTCGATCCGCGCAGCGCCGAGGTGCTCGCCCAGGTGGGCGGCGCCGGGCCCGGGCATCCCGCCGACCAGCTCGACATGGCGGCGCGGCCGCGCGCGCCGGGCTCGGTGTTCAAGCTCTTCACCTACGCGGCGGCGCTCGAGTCGCGGCGGCTCAGCATGCTGACCCCGGTGCGCGACCGGCCCTACAGCCTTCCCCACGGCGGCGGCGCGGCGGGTGACGCCCGCTACCAGGTCCACGACTACGACCCCTTCTACCGGGGCACGGTCACGGTGAAGGAGGCGCTGGCGAGCTCGCTCAACGTGCCGGCGGTGAAGGTCGAGATGCTCACCGGCATCCCCTCGGTGCTGAGCATGGCCCGCGGGCTCGGGGTCACCGCCCTCGACCGCCCCGGCTGGACCTACGGCGCCAGCCTCACCCTGGGCAGCTACCCGGTGCCCCTCGAGCAGCTCGCCCAGGCGGGGTCGGTGTTCGCCGCCGAGGGCTGGTACCGCTCCGAGCACGTGCTGCTCTCGGTCCGCGACCGCGGCGGCGGCGAGCTGCTGCCCCGCCGGCCCGGCCACCGCGCGCTCGACTCCGGGGTCGCCTTCGTGATGAACCGGATCCTCACCGACGACGCCAACCGGGCGGCCGCCTTCGGCGCCCACTCGGCGCTCACCATCCCGGGCCACACCGTCGCCGCCAAGACCGGCACCACCACCGGCTTCCGCGACAACCTCACCGTGGGCTGGACGCCCCGGCTGGTCGTGGCCACCTGGGTGGGCAACCCCGACAACTCGCCGATGCGCAACACCACCGGGCTGAGCGGGGCGGCGCCGATCTGGAACGAGGTGATGGGCCACGCCCTCGGCGGCGGCGGCGACGGCTGGCCGGCGGCTCCCGGTGGGGTGGAGCAGGTCGACGGCGGGTGGCTGCTCGAGGGCACCTCGGCGCAGACCGGCGCCGAGCCGGGCGCGCTCGACGAGCTGCGCCTCGCCTCGGCCGGGCCGGCGTCGCCGCAGGCGTCGCCCGGGGCGGAGGCGCCGGTCGCCCAAACGGAGGGAGGTGGCGGGTTCTCCATCTCGTTCACACTGGGCCCGTGAACCTCGACATCCTCGCCGCGCACGCGGCCCAGGGCCCCGAACGCCTCGCCCTCGTCGACGACGGCGGCCGCACCCGCACCTACGCGGAGTTGAACGCCCGCGCCAACCGCGCCGCGAACGCACTCGCCGCCCTCGGGCTCGCCGCCGGCGACCGCTGCATCCACGTCCACTACAACTGCATCGAGGGCTTCGAGGTCGGCCACGCGCTGCGCAAGCTCGGCGCCGTCTCGGTGCCGATGAACACCCGGCTGCGCGGCTCCGAGATCGCCTACCTGATCAACGACAGCGGCGCCCGCGTGGTCGTGGCGGGGCCCGAGTTCACCGGCGCCATCGACGAGGCGCGGACCCAGGTCGAGGACGCGCAGGGGAGGCGCTGGCTGGTCCTCGGCGACGGCGCGCCGGGCGACGGCTGGACCTCCTACGAGGCCGTCCTCGCGGAGGCGAGCGACGCCGCCCCCGACGGCGCCGGCGCGCTGGGGGCGCCGACGATGATCTACACCGCGGGCACCACCGGCAATCCCAAGGGCGCGCTGCGCGGCGGCGGGGTCGACCCCGAGACCATCGCCACCTGGATGGCGGCGTTCAAGTTCAACAGCGAGGACGTCCACCTGCTCGCCGGGCCCAGCTATCACAGCGCGCCCGGGGTCTTCAGCGGGCTGCAGCAGATGCTCGGCGCCGCGACGGTGGTGATGCGCCGCTTCGACCCCGTGCTGGCGCTGCGGCTGATCGCCGAGCACCGGGTGACCACCACCTTCATGGCGCCGATCCTGGTGAAGCGCATCGTCGACGTCCCCGCCGGGGTGCGCGCCGCGCACGACGTCTCGAGCATGCGCTGCGTGATCGTCGCCGCGGCCCCCTTCCCCGGCGAGCTCAAGCGGCGCGCGGTGGAGCTCTTCGGCCCCAGCGTCTTCGAGTTCTACGGCGCCACCGAGACCGGCCTGGTGACCCTGATCACCCCCGAGGAGCTGCTCCGCAGGCCCGACTCCTGCGGGCGCGCGCTCCCCTCGGTGGAGGTCCTCCTCCTCGACGACGACGGCCGGGAGGTGCCCGAGGGCCAGCCCGGCGAGCTCTGGGCACGCTCGCCCGCGCTCTTCACCGCGTACCACAACAAGCCGGAGGCCACCGAGCGCAACCGCCGGGACGGCTACTTCACGGTCGGCGACGTCGCCTGGCGCGACCCCGACGGGTACATCCACATCTGTGACCGCAAGGTCGACATGGTGATCAGCGGCGGGGTGAACATCTATCCCGCGGAGATCGAGGCGGTGCTCCACGCGCATCCCGCGGTGGAGGACTGCGCGGTGATCGGCGTCCCCGACCCCGAGTGGGGCGAGTCGCTGAAGGCGGTGGTCAAGCTGCACCCCGGCGCCGGCGCCACCGACGTCGAGCTGATCGGCTTCGTCGGCGAGCGCCTCGCCGCCTTCAAGCGGCCGCGCAGCGTCGAGTTCGTCGACGAGTTTCCGCGCGACTCCGCGGGCAAGCTGCTCAAGCGGCTGCTGCGCGACCGCCACTGGTCCGCGGAGGGACGCCAGGTCTGACCGGAACTCCTCCTGCGGCCATCCAACATTGACAGTTCCTGGCACACGAAATACCCTGTCGGCGACACCGGAGAGGGCCGCGGCACGGCGCGAGGGAGCCGTCCGCATCGGGGGAGGAGGCGGGATGAGCACGTCGGTACCAGTGGTCTTCGCCGTGGTCATCCCCGCCTCTGCCGCCAGCCTCCTGGTGCTCGCCGTCGACGTCCGCCGCGGCCGCCGCCGCGCACCGGCGCGCCGCCTGCCCATGCCCTCGCGGATCACCGCCGCGCTCGGCGCCGCCCTCGGGGTCGCCGGGTTCTGCCTGGCGTCGTTCGCCGGGTTCAGCGGCCACGGCCACGCCGCCCAGGCCTCCGCGCTGTCGTCGGACGAGACCATGTGGGTCGTCACCGCGGGCGCCGACCCGGGCACCGGCACCCCGGGCGCGGTGGTGTCCGGGAGCACCGCGAGCCCGGTCACACTCCCCTTCGCACCCTTCACCCTCTGGGGCACCGGGGTGGACCAGGCGGGCACCTACACGGTGGTGGCCCTGGGGCCCGGGGGCGTGCCCATCCCGCTGGTCGGCGGCGCCTGGCCCGACGGCGGCCGGGCGACGCGGTCACTGGCGCTCCTCGACCCCGGGGCGATCGTCGACGCCGCCAGGGCGAGCGGGATCCTGCCGGCGCAGGACGCCTACAACCTCCAGCTGGTGACCGCCGATCCCAGGGTGCAGCTCCACCTCGTCCTCGCCGACCGGCCGGCGCCGGTGCGGGTCACGCTGCCCACCCAGCTCGTGCCCCAGCCCCCGATCAGCGGGGCCGTGGCCGGGGCGCAGCGGCCCGCGGCCGGGTCGACGAGCGCGGCCGGGACGACCGGCACGGGCGTCGCGAGCGGCACCCCCGGGGTGGGCGTGCCCGCCACCGGCGGCGGCGCCGCGGTGGTCGGCGGCCTCGCCCTGCTCATCGCCGGGGGCGGCTGCGCGCTGGTGTCGCTGCGGCTGCGCCGGGGCGCGGCGGCGTAGGCCGCCGCCGCGCCTCGCGGCTCAGTAGGCAGACGGCTTGGCGTAGTACTCGTCGCAGCCGGTGAAGCTGGCGACGCCGACCTCGTCGTGGGTGCCGTGGTCGAGCTGTCCCGCCCAGTAGGCGGCGCCGCCCGCGTCGGCGGCGCGGCCGAGGTAGGTCTGGTACCAGCCCGAGCCCCCCGCGACCAGGTTCATGTGGTGCTCGTGCGAGAAGGCGAAGCCGCGGGCGATCGCGGTGCGGTTGGTGAGCGGGCCGTGGGCGAGCCAGCCGGCCACCTCGGCGTCCGACGGGGTGCGGCCGAGGATGTCCTGGTAGAGCGAGATGACGAAGCCCCGGTCGTTGCCGATGCCGTGGTCGCCGTAGTACTGGTCGGAGCCGCCGAGGAAGGCGAGCACGCTCTCGTCGTAGTCGCCGTGCTCGAGCTGGCCGACCCAGTAGGCGAGGCCCTGGGCGTCGGGGGTGGAGCCCAGCATCAGCTGGTAGGCGGCGGTGACGTCGCGGCCGTAGACCTCGGGCGAGGTGCTGAAGGCGGCGGCCACGCCGCTGCGCCCGACCTGGGGCAGGCGGCCCACCCAGTAGGCGATCTCGGCGTCGGCGCCCGCCCGGCCGAGGATGTCGTGGTAGAGGTTCTGGACGAAGCTCTGGGCGTCGGCGGCGACGCTGACCTGCGAGGTGGCGGCGGCGACGCTCGAGCCGCCGTTCGCGGTGATCGACTGCGAGCCGGTGCGGTGCACCGTCGCGAGGAAGCTGTGGGAGCCGGCGTCGGCGGCGGTGAAGGTGTACGGCGCGGGCAGGACCGCCTGCGGGTCGCTCGAGCTGAACTTCACCGTGGACTTGTAGCTCGGGTCGACGGCGTTGCCGTTCATCGCGGTGACGATCACGGTCATCGGGCCGTACGCCGGAATGTTCGCCGGCAGGGTGACCTGGAGCCGGTGGGTCGCCGGGGGCGGCGGGCCGGGCGGGGCCGACGCGCCCAGGGTGCAGCTCCACGGGAACGGCTTGCAGGCGGTGGCCTCGGCGCTCTCGGGCGAGAATCCGCAGGCGCCGCTCGGCGACCCGGTGCTGTGGTCGTCGGCGTCGGAGTCGCCGTCACACTGGGCGCCGCCGCTGCCGGGGGCGGCGAGGCCGAAGTCGTGGAAGACGATGGGGTCGCTGCTGGTGCCGGCGAAGCTGAACCTGGTGACCGAGTTGTTCGGGTACACGTTGGTCACGGTCGCCGAGACGTGTCCGCCGGAGACGGTGATGTCCGCCACCTGCGACCGGCAGGCGCTGCCGCCCTCGCAGGGGGCGTAGCCCTCCGGGTTGGAGCTGTTGGCGGGCGGGGTCTTGGTGGTGGAGATCCGGTAGGTGCCGTCGGGCACCCCGGTGAAGCTGACGCAGGGCCCCGCCGAGCAGGTGCCCTTCGGCACCGGGCAGCCGCTGCCGCCGGCCACCGACCCGTGTCCGGAGGGGGTGCTGGCGTTCATCGACACACCGTTGCCGGTCAGCACGTAGGCCGCCCCGCCGAGGATCTGCTTGCAGGAGTCCATGGTCTGGACGACCACGGTGGCACCGCCGCCCGTGGCGGCCCCGGCCTGCGACGCCTGGCCGGCCACGCCGATCACCAGCGACCCGGTGATCAGTCCCAGGACGGCGAGGGCCGCCTTAAAACTCGGCAGCTTCGTCATCTGAACCCCTTCCTGAAGCCGTCGCGCAACAGGTCACGACCGGCGGACATCCTCCACGACCAGAACGCGCCGGGAGGGGCGGAACTTGCGCGCCGGCCTCCGCTCGAGGGCCGGCCTCAGCCCGTCGCCTTCCTCGGTGTGGGGACGTGGGTGCCGCGCAGGCCGACCTCGGGCGCGAGCTCGCCGTGGAGGCGGGCGTAGCGCCGGCGCAGCGTCGACTCGCGCTCGGCGGGGGCCATGCGCAGCAGCCGGATCACCTCGGCGGTGGCCACCCGGGCCAGCTCGGGGACCGCCTCGACCGCCGCCGACCACTCCAGGATCAGCTCCTCGGCCATCCCCTGGACCCGCGCGGGAAGGCCGTCCAGCAGCTGAGCCCGCAGGCTGTCGATGCTCGGCCCATGACCCTCGCTGACCACGCGCCAAGCCTACCGAGTTATGCACACCCTCCGTGGCGGCAGACGGACCGCCCGGTCACCCCTCGGGCGCGAGCCAGAGCACCCCCAGTGGGGGCAGGGTCATCGACGCCGAGTGGGGCTGCCCGTTCCACTCCCGGTCGTCGGCGTGCACCGCCCCGAGGTTGCCCACCCCGCTGCCGCCGTAGGTCTCGGCGTCGGTGTTGAGCACCTCGCGCCAGCGTCCCGGCACGGGCAGGCCGACCCGGAACTCCCTGTACACCACCGGGGAGAGGTTGGCGACGCACACCATCCCCACCCGCCCGGCGGCGTCGACGCGCATGAAGCTCAGCACGTTCTGGTCGGAGTTGCCCGCATCGATCCAGCGGAAGCCCTCGGGCGTGTCGTCGCGCTGCCAGAGGGCCGGCTCGCCGGTGTAGGTGGCGTTGAGGTCGCGCACCAGGTGCTGCACGCCGGCGTGGCCTGGCAGCTCGAGGAGGTGCCAGTCGAGCGAGTGGTCGTGGCGCCACTCGCGCTCCTGGGCGAACTCGGAGCCCATGAAGAGCAGCTGCTTGCCCGGGTGGGCCCACATCCAGGCCAGCAGCGCCCGCAGGTTGGCCCGCTTCTGCCAGTCGTCGCCGGGCATCTTCCCGAGCAGCGAGCCCTTGCCGTGGACCACCTCGTCGTGGCTGATGGGCAGCACGAAGCGCTCGCTGAAGGCGTACCAGAGGCCGAAGGTGAGCTGGTGGTGGTGGTAGCGGCGGAAGATCGGGTCGAGCGACATGTACGACAGGGTGTCGTGCATCCACCCCATGTTCCACTTGAAGGAGAAGCCCAGCCCACCGGTCGAGGCGGGCCGGCTCACCCCCGGCCAGGCGGTCGACTCCTCGGCGATCATCATCACCCCGGGGTACCGCTCCTGCACCAGCGCGTTGACCTCGCGGAGGAAGTCGATGGCCTCGATGTTCTCGCGGCCGCCGTAGGGGTTGGGGATCCACTGCCCCGCCTGGCGCGAGTAGTCGAGGTAGAGCATCGAGGCCACCGCGTCGACGCGCAGGCCGTCGATGTGGAACTCCTCGATCCAGTACCGGGCGTTGGCCACGAGGAAGTTGCGCACCTCGTTGCGGCCGTAGTTGAAGACCAGGGTCCCCCAGTCGGGGTGCTCGCCCCGGCGGGGATCGACGTGCTCGTAGAGCGCTGTGCCGTCGAAGCGCGCCAGCGCCCATTCGTCACGGGGGAAGTGCGCCGGCACCCAGTCGAGGATCACCCCGATGCCGCGCTGGTGGAGCCCGTCAACCATGGCGCGGAGGTCGTCGGGAGAGCCGTGGCGGGCGGTCGGCGCGTAGTAGCCGCTGACCTGGTAGCCCCAGGAGCCGCCGAAGGGGTGCTCGGCGATCGGCAGCAGCTCGACGTGGGTGAAGCCCATCGACCGGCAGTAGTCGCCGAGCTCCTCGGCGGCCTCGAGGTAGCTGAGCATCTGCTCGCCGTTCTCGCCCCGGCGCCGCCACGAGCCCAGGTGCACCTCGTAGACGGACATCGGCCGCTCCGCCGGCCGGGCCGCGGTGCGCGCGTCGATCCACCCGTCGTCGCCCCAGCGGTGGGCGGCGAGGTCGACCACGCTCGCCGTGGCCGGGGGCAGCTCGGCGGCGCGCGCCAGCGGGTCGGCCTTCAGCACCCGGCGTCCGTCGGCGGTGGTGATCGAGAACTTGTAGTGGCAGCCGGCGCCGACGCCGGGGAGGAAGAGCTCCCACACCCCCGACCCGCCGAGCGAGCGCATCGGGTGGAGGCGGTCGTCCCAGTAGCCGGCGTCGCTCACCAGCCGCAGGCTGCGGGCGTTCGGTGCCCAGACAGCGAAGGCGGTGCCGGTGACTCCCTGGTGCTCGATGACCCGGGCGCCGAGCCGGCGCCAGAGCTCGTGGTGGCGGCCCTCGCCGATGAGGTGGAGGTCGAGGTCGCCGAGCGTGGGGAAGAAGCGGTAGGGGTCGTCGATCACCCAGCTGCCGTCGCCCTCCTCGAAGCGCAGCCGGTAGGAGGGGAGCTCACCGGCGGGGACCAGGCCCTGGAAGATCCCGCCGTCCAGCCGGGTCAGCGGCGTCTCGCCGCCCTCCCAGACCACGGTGCAGCGCTCCGCGCTGGGATGCAGGGCGCGCACCACCGTCTCGCCGTCGAGGGGGTGGGCCCCGAGGACACGGTGCGGCTCGTGGTGCTCACCGGCGAGCAGCCGGGCGCCGTCGTCGCCCAGGTCGGGCAGGGCGGGGCCGGAGTCGGCGGTGGCGGGAACGCGACGGGTCGGGCTCATGTCCGGCCTCCCTCGAGAAGGAATCGCATCGGCGTGTCCACCCAGTCGGGCCGGTGGCCGAGCTCGTAGCCGACCTCGTACACGGCCTTGCGCAGCTCCCAGGCGCGGCGCAGGGTGAGGGTGTCCCCGGGGGTGCCGGGGAGCAGCGGGGTGTCGCCGACGCGAGCCACGTATGCCCCCCAGAACAGCCGGCGGTTCGCCTGTGCCCAGGCGTCGCCGTGCCGGCGCAGGGTCGCGGCGAGCTCGGGGTCGGGCTCGGTGCGCTCGGCCAGCGCCGCCGCGGCGGCGTAGTCGAGCGAGCGCAGCATCCCGGCGACGTCGCGCAGCGGCGAGGAGAGGGCGCGGCGCTCCGCCACCCCGAGCGCAGGCTCGCCCTCGAAGTCGAGGATCGTCCAGCCGGTGTCGGTGCGCAGGGTCTGGCCGAGGTGGTAGTCGCCGTGGACGCGGATGGCGAGGCCCCCGCCGGACAGGCCGCGGAGCGCGTCGTACTCCTCGACGAGGGCGTCGCGGCGGGCGCGGAGCGGGACCAGCGCCGGATCGGAGCCGGCGAGCAGCTGGTCGAGCTCGCGGGTCATCGCGTCCGCCCAGGCGCCGAGCATCGCCGGGGTCACCGGAGCGCAGCGCATCGCGGCGGGCACCGAGTCCGAGGCGAGGGCGAGGTGCATCTCTGCGGTCACCTCGCCGAGGCGCACCGACTCGGGGAGGAAGGTCGCTCCCTGCTCCTCGACCAGCCGCAGCGCCGCCTCGGTGCTGGCGGCGCCCTCCTCCTCGGCCTCGGCGTAGAGGTCGCGGAGCGAGGAGAGCGCCAGCGCCCACCCCTCGGTGCCATTGTGGAGGTAGGGCTGGACCAGGGCGAGGAGCACCGCCTCGGCGCCGGGTCGCAGGTACTCGACGACGCCGAGCGGGGCCGGGATCGCGGTGAAGCCCGCGGCGGTCAGCGCCTCGGTCATCTCGAGCTCCGGCGAGCGGACGTCCTCGACCACCCGGAACCACTTCAGCAGCTCGGCGTCGGCGCGGACGAGCGAGGTGTTGCTCTGCTCGCGCCCGAGCGGGCGGATCGTCGCCGGGTCGGCGCCGGGCGCGACGTGCTCGCCCCGGAAGCGCAGCTCGCCGGCGCCGGTGCGCACGCTGGCGCCGGCAGCGATGAGCTCCCACAGCGCCGCGCTCGACTCCGGGTCGCCGAGGGCGTCGACCACCGCCGCCGGGCCGGAGTCCACCTCGGTCTCGGCGACCACCCGCTCGGGGTCGAAGAAGCCGGCGGCGGGGCCGGGACGGACGCCCAGGGGCAGGCTGTAGCGCTCGCGACCGCCGTCCTCGTAGGCGATGACGCCGAGCACCAGCAGGACCGCCGGAGCGGCGTCGCGGAGCACGGCGACGTCCTCGATCTCGAACCCGGCGACGGCGCGGCCGCGACTGCCGTACCAGCGCTGCCGCTGCAGGTAGGCGAGCAGCGAGGGCGCGGCCTCCTCGAGGCCGTGGCGGGCCAGCGCGGCGACGCCGCTCACTGCTGCGGCGCCTCCAGCGAGAACCAGTAGAAGCCGTGCGGCGCCATGGTGAGCAGGTAGGGCAGCTCGCCGATCCGCGGGAAGGGGATGCGGCCGACCAGCTCGAGCGGCGTCATCCCGGTGTAGGCGCGCAGGTCGAGCTCGACCGGCTGGGCGAAGCGGGAGAGGTTGTTGACGCAGAGCACCCGCCGGTCGTCGAGCACCCGCATGAAGGCGAACACCGACGGGTTGCTCGCCTCCAGCACCTCGAAGCCGCCCTCGCCGAACACCTCGTTGCGGCGGCGCACCGCCATGAAGCGGCGCAGCCAGTGGAGCATCGAGGATTCGTTGCGCTCCTGCGCCTCCACGTTGACCGCCTGGTAGCTGTAGACCGGATCCATCAGCGGGGGCAGGTAGAGGCGGGCGAAGTCGGCGCGGCTGAAGCCTCCGTTGCGGTCGGCGCTCCACTGCATCGGGGTGCGCACCCCGTCGCGGTCGCCGAGGTAGATGTTGTCGCCCATCCCCAGCTCGTCGCCGTAGTAGAGGATGGGGGCGCCGGGGAGCGAGAGCAGCAGCCCGTAGAAGAGCTCCATCTGCCGCCGCCCGTTGTTGAGCAGCGGCGCCAGCCGGCGGCGGATGCCGAGGTTGAGCTTCATCCGCGGGTCGCGGGCGTACTCGGCGTACATGTAGTCGCGCTCGTCCTCGGTGACCATCTCCAGGGTGAGCTCGTCGTGGTTGCGCAGGAAGATGCCCCACTGCGCCCCGCTGGGGATCGGCGGGGTGCGCTCCAGGATCTCGGTGATCGGATAGCGCTGCTCCCGCCGCAGCCCCATGAACATCCGCGGCATCAGCGGGAAGTGGAAGCACATGTGGCACTCCGGCGCCTCCTCGGAGCCGAAGTAGTCCACCACGTCCTCGGGCCACTGGTTGGCCTCGGCGAGCAGCACCCGGTCGCCGCCGTACTCGGCGTCGACGGTGGCGCGCAGGTCGGCGAGGTAGGCGTGGGTCTCGGGGAGATTCTCGCAGTTGGTGCCCTCGCGGGCGAAGAGATAGGGCACGGCGTCGAGGCGGAACCCGTCCAGCCCGGCGTCGAGCCAGAAGCGGACCACGTCCTTCATCGCCTCGCGGACCTCGGGGTTGTCGTAGTTGAGGTCCGGCTGGTGGCTGAAGAACCGGTGCCAGTAGTAGGCGCCGGCCTGGTCGTCCCAGGTCCAGTTCGAGCTCTCGGTGTCGATGAAGATGATGCGCGCGTCCTGGTAGCGCTGCTTGGTCTCCGACCACATGTACCAGTCGCGCTTGGGGTTGTCCGGCGACGAGCGGGACTCCTGGAACCAGGAGTGCTGGTCGCTGGTGTGGTTCATGACCATGTCCATGATCACGCGCATGCCCCGTTCGTGTGCCTTCTCCACGAGCTCGCGGACGTCGTCGACGCTGCCGTACTCCGGCTGCACCTCGTAGTAGTTTGAGATGTCGTACCCGCCGTCGCGCATCGGGCTGGCGTTCACGGGCAGCAGCCAGATGCAGTCCACCCCCAGCCACTGGAGGTAGTCGAGCTTGGCGATCAGCCCCTGGAGATCGCCGACTCCGTCGCTGTTGGCGTCCGCGAAGCCGCGCACCAGGAGCTCGTAGAAGACGGCGCGCTTGTACCAGTCCCGGTCGGAACGGTCGATGCTCATCGCTTCCTCAGGTGGAGGACGTGCGCGGCCTGCCCCGCGGCGGGGTCGAGCCGCACGTAGTTGGCGGGGCCGTTCCAGATGTAGGTGGTGTCGGTGAGCTCGTCGTGGGCCTCGTACGGCTGGTCCGCCGGCAGTCCCAGGGCGTCGAGGTCGAGCCAGGTGAAGCCGTCACGCGGGTTGACGGGGTCGAGATTGACGACCACCAGGAGGACGTCGCCGCGCGCGTCGTCGCTCCGCGAGAAACAGATCATCGCGTCGCTGTCGACGTGGTGGAGCCGCAGCGTGCGCAGCAGCGAGACCGCGCCGCAGTGGCGCCGCCGGATCTGGTTGATCCGGGTGACCAGCGGCGCCAGCGAGTCCGCCCGGTCCCAGTCGCGGGGGCGCAGCTGGTACTTCTCGGCGTCGATGTACTCCTCGCTGCCGCTGCGCACCGGGACGCTCTCGCCGAGCTCGTAGCCGGCGTACATCCCCCAGCTGGCGCAGCCGAGCGCGGCGAGCACCAGCCGCAGCCGGAACGCCGGGGTGCCGCCCTGCTGCAGCACCTCGTGGAGGATGTCGGGGGTGTTGGGCCAGAAGTTGGGCCGGAACCAGTCGACCTTCTCGGTCTGGGAGAGCTCGGTGAGGTACTCGGTCAGCTCCTGCTTGGTGGTCCGCCAGGTGAAGTACGTGTACGACTGGGTGAAGCCGACCTTCGCCAGCCGCTCCATGACCCGGGGGCGGGTGAACGCCTCGCTGAGCAGGATCACCTCGGGGTTGGCGGCGCGCAGCTGTGGGATCACCCACTCCCAGAAGGTCAGGTGCTTGGTGTGCGGGTTGTCGACGCGGAAGACGCTGACCCCGTGGTCCATCCAGAACCGCATCACGTCGCACAGCGCCTCGAAGAGGTTGGCGCGGTCCTCGGTGTCGAAGTTGACGGGGTAGATGTCCTGGTACCGCTTCGGCGGGTTCTCGGCGTAGCGGATGGTGCCGTCGGAGCGGTGCCGGAACCACTGCGGATGCTCGCGCACCCAGGGGTGGTCGGGGCTGCACTGCACCGCGAAGTCGAGCGCGACCTCGAGGCCGCAGCCGCGGGCGCGCTCGACGAAGGCGTCGAAGTCGGCGATGCTCCCCAGGTCGGGATGCACCGCGGTGTGGCCGCCCTCGGGCGAGCCGATCGCCCAGGGGCTGCCGACGTCGCCGGGGGCCGCCTCCAGGGTGTTGTTCGGTCCCTTGCGGAAGGTGGTCCCGATGGGGTGGACGGGGGGCAGGTAGACGATGTCGAAGCCCATGTCGGCGATCGCCGGCAGCCGCCGGGCGGCGGTGGCGAAGGTCCCGCTGCGCGGCGGCTGGGCTCCCTCGGAGCGCGGGAACATCTCGTACCAGGAGGAGAAGGCGCCGAGCGGCCGGTCGACCCACAGCGAGAAGGGGCCCGCCAGGGTGGCCTTCGCCGAGCGGTCGGCGGTGCGGCGCATCAGCTCGAGCGACGCGGGGGCGGACGCGGTCGCCAGCCGCGCGCTCACCGAGGTGTCCGCCTGGAGCGCGGCCGCCAGCTCGCGCAGCGCGGTGCGGTCGGCGGCGCGCAGCCCGGTGAGCTTCAGCCGCCCCTCCACCAGCCGGGCGCCGTCGACCATCTCGACGGTGACGTCCTGTCCGGCCTCGATGCGGCGGGCGAGGTCGCGGGCCCAGGTGCCGTAGTCGTCGGCGAGGGCCACCAGCTCGAACTCCCAGCCGCCCACGCTCTCGGGGACGATCAGCGCCCGCCACCGGTCGTTGACCAGCGGCTGCATCGGCACCTCCTCGCGCCGGGGGGCGGCCCGTCCCCGGCGGGGAGGCCCGTGGCGGACGGCCGCCATGAGCATGTCGTGGCCGTCGGCGAAGATGTCGGCGCTGACCTCGAGGGGCTGGCCGGCCGCCGCCTTCGCCGGGAAGCGGCCGCATTCGACGGTGGGTCGCACCGCCTCGATGATCACCCGGTACTCGGAGTTGCTGCCCGCCATGACCGGGAGCTTATCGATCGTGCACCGGGGCGGTGGGGGCGGGACCCTCAGGTCGGATCGCCGGTGCAGACGTCACCGGGGATCGTTTAATCTGACGCGGTTTCCTTTGGGGGGACCGTATGCCCGGTCGACGGCGGGGTCCGGTGGCACTGTCCTGCAGGCTCGCACCCTGGATGGGGGCCGCCCTGACGATCCTCCTCGCCGGGCTGCCACCCGCGGTCGGGACGCGCTCCGCGGCCGCGCCGCTGCGCCCGGCTCCGGCCGGCGCCACCGCGCCCGGGGCGGCAGTGCTCCTCCCGCCCCGTCCTGCCGTTGGCGTCGCCGGACCGGCGGCGCCGGTGCCCGCCGAGGTGGTGGCGGCGAGCGCGGCAAGGGTGGCCGGAGTGGCCCGCTGGGTCCCCGAGGCGCCCACCTACTCGATCTTCACCGCCTTCAACCTGCCGGTGCGGATGGCCGACGGCACCGTGCTGCGGACCAACGTGCTCTTCCCCGCCGACCCCGGCACCGGGGTGCCGGCGGTCGGCGCCTTCCCGGTCCTGCTCACCCAGACGCCCTACGGCAAGGGGGTGAGCGGCGCCGAGCCCTTCCTCGTGCAGCGCGGCTTCATCGAGGTGGTCGCCGACGTCCGCGGCACCGGCGAGTCCCACGGCCAGTGGGGGCTGCTCGACCCGCAGCAGATCGACGACGGGGTGGCGCTGGTGCGCTGGGCGGCCGGGCTGCCCCACTCCAACGGGCGGGTCGGGCTCTTCGGCGCCTCCTATCTCGGCATCAACCAGCTGCTCACCGCCGCCGCCGCGGGTCCCAACTCGCCGCTGCGGGCGATCTTCCCGGTCGTCGCCGCCGCCGACGTGTACCGCGACGTGGCGGTGATGGGCGGGGTCCCCGACGCCGAGTTCTTCGACGCCTTCGTCGGCCTCACCGCCGGCGACAACGCCACCAGCCCGGCGCGCGAGGCCTTCGCGGCCGGACCGCCCGACAAGGGCAACCTCAGCGAGGTCGCCGACGTCGAGCGCGACCACCTCAGCGGCCTCGGCGGGTTCCAGGCGTCCTACCTCACCACCCTGATCCAGGGCGGCGAGCTGGCCTTCGACGGCCCCTACTGGGCCCAGCGCCGGCCCCAGAGCGTGCTCTCGGCGATCGTCCACAACGACATCCCGGCCTACCTCGTCGGCGGTTGGCGCGACATCTTCCAGCGCGGCGAGCCGCTCAACTACGCGGGGCTGCAGAACGCCTGGGCGGGGCGTCCGGTCGACGGCCCGATGCAGCCCAACCAGCCCGTGACCGGGCGGTACCAGCTGCTCATGGGCCCCTGGTACCACTCGACCTACGGAGCCGGCATCGACCTCGGCATGCTCGAGCTGCAGTGGTTCGACACCTGGCTGCGCGGCGAGCCAACCGGCGTCGACCGCACCCCCACCCCGATGCACCTCTATCAGATGGGGAGCCGGGCCTGGGTCGACGCCTCGCACTGGCCGATGCGCGCCGGCCACGCCGAGCGCCTCTACCTCGGCGGCGGACGCAGCGGCGAGGCCCCGTGGTCGATGAACGACGGCGGCCTGGCGCCGAACCCGGAGGGGCTGACCAGCGCCGACCCGATCGCCTTCACCGGCGCCTCGAGCCCGTGCGGGCAGACCGCCGAGCAGTGGGCGGGAGGCACGCTGACGTCCCTGCTCGCGCCCAACTCGCAGAGCCAGCCCTGCGCGGGCGACGACCGCAACCTGCAGCTCGGTCCGGCGGTGCTGACCTACACCGGCGCGGCGCTCGCCCGCCCGCTGGTGCTCGCCGGTCCGATCGGGGTGACCATCTTCGGCACCTCCTCCACCGACGACGCCGAGTGGGTGGTGGACGTCGACGACGTCGGGCCCGACGGCATCTCGACCACGCTGACCCAGGGGGCGCTGCTCGGCTCGCTTCGCGCCGTCGACGCAGTGGGGAGCTGGGTCGCCCCCGACGGCGGGCTGCTGCTCCCCCACCACCCGCTCACCCGGGACTCGGCGATGGCGGTCGCACCCCGCCAGGTCACCCGCTTCGACGTCGAGGTCTTCCCGATCTTCGCCGTGCTCGGCGCGGGCCACCACCTGCGCATCACCGTCTCCACCTCGGACACGCCGCACCTGGTGCCATCCCCGGCCCAGGTCGCCCACCTGGCCGGCGGGGTCTACCAGGTGCTGCACGGCGGCCCGGCCGCCTCCTATGTCGAGCTGCCCGTCGCCGGCTAGGGGGGCGCAGGGGGGAGGCCCCCCGCACATGGGCGCGTCTGAGCGCCCAGAGGAAGGCTAGTCGGCGGACGGCGGCGCCGAGGCGCGTCGCAGGATCACCAGCGAGCGCGAGGTCACCGGCAGCGCCTCGCCGCCGCGGCAGCGACGTGACCCCGGCGGCTCGTCCGGCGCCGCGGTGTCGAGAATCACATCCCACTCCTCACCCCAGCCGCTGGGCAGCTGCCAGAGGGTGTCCTCATGCCCGGAGTGGAAGAGCAGCAGCAGGCTGTCGCCGCTGATGCGCTGACCACGCGGCCCGCGGTCGGGGATGAGCTCGCCGTTGAGGAGCGCGCCGAGCGACTGGCGCCTGGCGTTGCCCCAGTGGTTGTCGCGCATCTCCTGGCCGTCGCGGCGGAACCAGAGGATGTCCTTGCGCCGGGCCCCCCGGCCGACCTGCCCGTGGAAGAAGCGCTGGCGGCGCAGCACCGGCTGGGAGGCGCGGATCGCGATCACCCGTCGGGTGAACGCGAGCATGTCCTCGTCGACGGTCTCCCAGTCGAGCCAGGAGATCTCGTTGTCCTGGCAGTAGGCGTTGTTGTTCCCGCCCTGGGTCTGGCCGATCTCGTCGCCGCTCAGCAGCATCGGGCAGCCCTGCGAGAGCAGCACGGTGGCGAGCAGGTTGCGCCGCTGCCGGTCGCGCAGCGCGATCACCGCGGGGTCGCCCGTCTCGCCCTCGACGCCGTGGTTCCAGCTGCGGTTGTCGTCGGTGCCGTCGCGGTTGTCCTCGCCGTTGGCCTCGTTGTGCTTGCCGTTGTACGAGACCAGGTCGCGCAGGGTGAAGCCGTCGTGCGCCGTGACGAAGTTGACGCTCGCCCAGGGGCGGCGGCCGTCGGACTCGTAGAGGTCGCTCGACCCGGTGAGCCGGTACGCGAGGTCGCTGACCCCCGCGGCCTGCCCGCGCCAGTAGTCGCGCACGGTGTCGCGGTAGCGGCCGTTCCACTCCGCCCAGCGCACCGGGAAGTTGCCGACCTGGTAGCCGCCCTCGCCGACGTCCCAGGGCTCGGCGATGAGCTTCACCTGGGAGAGCAGCGGGTCCTGGTGGATGATGTCGAAGAACGCGGAGAGCCGGTCGACGTCGTAGAACTCGCGCGCGAGCGCGGCGGCGAGGTCGAAGCGGAAGCCGTCGACGTGCATCTCCTGCACCCAGTAGCGCAGCGAGTCCATGATCAGCCGCAGCGTCTGGGGCTGGCGCACGTTGAGGCTGTTGCCGCAGCCGGTGACGTCGTAGTAGAAGCGCGGCTCGTCCTCGACCAGCCGGTAGTAGGACTGGTTGTCGATGCCCCGGAAGCTCAGCGTCGGGCCGAGATGGTTGCCCTCGGCGGTGTGGTTGTAGACGACGTCGAGGATCACCTCGAGCCCCGCCTTGTGGAGCGCGCGCACCATCGCCTTGAACTCGCGCACCTGGGCGCCGTGCACGCCCGCCGAGGAGTAGCGCGCCGCCGGGGCGAAGTAGCCGATGGTGTCGTAGCCCCAGTAGTTGCGCAGCCCGTGCTCGACGAGGTGCGCGGGGTCGATGAACTGGTGCACCGGCATCAGCTCGACCGCGGTGACCCCGAGGGTGGTGAGGTGCTCGATGGCTGCGGGATGGGCGAGGCCGGCGTAGGTGCCGCGCAGGTCGGGTGGCACCTCGGGGTGGAGCCTGGTGAAGCCGCGGACGTGGGTCTCGTAGATGACCGTGTCCGCCCACGAGGTGTTGGGCCGCCGGTCCTCCCCCCAGGGGAAGAAGGGGTCGACGACCACGCTGCGGGGCATGTGCGCCTCGGAGTCGAGCTCGCTCATCTCGCCGTCGCCGTCGCCCTCCCAGCGGTAGCCGAAGACCTCGGGTCCCCAGGTCAGGTCGCCCGCGATGGCCCGCGCGTAGGGGTCGATGAGCAGCTTGTTGGGGTTGTGGCGCAGCCCCTCGGCGGGGGCGTAGCGGCCGTGGACGCGGTAGCCGTAGTGCTGCCCCGGGCCCACCCCGTAGACGTAGCCGTGCCAGTGGAGATCGGTGCGCTCGGCGAGCTCGAAGGAGTCCACCGGCCGCCCGCTGCGGTCGATGAGCACCAGCTCGACCCAGTCGGCGGCGGCCGCGAACACGGAGAAGTTGGTCCCCTCCCCATCCCACGTCGCCCCCAGGGGCACGTGGTCACCGGGCCACGCCGCCCTCACCCCGCCACCGTCTCCGCTCGACGCATCGGTGCCCATCATAGGCGACGCGTACCCCCCGCAGGAGGGGGGCGACAGTGTCGCGGCGTCCTCTGAATGGGGGATGCGCGCCGGCTCCGGCGTATTCGTAATCGACATATACGACAGTTACGCAGTGACGACAGCGGTTTCCTGCGATGCGTTTCGCTTGGAATTCCCCTTTCCCACAGGGATTTTCGTAAAGGTGCGCATCGACAGAACGCTGCAACGTACGCGGTGCCCGACCTGTCCTTTCCTGTGGAGGGGATGTTTCCGTGGTCAACCCTATGCATGACTTCAATGATTCAGGAGGAAGGATGAGCATGATCGAGCGACGCCCCGGATCCCGGTGGCGCCTCACGTTCGGAACCGCCGCCGGGGCGCTGGTGATCCTCGGGGCGGCGGTGAGCACCGGCACCGGTCCGGTCAGGGCCGCCCCGTCGGGCTCCGCCCCCGATCAGGTCGGCTCCTGGACGACCCCCTTCGAGGAGGGAGGCGCCAACACCCCGCGGTGCGTCAAGGGCACCGACGGCCGCCTCGCTTGCAAGCCGGTGGGCTACGCCCAGGCGATCACCTCCGACGGCCGGGTCTTCTACTTCAACGGCATCGAGAGCTCCGAGAACGTGCAGACCGGCTCGCCGGCGGAACTCTCGCCCGAGTCCCGCGACAGCCGCGCGCGCGTCCTCGACCTGCGCAGCGGCACGCCGACCTGGCTCACCCCGGGCCATGAGACCGGCGGCGCGGTGGATCCCAACCTCAAGCCGGGCGACAGCTGCCAGAGCGACCCGCTCGGCATCGCCGGTGTGCCCGGCAGGCCCGGCGACGGATTCGTCGGCAGCCTGGTGGGCGGCGCCATGACCGGCACCGCCACCGGCGTGCAGCACAACCCGACCTGCTCGCCCGACACCGGCGTGACCAACGCGGGCGACATGTTCTGCGCCGACTTCGCCAACCTCGCCGACGGCCGCTTCCTCGTGGTCGGCGGCACCAGCTGGTACAACGAGCCGGGCAACGGCCTCGACCGCGCCCACGGCTACCCCGCGGACCTCGGCGCCATCGAGCTCGAGGGGCTGCGCAGCGCGCGCATCTTCAACCCGGCCACCAACGACTTCCAGCAGGTCGCACCGATGAAGTACGGCCACTGGTACCCGACCGCGACCACGCTCTCCGACGGCAGGGTGCT
>DATARS010000029.1:0-16394 GCA_036269455.1 Candidatus Dormiibacterota bacterium | reverse complement strand
CGTCGAGGCAGAGCCGCCGCAGCTCCTCGGAGCTGACCCGCGCGGGCGGTCCGGGCGGGCCGAGCGCCTGCCGCTCGCGGAAGCCGACCACGGTCGGGTGGTCGTCGAGCCGGCTCACGAGTCAGCGGACCCCCTCGGCGTGGTCGAGGGCGGGCTGGGCGCCGAATCCGAGCATGGTCTCGACGAACGCCTGGACGCCGCGGAGCGGCCGCAGCATGAAGGTGAGCCCGGTGATGAGCCCATCCGCGCCGGTGGTGAGGTAGAGGATGCCCTGCACCCGCTCCTCGCCGACCGCGGCGTCGAGGACCAGGGCGTGGCTGCCGCCGGCGTCCCCGTGGAGCTCGTCGGTGAAGCGGACGTCGCTCAGGGTGCGCATCGCCAGGCCGATGATCCGGGTCACCAGCTCGCGGCCGCGGTACTCGGTGGTGATCACCGCCGGGCTGTGGAGCACGGCGTCCTCGGCGAACGCGCCGTCGAGGGCGGCGGCGTCCCCGGCCGTGAAGGCGGAGCGGAAGCGGTCGACGGCGGTCACGAGCGGTCCTCCTGACTGAGCGCGAAGCGCTCGGCGAAGCGCCCGGCGAGCGCCGGGTCGTCGGGACGGAAGCGCAGCCGGCCCGCGGCCACCGCCCCGTCGAGGGTCTCAGCGCCCAGGCGCAGCCGCAGCAGCGTCGACGCCGAGACGGACACCGCGAGATCGCCGGCGGCGGCGGGCTCGCCGAACCGGATGCCGCCGCCGTCGAGGCGCAGGGTGAAGTGGCGGCCGTCGACGTCGAGGTCGTAGCGCTCCTCGCCGGCGGCGATCGGTCGCGCGTGGGCGACCAGCCCGGCGAGCACCGCCATCGACGAGCTGACCGGCTCGTCCTGGGCGGGGGTCTCCAGGTGGGTGAGCCCCCAGCGCGCGAGCTCGCCGATCGCGGGCATCAGCGCCCGGCCGCGCTCGGTCAGCTCATAGACGGTGCGCGCCGCCGGCGGCGGCAGCTCCCGGCGGGTGACCAGGCGGTGGCCCTCGAGGTCGCGCAGCCGGTCGGCGAGCAGGTTGCGGGGGATCCCCTCGAGGGCCGTGTGGAGGTCGGTGAAGCGCATCGGCCCGAGCAGCAGCTCGCGCACCAGCAGGAGCGTCCAGCGCTCGCCCACCAGCTCGAGGGTCCTGGCCACGGGGCAGTACCTGCCATAGGATCGTCCGGCCATGGTGGAGATCCTAGACCATCAGGTTTAGATAATCAACCAGTGGCCCCCGCCCGGTGCAGATCGAAGTACCGGGCCTCCGGATGGTGCATGACCAGGGCGACGGTGGACTGCTCGGGGACGAGCTGGGCGGCGTCGGTGAGGGTGACGCCGACCTCGGCGGAGGGGAGCAGGCCGAGCAGCACCCGGTTGCCCTCGAGGTCGGGGCAGGAGCCGTAGCCGGGCGAGTAGCGGCGCCCCTGGTCGGGGCCGAGGCCGAGCTCCTCGCGGATGCGCAGGTGCACGTACTCGGCGGTGGCCTCGGCCATCTGGGTGGAGAAGCCGTGGACCCGGAGCACGTCGTCGTAGCGGTCCTCGCGCTGGAGGCGCTCGGTGAGCTCCGAGGCGCGCGGGCCGGTGGTGGCGAGCTGCAGCGCGAGGACGTCGCGCTCGCCGCTCACCTCCGAGACGGGGCGCAGGTAGTCGGCGAGGCAGAGCCGCTGCTGCCCCGGCTGGCGCGGGAAGGTCATCCGCGCCACCACCCGCTCGGGGTCCTCGGGGTCGTACACGAGCACGGTGTCGCCGTCGGCGAGCGCGGGCCAGTAGCCGTACGCCGCCTGGAGGTCGAGGTGGCCGTCGCGGCGCGCCTCCTCGATGGAGAGGGCGAGGCGCGGCTCGAGCTCGGTGCGCAGCAGCCGCTCCCACTCCTGCGGATCGCGGATGCCGCGGAACTGCCAGGACATCTTGAAGAGCGAGGTGCGGTCGATGTGGGGCACCACCTCGTCGAGGGGGATGCCGCGCAGCACCCGCGCCCCCCAGAACGGGGGCACCGGGATGGGGGCGTCGCGGCGCACCGCGCTGGTCGCGGGCACCGCCACCACCGGCGCGGCGGCGCGCTCCGCGGCACGCCGTGCCTCGGCGGCGCGGAAGTCGACCGCCTCGGCGTGGATGCGCTGCTGGAGGGAGCCGCGCCGCGCCGGGTCGACGAGCTGGTCGACGGTGTCCATGCCCTCGAAGGCGTCCTTGCAGTAGTAGACGCCGGGCGCGTAGCCACGGTCCTCCTCGACGAGCTGGATGCGGCGGCCGAAGCCGCGGTTGATCGCCGCGCCGCCGATGATCACCGGGAAGCCGAGGCCGCGGGCGTCGAGCTCCCTGACGCACGCGGGCATCTGCTTGCTGGTGCTGACGAGCAGCGCGCTCAGCCCGACGGCGTCCGCCTCGACCTCGACCGCCTTGTCGATGATCGTGTTCACCGGCACCTGCTTCCCGAGGTCGAAGACGGTGTAGCCGTTGTTGCTGAGGATGGTGTTGACCAGGTTCTTGCCGATGTCGTGGACGTCGCCGTACACGGTGGCGAGCACGACCCGTCCCTTGGTCACCCCCTCCTTGCGGTCAAGGAACTGCTCGACGTGCGCGACCGCACGCTTCATCACCTCGGCGCTCTGGAGCACGAAGGGGAGGATCAGCTCGCCGGCGCCGAAGCGGTCGCCGACGTCCTTCATCGCCGGGAGCAGGATCTCGTTGATCACCTGGACCGGGGTGCGCTCGGTGAGCGCGAGGTCGATCTGCGCCTCGATCCCCTCCTTGCGGCGGTGGAGGATCTGCGCGTGGATCCGCTCGGGGGGCGCCATCCCCTCGAAGGGGTCGGCGCGCTCCGCCTGTTCCGATGCCCCGGCGTTGCTCTCGAAGTGGCCGATGAAGCGCGCCAGCGCGTCGTCGCGACGGTTGAAGACGAGGTCCTCGGCGAGCTCGCGCTGGTCGGTGGGGATGTCGGCGTAGGGGACGACGTGGGCCGGGTTGATGATCACGGTGTCGAGCCCGGCGGCGACGCAGTGGTAGAGGAAGACGCTGTTCAGCACCGGGCGCGCCGCCGCCGAGAGGCCGAAGGAGACGTTGCTCAGTCCAAGCGTGGTCAGCACGCCGGGCAGCTCCGCCTTGATCAGCCGGATGCCCTCGATCGTCTCCACCGCGGAGTCGACCCACTCGGCGTCGCCGGTCGCGAGGGTGAAGGTCAGCGCGTCGAAGAGCAGCTGGTGGGGATGCAGCCCGTACTCGCCGCAGGCGATCTCGTGGATGCGGCGGGCCGCACGCACCTTGGTGTCGCGGGTCTTCGCCATGCCGCCGACGTCGGGCGAGTTGTCGATGGTGAGCGCGATCACCGCGGCGCCGTGATCGCGCACCAGCGGCAGCACCGCGTCGCAGCGGGCGCGGCCGCTCTCGAGGTTGACGCTGTTGACCACCGCGCGCCCGGGATAGGTCTCGAGCGCGATCCGCACCACGTCGGCCTCGGTGGTGTCGAACACCAGCGGCGCCTCGACGCTCATCTGCAGCTTCTTGGTGAGCACCCGCATCTGCTCGGCCTCGTCGGTGCGCTCGGTGAGCGCCACCTGCACGTCGAGGGTGTGGGCGCCCCCCTCGACCTGCTCGCGGGCGATCCCGAGGATGCCGTCGTAGTCGTCGGCCAGCAGCAGCCGCTTCATCTTGCGCGAGCCCTGGGCGTTGACCCGCTCGCCGATGAGCAGCGGCGCCGGCACCTGGTGGAGGGCGACGCTGCGGATGCTGCTCGCCAGCCGCGGCGCGTCGTCGACCTCCGCGCGCACCGGGGCGGGGGCGCCGCCGACGCGGGCGACGAGCTCGCGGATGTGCTCCGGAGTGGTGCCGCAGCAGCCGCCGACGATGTTGACGCCGGCGTCGCGGACGAAGCCCTCGAGCGCCTCGGCCATCGGCACCGCCTGCAGCGGGAAGACGGCGCGGCCCTCGACGTTCAGCGGCAGCCCCGCATTGGGGATGCAGGCGACCGGCAGCCGGGTGTGGGCGCAGAGGTGGCGGATGGGCTCGCCCATGTGCTCCGGACCGGTCGAGCAGTTGAGCCCGACCACGTCGACGCGCAGTCCCTCGAGGATGGCGAGCGCGGCGCCGATGTCGGTGCCGAGGAGCATGCGCCCCGAGGTGTCGAGGGTCACCTGCGCCTGGATCGGCACCGCCCGTCCGAGGTCGGCGAAGGCGAGGCGGGCGCCGTGGATCGACGCCTTCACCTCGAGGATGTCCTGGGCGGTCTCGATGATCAGCAGGTCGGCGCCACCCTCGACGAGCCCGCGCACCTGCTCGCGGAATGTCTCGACGAGCTCGGCGAAGGTGATCGCCCCGAGCGAGGGATCGTCGGAGGAGGGCAGGAAGCCGGTCGGACCGATGCTGCCGGCGACGAAGCGCGGGCGCTCGGGGGTGGCGAACTCGTCGCAGAGCGAGCGCGCCAGCGCCGCGGCGGTGGCGTTGAGCTCGTGGGTGCGCTCCGCCGCGGCCCACTCGGCGAGGCGCAGCCGGGTGGCCTGGAAGGTGCAGGTCTCGACGACGTCGCAGCCGGCCTCGAGGAAGGAGCGGTGCACGCCCGCCACCAGGTCGGGGCGGTGGAGCACCAGGCCGTCGATCCAGCCCTCGCGGCCGCCGAAGTCGTCGTCGGTCAGCTCGAGCGCCTGCAGGCTGGTTCCCATGGCGCCGTCGACGACGAGCACGCGCGAACGCAGCGCGAGCAGGAAGGGCGAGTCGCCGATGCGGTGGTCGGTCATGGGTCCATGGTTCCCCGGGGCCCTCGATTCTACCGGGGGCTCCCGCCGCGGCCGCGCAATCTCTCGCCCCCGCCAATCGTTGGATGTGCATCGGACCCAGTCCGCCGGGAAGGGAGAACGTGTCCAGAGCGCTCTGGCTGGCGCGCGCCGCGGCCGTCGCCGTGACGCTGTTCGCACTCGACGGCTGCAACGGGGGGCCGCAGCCGTCCCGCACCGCGGCCACGCCCTACCCCGGCGTGCAACCCGCCGTGGCGACCGCGGCGCCGACCACGCCCCCGCCGATCGCCAGCCTCCACACCCCCCTCCCCGCGGCGACGCCGCCGCCGCTCGCGCCGCTGCCCAGTGTCGATCCCGCCCAGATCGCCGGCCACGCCGCCCCGTCGACGCACAGTGGGGGCAGCGGCAAGGCCGGATCGAGCGGCTCCAACGGCTCCAACGGCTCCAGCAGATCGCAGCGCCCCGGCCACGCCCCGGCCCCCGCGCCGCTGCCGCCGACCGGGTAGGCGTCAGCTCCGGCTGACCGAGACCAGGTCGACGGTGTCCCCGGCGCCGCCGCCGCGGAGGACGGCGCGGGCCAGGCCGACCCCGTCGCAGTACCAGAGCGTCCCCGCCGCCGAGGTGGTGCCGCCCCCCTGGGCCACGGCGGCGGTCGAGACCACCGCCACCACGAGGCAGCGGCCGAGATGGCCGGCGGGCTCGTCGAGCGCGGCGGGGCCGAGCAGGGTGCGCTGCTCGGTGACCGTGAAGGTGGTGCCCGCGCCCCCGGCGGCGGAGACGTGGCGGGTGTCGCTCCAGGTGCGCCCCGGGGTCGGGGGGCCGACGAGGTCGCGGACGGTGCCTCCCTCGGCGGTGCGGACCACGGTGTCGCCGTCGACACGGACGGTGCCGCCGCTCAGGCCGAAGGGGAGGACCGCCGACCCGGCGGGGGCGTCGACCCTCTCCAGCGAGAGCGTGAGCACCCCGGCGGTGATGCCGCGGGTGGCCAGGCGGAGCACGACGGTGGCGCGCAGGGACCCGCTGAGTCGGTAGGAAAGCCGCTCTGGGGCGGTCGCGGGGAGGTACCGGTCCAGCGAGCCGGGGGCGGCGTCGTCGGCCGCCACGGCCCGCACCAGGGGCAGCAGCGCGACGGCCAGGAGCGCCGCGAGGGCGGCGGCGGCCCGGCGCAGGAGGGTGGCGGGCGCTCCCGGGCTGCGGCTCGGCGCCTGCTGCGACATCGGGGCGTCATGCTACGCTCCGACAGTTACCCGGTTGTGAGGAGCTCATCTTGGCGCGTCGTCCATCCCGTCCCGGCGGTGCCCGCCGCCGCCCGGCCCGTCGCCGTGACCCCGCCGCCGCCGCCAATGCGGTCGTCGCAGAGGTCAAGGAAGAGACGATCGAGATGGACGCCACCGTGGTCGAGCCGCTTCCCAACGCGATGTTCAAGGTGAAGCTCCAGACCGGGCAGGAGGTGCTGGCGTACACCTCCGGGAAGATGCGGAAGTTCTACATCCGCATCCTCATCGGCGACCGCGTCCGGGTCGAGCTCAGCCCCTACGACCTCAGCCGCGGGCGCATCACGTTCCGCTACAAGTAGGTTCGGCGGTCCGGCGCGGGCGGTGCTCACCTACGCCGTCGCCCTGCTCATGGTGCTGGCGGTCCTCTACTTCAGCTACCGCGCGCTCGGCGGCGGCCACGAGCCCGTCGCCGCCGAGGACTACCGGGCGCTGCTCCGCCGTCTCGCCGGCCACACCGCCGAGAGGATCGCCGAGATCGACACCCTCCTGGAGCGGCCGCGACCGATCCCGGTGGCGGAGCCGGGGGCGTCGCGCATCCCGGCCGACCCCCTGGTCGAGGTCGGCGCCGAGGTGCGCAAGACGCTCGCCGGATACCGCCAGCGGCTCGCCCAGACCGAGGTGAGCGCCGCCGGCGACGATCTCGACGTGCTCACCTCGGTGCGCAGCCTGCTCACCGCCGCGCTCGAGGACGAGAGCTGGGCGTGCCGGCTGCTCGAGGGCGGCAGCTACCGCGAGAACCCCGGCATCCAGGACGCGGTGGCGGCATTGCGCGACCACGCCGCGCGCTGCATGGAGGCGGCCACCGGCGCCCTCGAGGGCCGCATCGTCCCGCTCCCACTCCGCTAGAGGGGCGGACGGTCGCCGCCTCTTACCTCTGGGCGCTGATGCGCCCAATTGCGGGGGGACTCCCCCGGGCAGCCCCCCTGCGAAAATGCGCGACGGTCTGGGCGAGCCCCTCGGCCAGCTCGACCCGGGGCCGCCAGCCGAGACGCCCCGCGGCGAGCCCGATGTCAAGGCAGGAGCGGCGCTGCTCGCCGGGCTTGGCGGGGCCGTGCTCGGCGGCAACGTCGCGGCCGCAGGCGCGGGCGATGTGCCCGTAGAGAACGTTGACGTCCGTCTCCACGGCGGTGCCGACGTTGTAGGCGCTGCAGTGGGGCGTCTCCATGGCGAGCAGGTTGGCGGCGACGACGTCGTCGACGTGGACGTAGTCACGGGTCTGGCCGCCGTCGCCGTTGATGACGCACGGCCGGCCGGCGAGCAGCCGTTCGGCGAAGATCGCCACCACCCCGGCCTCGCCGTGCGGGTCCTGCCGGGGTCCGTAGACGTTGGCGTAGCGCAGCGCGACGAACTCGAGCCCACGGAGCAGCCGGTACACCCCGCCGTAGGTCTCGCCGCACAGCTTGGCGGCGCCGTAATGCGAGGCGGGATTGGCGGGATGCGTCTCGGGGGTGGGGACCACCTCGCTGTCGCCGTAGATCGCCCCGCCGCTGGAGGCGAAGACCACCCGGCGGACGCCGGCCTCGACGCAGGCCTCCAACAGGTTGACGGTGCCGAGCACGTTGACGCTGGTGTCGAACAGGGGCTCGGCGACCGAGCGGCGCACGTCGATCTGGGCCGCCTCGTGGAAGACCACCTCGGGGCGGGCGGCGAGCAGCGCCTCGCGGGCGGCGGGCCCGGCGACGTCGCCGACCACCAGCCGTGCAGCCGGGGGGACCTGCTCGCGGCGTCCGCGGGAGAGGTCGTCGAGCACGGTCACCTCGTGGCCGGCGCCGATCAGGGCATCGACCAGGGTGGAGCCGATGAACCCGGCCCCTCCGGTGACCAGCGCCCTCATCCCCCCGGTTCGTCCGCGAGCGGCTGCGGCCGCGTCTGCGGCACGCGCAGGTGGGTCAGGGCGAAGACGACGCAGCCGACCAGGACCAGGCTGCCGTAGCTGATGCTGCGGTCGAGCAGGGCGATGGCCGCGGCCGGGGTGCTGCCGACGCCGATCGCCTTGAGCACGCCGACCATGCCCGCCTCCACCAGGCCGATGCCGCCGGGGGTGAAGGGGACGGTGGTGAGCAGCGCCGCCACCAGGGCGACGAGCAGGAAGTGGCGCGGGGTGAGCAGGTTGCTGTAGCCGAGCGCGTAGACGACGAAGGCGAGGCGGGTGGCCTCCAGCGCCCAGACCAGGACCGAGAGCGGGAGCACCTCGCCCCAGCGGCCGAAGGAGCTCATCGTGCCGGTCCGGAAGCTCTCGTAGCGCCGGCGCGCCCCCTCGGGGAGGAGCCGGAGCAGCCGGCGCCCGCGACCCATGCCCATCACCACCAGGGCGCCGGCGGCGACGACACAGAGCACCGTCCCCGCCGCCATGGCCGGGACGAACTGGTGCGGGACCCGGTTGCCGAAGGTCGCGACAGCCGCGACCAGCAGCAATCCCATGAGCACGAAGAGGTCGAGAAGGCGCTCGGCGATGATGGTTCCGAAGCCCTTCATCGCTCCCACGCCCTGACGCGTGCGCAGGAGAAATGCCCGGTAGACGTCTCCCATCTTGGCGGGCACAACGCAGTTGACGAAGAAGGAGACGATCAACGTCTCGTACAGCGGGCCGGCGGCACAGCGCTCGCCGGCGTTCCGCAGCAGCAGCTGCCAGCGCAGGGTTCGGGCCAGGAAGGAGAGGTAGTACGCGGCGATGCCGGCCAGGTACAGACGCAGATCCGCATGGCGGATCGCGTTGCCCACGTCGCTCCAGTTGACGGGCGCGCGCCAGATCGCGAGCCCGATGATGAGCACGGTGGCGCCCACCGAGAGCGCCGTGCGCGGGCTCAGCAGCCGGGAGCGCAGCGTCGGCGGGGCGGCGTTGTCGGCGGGGGAGCGCAGAGACACGTTGCGGGCCAGCCTAACACGCAGGTTCGGGGCCCTCTGCGCCGTGGCCGTGCCGTGCCCGGATGTGACGGACCTGTCACGAGCCCTCGGGCTGGCCCTCCCGGGCGCGCTGCTGCCGCTGCGCCAGAGAGGCCTCGGTGCGCGTCCCGCGGGGCTCGGCGGCGCGTGCCTCACGCTCCGCGAGGACCCGGATCATGTTCTCCAGGTGGACCGGCTCGCCCGCCGCCCGGGCGGCGCGCTCGCCCGCCGGCCGGCTGTCCCACTGACGGATCTGGAAGACGCCCTTCAGCGACGACCAGGGCACCCCGATGGTCCGCAGCTCGGGCTCGGGGGTGCCGTGCTCGACGAGTTCCCAGACCCCGCCGTGGGGGCCCAGGCGGACCTCCGGACCCAGCCAGGCGCGGAGCACGTGGCCGTCGAGGAAGTGGAAGGCGGCCTTGTCCCAGCCGGCGAGGATCTCCGCCGGGGGAGCTGGCCGCACCTCTCCGATCATCAGCTGGCGGATCGCCGCGAGGGGGAGCAGGGCGCGCTCGCTGTTGGAGTCGACGTTGCGGATCTCCGCCTCGATGACCGGCAGGTCGAAGCCGATGGTGGGGGTCTCGGCCCACAGCACCTCGCTGTCGTGGAAGGTGATCACCACCAGCGGCATGCGGCCAAGCCTACGCCCTGCATGTCGTCACAGGACGGTCACGAGGTCGTCGGTGGGCCGCCCGTACGATCGCGGCGAGAGGTGATCGCATGACCCCCCAACCCGTTCCGCGGGTGTGGATGCAATGCCTTCTGCGTGGTGCCGTCGCGCTCGTGCTCGCGGTCGCGGCCATCGTCGCGGTGGGCACCTCGGTCGCGTCGGCGCAGGTCGCGGGCGTGGCCATCCCCGCCATGGGCCGACCTCCGCTGCTCGACGACGACCCCGCCCACGTGCCCGCGGTCGCCACCCCGCGTCCCGGCGCGGACGATGACTCCGCATGCCCGGCGGTCGAGGCGGCGGCGCGCACCTCCGGGACTGGTCATCACAGCCACGCCACCGCGGACGCCGCGCCCGCGGTCTGCACGACGCCCACCCCGGCGCCACCGGCGCTGACCCCGGTGCCGGTGCCCACCCCGTCACCGCCGCGCACCGCCGCGGCCCCGGTGTCCACCCCGCGGCCCGCCGCGGCCGCCGTCGCCACACCCACGCCGGCGCCGCGTCCGCGCGCCGTCCTGCCGCTGCCGGTGCTGCCGCCGCTCTGGCTCACCCCCTCGGTGATGCCGGTGCCCCAGGCCTACGGCACCCAGCTCGCCCCCACCTCGGTCCTCGCCCTCGGCTTCGGGTCGGTCGCGCTGGCGACCGCGGCGATGACCCTGCGGCTGCTCCGCAGGGGGCGCTGAGGTGCGCCGTCCCGAGTTCCTCCGCCGGGCGTCGTTCTTCACCCTGTTCCCACTGGTGGTGGGCGTCTTCGCCATCTTCATCGCGTCGGTCTCCGCCTACGTTCCCTTCCAGCAGGCGCGGCGCATCGCCGGGCAGGAGGCGACCAATCGCGCCGCCGACAAGGCGTCGGTCGGTGTCAACCTCCTCCACGAGCAGCAGCGCTCGCTGGTCGGCTTCGCCCGGGCGACCGCGCAGCAGCTCGGCGAGACCGGCGACGGTCCCGCCGACGAGCTGGCGCTCGATACCTTCATCTCCCGTCTCTCGCAGGAGCTCCAGCCGGTCTCGGGCGCCGCGGCGGCGACCGACAACTGTCTGTCCCCGCCGCCGCCACTGCCCGCCGCCCCCGACGGCTGCGGCGCCGGCGTGCTCGCCATCACCCGGGAGATCAGCGGCGTGCCCGCGAGCACGCTGCTGGCGCGCGCCGGGGCGCTGATGGGGACCGACCAGGCGCTCGGGCGCTGGCTGGTGCTCGAGGCGGTCAAGCCGCCGGCGTTCGACGGCAACCCCGCCGACGGGGTGCCCTGGATGTTCGCGAGCTACCCGGTGCTGACCGCCGCCGGCGCGCCGACCGGGATCACCGTCGTGGCCGCCCAGCCCAACATCGTCGACGACCTCGCCCTCGAGCTGCGCAGCGCGGGGACCGACCAGCCCCAGGTGGCGATCGTCCGCAACGACCGCTACCTGGTCGGCGGCCGCATCGCCGGCCGGCGGGTGCAGCCCGGCGACAGGGTGGCTCCGGCGCTCGCCCAGGTACCCGTCACCGGGGCGATCACCGCCGACATCGACGGCGACCGCTACGCCGTGGCCGCCTCCCTGCTCGGCGACGGCGCCCGGCTGCTGATCGTCAGCCCGGTGGTGAGCGATCCCGGCGCGCTGATCACCCCGGGGCTGGTGATCAGCTGGGCGTCGATCGTGATCATCCTGCTGCTCGTCACCGGTCACTTCTTCACCCGCCACTGGCAGATGCTCCGCGGCGCCGAGGCGCGAGCCGCGGTGGCCACCCACCTCGACGCGCCACGCCCCCTGTCCGAGCGCCTCGAGGCGGTGTGCCGGCAGCTGATCGCCACCACCCGGGCCGGCACCGCGCTGATCGTGATCGGGGGCGCCGAGCTGCCCGCGCCGTACGTCTGCCATGTCGGGCTCGACCGTCCCGATGCGCTGCGGCTGCTCGGCAAGGGCGGCCCGCTCGGCGACGTGGCCGCGCTGCGCCACCGCCGCACCAAGGTCATGACCGTGGGTCCCCACACCGAGGAGGCACGCTGCGGGATGACCCTGGTGTGCGCCGCGCCGCTGATCATGGGCAGCGGCCTGCGCGGCGTCGTCGCCATCGCCGACCGTCCCCGCGGCTTCATCGATGCCGACCGGGTGCAGCTCTCCGACGCCGCCGAGCGCCTCGCCTTCGCCGTCGAGCGCGACCGCATCCTGTCGGTGCGCACCATCGAGGCGAGCACCGATCCGCTCACCGGGCTGCCCAACCGGCGCTCGCTCGTCGAGCACCTCGACCGCCAGCTCGCCATCGCCGAGCGGGCGCGCTCGCCGCTGTCGGTGCTCATGCTCGATCTGGACCGCCTCAAGGAGATCAACGACACCCACGGCCACGCCGCCGGCGACGAGGCCCTGCGGGTGTTCGCCCGCACCGTCTCCTCCACGGTCCGCCGCGCCGATCTCGCCGCCCGCATCTCCGGCGACGAGTTTGTCATCGTGATGGCCAATACGAGGGGACGGGACGCCCGCGACGTCGCCGAGAAGGTCCGGATCGCGGTGGCCTCGGTGGAGGTGCGGGTGGGCGCCTCGCGCACCCCGGTGCGGTTGGGGGTGAGCATCGGGGGCGTCTCCTTCCCCGAGGTCCGCGGCGGCGCCGAGCGGCTGCTGGAGCGGGCCGACGCCGCCCTCTACGAGGCCAAGCGCGAGGGACGCAACCGCGTTCGCTTCGACGGCCCGGGGCGGATCAGCGTGGCGTAGGCCGCTGCCGGCGGTGCCGGGGATGCGACCATTGCCGTCCCATGGCCGAGGCCCGCGTCGATCTGCGCAGCGACACCTTCACCGTGCCCGACCGCGCGATGCGACGGGTGATGGCCGACGCCGAGGTCGGCGATGACGTCTGGGGTGAGGATCCCACCGTGCGCCGCCTCGAGGAGGCCGTCGCCGCGACCCTGGGGAAGGACACGGCGATGTACGTCCCCAGTGGCACGATGGCCAACCTCTGCGCCGTCGCCGCGCAGACCCGGCCCGGCGACGAGGTGATCAGCGACGCCGAGGCGCACCTGGTGGTGTACGAGGTGGCCGGCGGCGCGGTGGTCGCGGGCGTGCAGTTCCGCGCCGTCGACGCCGCCGCGGGGGTGCCCACCGCCGCCGCCGTCGAGGCCGCGGTGCGCACGCCGAACATCCATCACCCCCGCACCAGCCTGCTCGCGCTGGAGAACACCCACAACCGCCGTGGCGGGCTCGCCGCCCCCGCCGCCGCCGTCGCAGAGGCCGCCGGCGCCGCCCACCGCCACGGCGCGTCGGTGCACTGTGACGGCGCCCGCCTCTTCAACGCCGCCGTCGCCCTCGACTGCCCGGCCGCCGGGCTGGTGGCGAGTTGCGACACCGTCTCGGTCTGCTTCAGCAAGGGGCTCGGAGCACCGGTCGGATCGGCGCTCGCGGGGCCGGCGGAGACGATCGAGGAGGCGCGCCGCTGGCGCAAGCGGCTCGGCGGCGGGATGCGTCAGGCGGGGATCATCGCCGCCGCGGCGCTCCACGCCCTCGAGCACAACGTCGACCGGCTCGCCGAAGACCACGCCCACGCGCGGCTGCTCGTCGACCTGCTCAGCGACCTCCCCGGGGTGGTGGTGGTGCGCCCGCAGGTGCCCACCAACATCGTGCTCCTCCGGACCGACGCAGCCGCCGCCGAGATCGCCGAGCGCGCCACCGCGCAGGGGGTGCTCACCTCGGTGATGGACCGGCACCTGCTCCGCTGCATGACCTACCTCGGCATCGACGCCGGCGCCGTCCGCCGCGCCGCCCGCGTGCTCCGCACGGTGCTGCGCGAGAGTTAACCGCAGCGGCCCCCGCCCTGGAGGGGCGAGGGCCGCTCGGTGCCTGCGCGAATGCGCAGGTCCTAGGAGGTCGCGGGTGCCATCGGCGCCGCGGGCAGCGGAGCCGCCGCGGTCGCGCTGCGGCGGGTGCCGCGACGGGTGGTGGCCCGCTTCGGCGCCGCCGACCCGGCGGTCGCCGCGGCGCGGCGGGTGCCGGTGCGACGCGTGGTCGCCGGCTTCGCCGCCGCCGCGGTGGTGGTGGCGCGGCGGGTGGTGGTGCGACGCGTGGTCGCCGGCTTCGCCGCCGCGGTGGTGGCGGTGCGGCGGGTGCCGGTCGCGCGCGTGGTCGTGGCCTTGCGCGTGGTGCCGGCGGCGCGGGTCGTGGTCGCGCGCCCTGCGGTGGAACGGGTGCCGGTCGCGCGCGTGGTGGCGCGGGCGCCGGTGGCGCGGGCGCCGGTGGCACGGGCGCCGGTGGCGCGGGTGCCGGTGGCGCGGGTGCCGGTGGCGCGTGCGGTGGTGCGACCGGTGGTCGCGCGGCGCGCGGTGCCGGTCGCCGCCCGGCGAGCGGTGCCTGCGGTGCGACGCACGGTGGTGGCGGTGCCGGTGCCACGGCGCACGGCGCCGCCGACCCGCTCGACCGCCTTGCGGATCTCGGTCTCGAGACGCTGCACCGACTTCTCGAGCGCGCCGAGGCGCTTGTCGAGATCGGCGATGGGCAGTGCCTTCACCAGACCCTGGACCGCCTTCACCAGATCGCCTCCGGTAGCGGTCCTGCGGGTGGTCCCGGTCACGCGCTTCACAGTCCGCGTGACGGTTGCGGGAACCCCGCTCGTCCGTCTAGTCCTCGCCATGTGCTCTGGGCCTCCGATGGTGCGATCGTCGGGCGATCGCCACGGGTTGCGTATCTGACAGGACGTGGAGAAAACACGCTTCCCTGTGCAGTGCGCGCATAGCATGGTGGATGTGCAGAGCGTTGTCAATCGACAGCGGCTCGCGACGCCGCGCGCGACCGCCTCCGCCGCGCCCTCGCGACTGCTCACGCGGGGGTCGCGGCGACTGGGCGGCGCTCTGGCAGGACCGGTTGTAGTGGACACCGGGGACAGCTACGGGGCCTCCGCGGCGGCTGCGCAGACGTCCTCGCGAGGCGGGGCGGATCTGCGGGGGATGGGCGCACGGCCACCCGCTCCCGTATAGTCGGCGCGTTCGGGGGAGCCGCTCAGAGGAGTGCGGGCGCTGGAAACGCACGTCATCAAGAAGTACGCCAACCGCAAGCTCTACGACACCCACACGCGGCGCTACGTGACCCTGGAGGTGATCGGCGAGCTGCTGCGCGAGGGGAACGAGGTGCGGGTCGTCGATCGCACCAGTGGCGAGGACATCACCGCGGTGACGCTGAGCCAGATCCTCCTCGACCTCGAGCGCCAGCGCCGCCGGCCGCTCCCCGAGCCGGTGATCGTCGATGCGGTGCGGGAGCGCGGCGAGCAGCTGGTCGCCATGGTGCGCGCCTCGCTGGCGCTGCCGCGTGAGCTGCGCCAGCGCGCCAGTGACAGCCTGCTGAGCACCACCGCGCATCTCGAGAGCCGCGTCGACGACGTGGTCTCCACCGGTCTCCACAACCTCAACATCGCCACCGCCGAGGAGGTGCAGGCCCTGGCACAGCGGGTCGACGAGCTGGCGGCGCGCGTCGACGCGCTCACCGAAGCGCTCGGCGGCGAGCGCTGAGCGTGGCCGTTCCGATCAGCGCCTTCGCCGAGGCGCAGCGCCGCGCCGACGCCACCGCCGAGGTGCTCGGGCTCGATCCGGGGATCCGCGCGGTGCTCCGCGAGATCAAGCGCGAGCTCACCGTCCACTTCCCCGTCGAGTTCGACGACGGCAGCCACACCGTCCTCACCGGCTTCCGCGTGCAGCACAACATCGTCCGCGGACCGGCGAAGGGAGGGCTCCTCTACTCGCCGCGGATCACCCTCGACGACATCCGCGCGCTGGCGATGGTGATGACCTGGAAGTCCGCCGTCGTCGACATTCCGTTCGGGGGCGCGAAGGGCGGGGTGATCTGCGATCCGCGCCGTCTCAGCGCCGCCGAGCTCGAGCGGCTCACCCGCCGCTTCACCACCGAGATCGCGCTGCTCATCGGTCCCGAGAAGGACATCCCCGCGCCGGACATCGGCACCACCCCGCAGGTGATGGCCTGGATCATGGACACCGTCTCGATGCACGCCGGCTACTCGGTGCCCGCCGCGGTCACCGGCAAGCCGGTGGAGATCGGCGGGACCATGGGGCGCGACTCGTCGGTGGGACGCGGGCTGACGATGGTGACGCTGTGGTCGCTCGCCGACCTCGGCATCGACCCGGTGGGCGCGACGGTCGCCATCCAGGGATTCGGCCCGGTCGGCTGCGCGTGCGCACTCAGCCTCGCCGCCGCGGGGCTCAAGGTGGTCGCGATCACCGACAGCCGCGCCGGCGTGTACCGGGGCGACGGCCTCGACGTCGCCGCGCTCGCCGCGCACGTGCAGGGTGGCGGCCGCGTCTCCGACAGCGCCGCCGGCGACGTGATCAGCCCGGCAGAGCTGCTCGAGCTCCCGGTCGACGTGCTCGTCCCCGCCGCCGAGCAGTCGCAGATCCACGCCGGCAACGCCGCGCGCATCCGCGCCCGCATCGTCGCCGAGGGCGCCAACGCCGCGATCACCATCGACGCCGATCCCGTCCTCGACGCCGCCGGCATCCGCGTGATCCCCGACATCCTCGCCAGCTCCGGCGGCGTGGTGGTCAGCTATTTCGAATGGGTGCAGGACCTCCAGGCCCTCTTCTGGGAGGAGGGCGAGGTCGTCCACCGCCTCGAGCAGGTGATGCGCCGCGCCTACGACCAGGTGCGCCACATCGCGACGCGTTCGCAGACCACCATCCGTGACGCGAGCTACCGCCTCGCCGTGGATCGGGTGGCGCGCGCGACGGAGGTTCGGGGGATCTATCCGTAGGCGTCGGGGTGGGTGGTCTGTGTGGGGGGCGGGCTGGTCGGTGTGGGAGTCGGGGTGGTCGGTGTGGGAGTCGGTTGTTGACCCGGTCACGGGTCTGTGTGGGGGTCGGGCTGGTATGCGTGGGAGTC
>DATARS010000028.1:0-25617 GCA_036269455.1 Candidatus Dormiibacterota bacterium | reverse complement strand
GGTGAGCGGCTCGATCGCGTCGGGCCTGGGTGCGGGCGGCGGTACTGTGGGGGTCACGGCCATCAACGCGACCTCGCTCACCGACGGCTCGGTCGCGGTGAGCGCGACCGCCACCGACGTGGCCGGCAACGTGTCCTCCGCGGCCACGGCGACCACCACCAAGGACACCGTCGCACCGTTGGTGACCGCCGTCACACTCGTCAACGGGGGCGGAATCGGCAGCGCGTACATCAACAGCAGCAACCAGTCCAGCATCAGCCTCGACGTGGCGCTCGGCTCCGGCTCGGTCTCCACCGACACGGTCGCCCTTTCGATCCATGACGCCGGTAGCGTCCACACTGTGACGCCGACGGCGAAGGCCGGCACCACCGGCGCGGGCACCGTTCACTTCACTTTGATCAACCTCTCTAGCCTGAGCGATGGCACCATTACCGTTGCCGCGGTTTCAACCGATGTCGCCGGCAACGTCTCGACAGCCGTGACGGCCACGCCGACCAAGGACGTCGCTGCTCCGGCGATCGCCGTGACCTCAGTCACCAGTCCGGTGACCATCGGCAACCAGAGCAACGTCCAGGCGTCGGGGACGACCGAAGCCGGCGCCACGGTGAGCGTGACCGTCACTGACACCGGCGGCCACAGTTCTCCCACGGTCGCTGCCACTGTGACCGGAACCACCTGGTCGGCAACGGGGATCGACACTTCCCAGTTAGTCCACGGGACCATCACCTATACCGCCACCGCCACCGATGCCGCTGGGAACACAGCCACAGGCAGCAAGACGGCCAGCAAGGACCTGATCTGCATCCTCTTTGTCTGCCTTTGACGCTGCGCCGTGCCCCGCCGGAACCCCCCTCCCGCCTATCCTTTCCCTCCCATGGCCGCTCCCCTCTCCGTCGCCGGCGCCCAGGTCCGCATCCTCGGGGCGCTGACGCCCCTGCGCAGCGAGCGGGTGCCCCTCGGCGAGGCGCTGGGGCGGGTGCTCGCCGCCCCGGTGGTGAGCCGGCGCACGCTGCCTCCGTTCGCCAACTCGGCGATGGACGGCTACGCGGTGCGCGCCGCCGACATCGCCGGGGCCACCGGTGAGAGCCCGGCGCTCCTGCCCGTCCGCGGCGAGTCCCGGGCGGGCACGGTGCCCTCGCGGCGGCTGGAGCGGGGCACCGCGGTGCGGATCATGACCGGCGCCCCGCTGCCCGAGGGGGCAGACACCGTGGTGCGCCATGAGGACACCGACAACGGGCGCGAGACCGTGGCGATCCACATCGGCGCCCCGTACGGCACCAGCGTCCGGCTCGCCGGCGAGGACATGCGCAGCGGCGACGAGGTGCTCACCCCCGGCCGGCGACTGCGGTCCGGCGACCTCGCCGCCTGCGCCGCGCTCGGCGAGGTGTGGCTCGAGGTCGGCCGCCGCCCGCGGGTGGCGGTGCTCAGCACCGGCGACGAGCTCGTCGAGCCGGAGCGCGAGCCCGGGCCGGGGCAGATCGTCGACAGCAACGCCGTCTCGGTCTCCGCGGCGGTGCGCGAGGCCGGCGGCGACCCGGTGCGGCTCGGCATCGCCCGGGACAACGTGGTCGACCTGCGCCGCCACCTCGAGGAGGGGGCGCGCTGCGACCTCATCGTGAGCAGCGCGGGGGTGAGCGTCGGCGACCACGACCACGTCCGCGACGTCGTCGAGGAGATGGGCAGCCTCGACCTCTGGCGGGTGGCGATGCGGCCCGGCCGGCCGCTGGCGGTGGGCTCGGTCCGGGGCGTGCCCTTCATCGGCCTGCCCGGAAACCCGGTGAGTAGCCAGGTGACCTTCGAGCTCTTCGCCCGCGCCGCCATCCTCGCCCTCCAGGGGGCGACCCGGCCGCACCGCCTGCGATCCGCGGCCCGGACCCTGGTGGAGATGGAGAAGCCCGAGGGGCTGGAGACGTTCCACCGCGGGATCCTCGAGCCCGGCGCCGGTGGCGGGGTCCCCGGGGTGCGGCTCACCGGCGACCAGGGGTCGGGGATCCTCCGCTCGATGGTGCTCGCCGACTGCCTGATCGCCCTCCCCGCCGCCGGCACCCGGGTGCCCGCCGGGACGCTGGTCGAGGTGATCCCGCTCGGCTGAGAGGCTAGCCGGCCTCGCGCGCCTCGCCGGTCGCGGTCTCGTCGGCGGCGGCGAGCAGGGCACGGAGCCCGACGATCAGCGAGCGCCGGTCGACCGGGCTCATCAGCTCGACGGCGCGGAGCATCTCGTCGCAGGCGATGACCTCGGGATGGGCGGCGGCACGCTCGCGGCCCGCCTCCGTCAGCGAGACGAAGACCCGGCGGCGATCCTTGCCGTCGCGGATGCGAGCGGCCAGCCCCTTGCTCTCGAGCCGGTCGACGAGCTCGGTCGCGGTGGCACGGCTCAGGCCCATGTGGCGGGCCTGGTCGCCGACGCTCAGCGGACCGGCGACGGAGAGGAGGCGGAGCAGGCCGAGCATCCGCGGGGTCACGTCGGAGCCGGGGATGCGCTGGCGGGAGGCCTGGAACCGGCGCAGAACCGCGGGGTAGAGGAGACGCACCTCGGCGATCACGGCCTCGGCGTCCACGCTCAGGCGTTCCCTGTGGACCGGCATCCCGCTCGATCCTGCGCGGCGCGGGCGGGGGCGGTCAATGGGGCAAAGACCCCAGTCCGTCCCAACTGCGACCCCCCGGCGATGGGGCGGTACGATGCGCGCGATCTCAGGGAGACGCTCATGACCCCCCGCCTGCCCCGCACGCTCCTGCTCATGGCCGTGGCGCTCAGCGCCTGCGGCTCGTCCTCGCCGGCCACATCCCCCGGCGAGCAGACGCGCACCGCCCAGCAGATCTACGGCGACTTCCTCGACCAGATGACCAGGGAGACGTCGGTGCACGTCGTCGGCCACCAGGTCGACACCACCGGCGCCACCAGCGACATCGACGTCCTCGACGGTCAGAGCTCGGCGCGGATCACCCTGGTCACCCAGGGCGCGACGCTCTACCTGGTGGTGACCGCCGCGCAGGTCTACGCGGCGCAGAGCATCGAGGGGCCCTGGATCACCGCCCCCGCCGACCTCGCCGTCAATGCGCGCTCGCTGACCCTCGCCAACACGGTGCGCTGCGGGCGGATCGAGCACGGCGGGCTCACCCGGGGTGCGGTGTCGACCATCGACGGCCAGAAGGTCATCGCCATCGACGACGACGGCAGGGCCCCGGGGGCCTCCCCGTCCACCGTCTACGTCGCCGTCACCGGCGCCCCGCGGCTGGTCCGGGTGGTCGACCATGGCGCCGGCACCCCGGGTGGCCGCACCGACTGCGGCCACGCCGCCGCCGCCGCCAGCGGCCCGCCGACACTCTCGGCGAAGTTCGACTTCAGCGACTGGGGGAAGCCGCTGACCGTCACCCCGCCGCCGAGCGGAGGCGTCTAGGAGGTACGCCCCGCGGCGCGGCGGCCGCGGACGATCCAGGCGACGATGCCGGCGGCGGCGAGCAGGGCGATGACGATCGCGGCCTTCTCGATCGGTCCGGAGACGCGGTCGTAGTTCGCCCCGACCTCATAGCCGGCGACCGCCAGCCCGGTGCACCAGGGCAGCGCCCCGATGAAGGTGAGCAGCGAGAACGGCACCAGGGGGACGCGCGCCAGCCCGGCGGGGAAGGAGATGTAGGTGCGGATGACCGGAAGCATCCGGCCGAAGAAGACGGCGAGCAGCCCGTGGCGCTGGAAGAAGCGGTCGGCGAGCTCGATGTGGGATTGGCGGATGCCGAGGTAGCGGCCGGGGCCGAGCAGCAGCGGCTCGCCGAAGCGGGCGGCGAGCAGCCAGGCGATCACCGAGCCGATGAGGTTGCCGGCGGCGCCGGCCACGATCGCGGGCGCCAGCCCGAGGTGCGCCCCGCCGCCGAGGGCGCCGGCGGCGACCGCTCCGGCCACGGGCATGATCACCTCGCTCGGGAAGGGGATGCCGCAGCTCTCCACCGCCATCAGCCCGAACACGGCGCCGAGGCCGTGGTTGGTGACGAAGTCCCTGACGAAGCCGCCGATGCCACCGCTCACGAGCCGGGGAGCCTACCAGCCCCCGGTGGCCTCTCGATCACCACCGGCACGGCATTCGGATCGCCGAGCTCGGTCCAGCGCTGCGCCCTCTGGCGCATGCGCACCCGGTTGCGGGCGATCAGCGCGACGACGATCACCGCCGCCGGCCCCAGGGTGCGGAGGTCGCGGGTGCCGAGGACCAGGCCCACGGGCACGCAGAGCGCGACCAGCTGCTCGAAGGCGCGGCCGCGCAGGCCGAGGAGGACGACCGCGGGGAGCGCGATGATCACGCCCGCCCACCACGCCGAGGGCAGCGCCGCCACCACCCCGGCGATGAGGGGGGCGATCCCGCGCCGGCCGCGGCGGATCCCCACCGGGAAGGCGTCGCCGACGACGCAGCCGGCGATGGCGGTGGCGGCGAACCAGGGGTCGGCGTCGTAGACGCGGGCGCCGAGGCCGACCACCGCGCCCTTGATCAGCTCCAGGACCACGGTCAGGACCGCGGCGCGGAGGCCACCGGCAGCGAGGGCGTCGAGAGTCCCGGCCTGGCCGCGACCGGTCCGCCGCAGATCGACGCCACGGCGCTGGCGCACCACCAGCCAGGCGACCGGGAGGGTCCCCACCACGTAGCCGCCCAGCAGGGCCCCGGCGACGAGCACCAGCCAGTGGGGGGGCGTCACCTCACGAGAGTACTACCCTCCGCGGCGATGAGACGGCAGCGTCCCTCGACGATCCCCCGCGTCGCCACCCCCTTCGACGCCGCGGCCGAGCTCGACTGGGGCGACCCGGTGATGAACCGCCGCCTCCTCCGCGAGCACCTCGACCAGAACCACGACGGAGCCAGCCGCCGCCTCCCGGTGATCGAGCGCCACGTCGCCCGGCTGGTGAAGCTCATCGCCCCGCCGCCGGCCCGGGTGCTCGACGCCGCCTGCGGCCCCGGCTTCTACGCGGTGCGCCTCGCCCGCCGCGGCTGGGAGGTGGTCGGGGTCGACACCGGTGAGGCGGTGCTCCGCCACGCTCGCGGCCTCGCCCGTGGCGCCGGCGTCGAGGTCGAGTTCCGCCACGCCGACCTCCGCACCCTCGAGGGCGACGGCTCCTTCGACGCGGTGATCCTCATCTACTTCATCCTCGAGTCCTTCCCCCGCCGCGACCAGGTGCGGGTGCTGCGCCGGCTCGCCGCGGCGCTGCGTCCGGGCGGCCGGCTGATCGCCGAGCTGCGGGTCCGCCCCGACCAGCCCCCGGGCCGGATCTGCTCCTGGGACGTGGTGCCCCGCTCGCTGCTCTCCGACCGCCCCCACCTGCTGCTCAGCGACACCCTCTACGACGACCGCCGCCACACCTTCGTGCTCCGTGAGATCGGCGTCCTCGACGACGGCGGGATCGCCATCCAGCAGACCAGCGGCCGGCTGATCACGCTGGGCGAGGTGCCCGCCGTCTTCGCCCGCGCCGGGCTGCGGGTGCGCGCCGTGTATGACGGCTGGACCCGCTACCGCGCCACCGGACTCTCCGAGTCCCTCCTGGTGGTCGCGGAGCGCCGCTGACGCTCGGCCCACCGGCACCTCGGGCCTACCGGCAGACCGGGTCGGGCCGCCCGAGCCGCACCTGCAGGGTGGTCGGCGGCTGGTCGCCGAGGACCAGGGTGGCGTCGTAGATGCCCGCGGGAAGGGTGGGGTCGACGAGCCAGACCAGCTCGTACTCCGCCGAGCGGCCGCGGGGAAGGCTGACCGACCCGCAGGGCACCCCCTTCACCGCCGCGGGCGCCGAGGAGAAGACGTGGATGTCGGCGGAGTCGCTGACCACCACCTGGAGGGGGCCGGAGCAGTCCGCCCGGTAGCGCGCCGGGCCGCGCACGGTCGCGCTGAAGGCGACGGTTCCCGGTCCCGCGATCCAGCCGCGGTCGGCCGAGAAGGCCACCACCCCGGCGACGGCGCTGGGGGTCGGAGGGTCGGACTGCGCGGGGACGGTGCAGCGGACCGCCGGCGCCGCGGGCGACCCGCAGGCGGACAGCGCTGCCACCGCCACCGGCGCCCATCGGCTGGCGGTGGGGATGCGGGGCATGGCGCGTCCGCAACGATAGTGGGCGAGGCGGGGGGACGGGGGCCGGGCGCCGACCCCTTCTCATTGACACTTCTTCACGTGGCGCGTAGCCTCGGACGGACGGTGACCGCGAGAGGGCGGAGCGGGCGATGGCACTACTGGTGACCCTCACCGGCGCCCTGGCGCTGGAGCGGGACGGGGAGACGGTCGACGGCTCTCACCTCGGCGGCCGGGGACCGCGGCGCGCCTTCGCCCTGCTCGTGGTCGACCGCGACCGGCCGATCCCCGGCGACGAGCTCGCCGCCGCGGTGTGGCCCGAGCGCATGCCCGACCCCTGGGAGCCGGAGCTCGGCGGGGTGATCGGGCGGGTGCGCAGCTACCTGGGCGGTGTCCCGGCCGCGGCGCTGCGCTGCGACGCCCGCGGCCGCCACCGCCTGGAGCTGCCCCCGGACTCCGCCGTCGACCTCGAGGTGTGCGAGGCCGAGGTCTGTGCGGCGGAGGCGGCCCTCGCCGCCGGCGACCTCGGCGCCGCCGCCGAGCGTGCCGGGAACGCCCGCATCCTGGCCCAGCGGCCCTTCCTGCCGGGCGAGGAGGGCGGCTGGATCGAGCGCGTCCGCTCCCGCCGGCGGGTCACCGCGGGCCGCTGCCTCGACGTCCTCGGCGAGGCCCGGCTCCGCCGCGGCCACCTGCTCCTCGCCGCCTCGGCCGCCGAGGCGCGCATCGCTCTCGACCCGCTGCGCGAGGAGAGCCACCGCCGGCTGATGCGGATCTTCGCCGCCGCCGGCGACCGCGACGCGGCGCTCCGCGCCGACGAGAGGCTGCGCCGGGTGATCGGGGGCGACGCGACGCTCGGCGTGGCGCGGCGGTAGGAGAGGCGCGCCCACGGCCTCGAGCTCACGCCGGACCAGATCCTGGGCGAGCTCACGCTATGGTGGATTGGACGAAGGCCAGTGGCTACCATGTGCGCTTTCGTCCAACGTGGCGGTCGGGACCGTGATGAGGAGTCGAGCCGATGTCGTCGCCCACGCCTGAGCGCATCCGATCCGTCGCCGTGCTGGGGCACAGCCACGACGGCAAGACCACGCTCTGCGAGGCGCTCCTCCACGTGGCCGGCGCCACCCAGCGACTGGGCTCGACCGACCAGGGCACCTCGATCCTCGACTTCGAGCCCGAGGAGCAGCGCCGCTCGATCAGCATCACCACCTCGATCGCCCACTGCGACTGGAACGGGGTGCGCATCAACCTGCTCGACACCCCCGGCTTCCAGGACTTCGCCGGCGAGGTGGTGCAGGCGCTCGCCGCCGCCGACTCGGCGATGCTCGTGGTCGGCGCCAGCGGCAGCGTCCCGGTCGGCGCCGAGTTCGCCTGGGAGCGGATCAGCGCCGCCCACCTGCCCGCGCTCGTGGTCGTCTCCAAGATGGACAAGGAGAACGCCGCCTACGAGGCCACCGTCGACGCGCTCCGCGAGCAGCTGGGCCGCAGGGCGATCGCGATCGCGGTGCCGATCGGCTCCGCCGAGAACTTCCGCGGCTTCGTCGACCTCGTCGACGACCAGGCCTACGAGTTCGACGCGAAGGGCGGCGTGCGGAAGGTCGACCTCCCCGAGGCGATGCGCGAGGAGGTCGAGCGGGCCCACTCCGCGCTCGTCGACGCCGCCGCCGAGACGGACGACGCCCTGCTCGAGAAGTACCTCGAGGGCACCGAGCTGACCGACGACGAGGTCCGCGGCGCACTCCACGCGGCCGCGCTGCGCGGCACCCTGGTGCCGATCCTCCCCGCCGCCGGCCCGGCGCTCAAGGGAGTGGCCGCGGTGCTCGACGGCATCAACCGCTACCTGCCCTCGCCGAAGGAGCGGGTGCATGTCGCGCTCGACGCCCGGGGCAAGGAGGTCGAGATCGAGTGCGACCCCAGCGGCCCGCTCGTCGCCCACGTCTTCAAGACCACCGCCGACCCGTTCGGGCGGGTCAGCTACTTCCGGGTGCTGCGGGGCACGATGCGCGCCGACTCGCACCCCTTCAACGTGCAGCGCAGCCAGGAGGAGCGGCTCAGCGGCCTCGGCCGGCCGATGGGCAAGCAGGTGACCTCGGCGAGCGACATCCCCGCCGGCGACATCGGCGCGGTCACCAAGCTCACCGTCACCGCGACCGGCGACACCCTCTGCGCCAAGGAGGCGCCGGTGACGCTGCCGCCGCTCGCCATCCCGGCCGCCGCCTACACGATGGCGATCTCGGCGCGGAGCAAGGGCGACGAGGACAAGATCCACAGCGCCCTCGCCCGCCAGGCCGACGAGGACCTGACCTTCAACCTCGCCCGCGACCCGGCCACCGGCGAGGAGATCGTGAACGGCCTCGGCGACACCCACCTCGACGTCACCCTCGAGCGGATCAAGCGCCGCTACGGGGTCGACGCCGTCCTCTCCACCCCGCGGATCGCCTACCGGGAGACGATCACGGGCACCGCCAAGGTCCAGCACAAGCACAAGAAGCAGACGGGCGGCGCCGGCCAGTACGGCGACTGCACCATCGAGATCGAGCCGCTGCCCCGCGGCGGCGGCTACGAGTGGCAGGACAAGATCTTCGGCGGGTCGATCCCGCAGCAGTTCCGCCCCTCGGTCGAGAAGGGGGTCAAGCAGACCCTCGCCCAGGGCGCGGTCGCAGGCTTCCCCATCGTCGACGTCAAGGTGCGGCTGGTCGACGGCAGCACCCACCCGGTCGACGGCAAGGACATCGCCTTCCAGACCGCCGGCGCCATCGCCATGCGCAAGGCGGTGCAGGAGGCGCATCCGGTGCTCCTCGAGCCGGTGGTGAACGTCCGCGTGGTGGTGCCGGAGCGGCTGATGGGCGACGCCATCAGCATCCTCAACAGCCGGCGCGGCCGGGTGGCGGGGATGAACCCGACCGGCGACGGCCGCGCCGAGGTCACCGCCCAGGTGCCCCAGTCGGAGATGTACACCTTCCCCATCGACCTCCGCGCCGTCACCCAGGGTCGCGGCCGCTACTCGATGGAGTTCTCGCACTTCGAGGAGGTGCCGCCGCAGGTCGCCCAGCACCTCATCGAGGAGTACCGCAAGGAGCACGCCGCCCAGGCCTCGTAGCCGGGGGGTGAGCCAGTCCTCGGGGACGCCGCTGGCGCGCAAGCTGGGGATCCGGCCGGGCGCCGCGGTGGCGCTCGTCGATGCCCCCGATGGTTGGTCGATCCCCGACCTGCCCGACGGGGTCGTGCTGGGCCACGTCCTCGCGGACGCCGCCGACGTTGTGGTCCGCTTCGTCCGCATGCGGGCGGAGGTCGGCGTCGGGCTGGCCGAGCTCGGCGCCGCGATCCGTCCCGCCGGGGCGCTCTGGATCGCCTGGCCCCGGCGCGCCGGCGGTCACGAGAGCGACGTCACCGAGACCGGGCTGCGCGAGGCCATCCTCCCCTGCGGCCTGGTCGACACCAAGGTGGCCGCGCTCGACGTGGACTGGTCGGCGCTGCGCTTCGTGTGGCGGCGCGAGCTGCGCTAACCGGGCTTCGCGGCCGTCGCGACCGCCGGGATGGCGCAGCTCCACGGGTAGGGCTGGCAGGCGGTGGTCTCGTCTGCCTCGGGGTAGCCGCAGTGGCCGCGCATGTTCCCGGTCAGGTGGTCGTCGGCGTCGGAGTCGCCGTCGCACTGCGGGGCGAACCCGGGCGGGGCCATGCCGAAGTCGTGGAGGACCACCGGGTCCTTCTGGGTGCCGGCGAAGGCGCCCGACGCCGGGAAGGTCTCGCTCACCCCGTCGGGGTAGACGTCGGTGACCGTCCCCTGCACCGCGCCGGCGGCGCTCACCACCACGGTGGCGACCTCGGAGCGGCAGGCGCTGCCGCCCTGGCAGGGGGCGAAGCCCTCGGGATCGGACCTGTCCGGTGGCGGGGTGTGGGTGGTGGTCACCCGGTAGGTCCCCGCGGTCAGGCCGGTGAAGGTCACGCAGCCCACCGGCACCGACGAGCAGTTGCCGCGCAGCTCCGGGCAGGTCGACTTGGGGATGACCGACTTCTTCCTGCCGCTCGGCGCGGTGGCGGTCTGGCTCACCCCAGCACCGGTCAGCACCAGGGTGGCGGCGGGCAGCGCCTGCTTGCAGGAGTCCATCGTCTGCACCCAGACGGCGCCCGCCTGGGGGGTCGTCGGCTTCTTCGACCTGGCGAGGACGTCGTGACCGGCGCCGGAGGCGGCACACGCCCCGGCGGCGAAGAGCACCGCCACCACCGCTGCGAGCCGTGGCATCACCTCATCCCCTTCCTGGTCCGCCGGACGGTCGTCGGTGGAAGCCCGACACTCGGAGAACGTGCCGGCACCGGCGTTGCCTGCGCACCGCGCACTATCCTCCCACCGTCGGTGCGGACACGGCGAGGAGGACGGCGGTGGGCGAGCGCATCACCTTCGCGAGCAACGGGCACACGTGCTCCGGCTACCTGGCCATCCCGAGTGGGGGCAGCGGCCCCGGCGTGGTGGTGATCCAGGAGTGGTGGGGCCTGGTTCCCCACATCGAGGACGTCTGCGATCGCTTTGCCGCCGAGGGGTTCACCGCGCTCGCCGCCGACCTCTATCACGGCGAGACCACCACCGAGCCCGACGAGGCCGGCAAGAGGATGATGGCGCTCAACATCGACGTCGCCGGCCAGGACATGAGCGGGGCGGTGAGCTGGCTGCTCGGCAGCGAGCACACATCCGGATCGTCGGTCGGCGCGGTCGGCTTCTGCATGGGGGGCGGCCTCGCCATCCACCTCGCCGCGATCCGCCCCGAGGTCACGGCCGTGGCCGCCTACTACGGTGTGATCCCCGGCCCCTGGCCCCAGGCCAGGCCCGACTTCGGCCGGATCCGCGCCCGGGTGCTCGGCCACTTCGCCGAGAAGGACGGATTCTTCAACCACGACGCCGTCGACCCCATGGAGCAGCGGCTCCGCGACGCCGGGGTGGACGTCGACTTCCACTGGTGGCCGGGGGTCGACCACGCCTTCTTCAACGACACTCGCCCCGACGTCCACGACGCCGAGACGTCGAGGCGGACCTGGGAGCTCACCGTGCAGTTCCTGCATCAGAACCTGGACTGAGGAGAGGGGGCATGAGGGCGGTGGCGATGCTCGGCGCGGTCGTCGTCCTGACGGCGATGACCGCATGCGGAACCAGCGACAGCTCGGGTGGGAATCCCACCGCGAGCGCCTCGGCGGTGACGACCAAACCGCTGCTCCAGGTGGGGCCGGCGCGCGACTTCGGCGACGCCTGCAAGCTGCTGTCCGCCTCGGACGTCCAGTCCGCGACCAACGCCGGCCCGGTGACCCCGGGCTCGCGGACCGACCCCCAGCTCGGCTCCTTCTGCACCTACACGCTCGCCGGCGGCACCGGGGTGCCCCTGCTCAACGTCCAGGTCGAGGTGCTCCGCACCACCGCAGAGGCGAAGGGAACCGTCGACGCCAGCGGCGGCCCGGCGCTGAGCGGCATCGGCGACGACGCCCGCGCCTCCAAGCCCGGCGGCCTCGGCTCCGCCGTCTACCTGTCGAAGGGCGCCACCTACGCGGTGCTGAGCAGCGTCCACAAGGACGTCACCCCGGCCGAGCTCCAGAAGCTGGCGACGACGCTGGCGGGGCGGCTGAGCTAGCTCCGGGGGTCGACCAGGACGCGGCCGCCGCCGGCGGGCACCAGGGTGATGCCGCGCCGGCGGATCGCGGCGGGGCGGGGCGATGCGGGGCGAAGCCGGACCCGGCGGATCACCTCGGGCACGACCGCGCGCATCTCGAAGGTCGCGAAGGCGGCGCCGATGCAGCGGCGGATGCCACCGCCGAAGGGGAGCCAGGCGAAGCTGTCGACCCGGGCGTCGAGGAAGCGCTCGGGGCGGAAGCGCAGCGGCTCGGGATAGATGTCGGCACGGCGGTGGGTGAGCACGATGTTGGGGGCGAGGTAGCTGCCCGCGGGCAGGCGCCAGCCGCCGAGCTCGAGCGGCTCGCGGAGGTGGCGGGCGATCACCGGGACCACCGGGCGCAGCCGCATCGACTCGGTGATGCAGGCGTCGAGCCAGGCGGTGCCCTCGCCGCCCTCCACCTCCTCCTCCAGCCGGCGCAGCGCCGCGGGCTCGTGGACGAGCAGGTCGAAGAGCCAGGCGAGCGAGGTGGCGGTGGTCTCGTGGCCGGCGAGCAGCAGGGTGATGAGCTCATCGCGGAGCTCGGCGTCGGTCATCGCGTTCCCCTGCTCGTCGCGGGCGAGGAGCAGCAGGGAGAGCACGTCGTCGCGCTCCGCCAGGTCGGGGGCGGCCCGGCGGCGGCGGATCTCGGCGTAGAGCAGCTCGTCGGTGGCGGCGCGGCGGCGCATCAGCCGCGCCCAGGGGCTGAGGCCGCCGAGGGCGCGCTGCATCGCCGGGAGCATGGCGAGGCGGTTGCGCCCGCTGGCGAGCAGGCGGTGGAGCGAGGCGCGCAGCTCGGTGAGCCGATCGCCCTCGTCGAGCCCGAAGACGGCGCGGAGGATGACGTCGAGGGTGATCTCCTGGAACTCCGGGCGGAGCGCCATCTCCCCGCTCCGCCAGCCGGCGACCCGGCGGGCGGTGATCTCGGTGATCAGCGGGCCGTAGCGCTGCATCCGCTCGCCGTGGAACGAGGGCAGCATCAGCTTGCGCTGGCGCATGTGCTCGGGTCCGTCGAGGAGCAGCAGCGAGCGGCTGCCGAGCACCGGCGCGAGCACGATGTTGGCCTCACCGGCGCGGAGACGGTCGCCGCGGTCGGCGAAGACGGTGCGGATCAGCTGCGGGTCGCAGATGTTCACCACCCCGCCGCCGATGGGCAGCCGCACCGTGAAGATGTCGCCGTGCCGGGTGCGACAGTGCTCCATGAAGGGGATCGGGCGGAACATCCAGAGCAGCGTCTGCGCGATCGTCGGCATCCCGGGCCCCGGGGGCAGGGACGTCTCCGGCGCGGGGACGGAGCCGGCCCCGCTGGTCATGCGCTCCCCCTCATGTCCCTCCATGATGCGGCATCGCCGTCGCCGCGGCGCCGCGCCCGCACCGTCAGGTGGTATCCGACCAGGCCCATCGGGAGCAGGTCCTCGAGGACGTAGAGCCCGAAGTAGGCGTACTGGAGGACCGCGTAGAGCGGGCGCAGCCGCCGCGAGATCCCCCGGGTGGCGAGGAGCAGGGGCAGGTTGAGGAGCTCGGCGACGCCGAGGCCGGTGGTGCGCACCGTGTCGATCTCGAAGGCGGGGCCCAGGACGGCGCGGAGCTCGGCGGCGGTGAAGTGGCGGTGGTGGGGCCGCAGCTCCCATGAGGGGTCGTCGGTGGGGGGATCGGCGCGCGGCCGCAGCCGGGCGTAGAGGTTGAGCGAGTCGGCGCCGCCGAGCCAGCCGGCGTGGGGGACGCTCGCCACCAGGGTGGCCCCGGGGCGGAGCACCCGGGCGAGCTCCGCGGCCGCCGCCTCGGGATCGGGACAGTGCTCGAGCACGTCGAGGCAGACCGCCGCGTCGAAGTGGCCGTCCGGCCACGGCAGCCGGCTCACCGGGCCGAGGCGGATGTCGGCGGCGGGGACGGCGTGGCGGGCCCGGGCGACGTAGCCGGGGTCGAGGTCGATGCCCGCCACCTCGGGGTGGCGGCGGGCGAGCCGGCGGGTGAGGAAGCCGAAGGCGCAGCCGCAGTCGAGCACCCGGGTGGCCCCCGGCGGGAGCAGGCGCAGCGCCCGGCCCCAGCGCGCCATCAGCCCTCCTCTCGGGGACCGTGGGCGCCGCGCATCCGCTCGGGGAGGAGCGCGGCGATCCGCCGCATCGCCTCCTCCGCCGCCTCGCGGTCGCCGCCGGGGCCGTCGAGGAGCAGCGGGGCGCCGACCCGGCAGCGCAGCCGGCCGCCCTCCTCGGCGAATCCCACCGGCAGAGCGGGGACCCCGCCGGCGGCGAGCACCCGCAGCAGCGTGCCGGTGCCCGGGAGCGGCGCCACCAGGCCCGCGGCGGTGCCGCGCTCGCCCTCGGGATAGAGGGCGACGGGCTCGCCCCGGCCGCGGGGCGGGGGCAGGGCGAGCCGGGCGAGCCGGCGGAGCGCACCGGCGCGGGCGGCGACCGCCCGTGGCGCGGCGGGGAGGGTGACCATCTCGTAGCAGCGCGCCACCTCCCGGTAGGCCCAGCCGGTGCCGGGGACGAGGAGGCGGCCGTCCCAGAGCCGGGTCTCGGCGACCACCGCCCAGTGCAGCGGCGGCTCGCCGGGACGCCGCTCGGCGACGGCCGCGGTGAGCAGGGCCGAGGGGATGCCGATCCACAGGCCGCGCCGCTGGCAGTGGTTGGCGACGGCGACGAAGGGGCCGCGCGCGGGGATGTGCTCGGCGCCCTCGAGCGCCGGTGCCGGGGTGATCGACGCCATCAGCTCGCGGACGTCGCCGACCAGGCTGACATCGCCGCGGCGGAGCATGGCGCGGCCGAGCCGGACCAGGATCCGCGCCGGCACGCGGTAGGTGGGCAGCCGCTCGCGGCTCACCGGAGCGGCCGCCCCTTCCAGCGCGGCGGCCGCCCGAGCCCGCCCCGGACCAGTGACTCCAGGGCGATCAGCTGCATCGCCGAGGCGGCGAGGGGATGGAACACGGCGAGGGCGGCGGGCAGCCGTGCCGCCCGGTAGCGCGGCGCCAGGGCCACCGCGGGCGGCGCCCAGGCGAGCGCCGCGCCGAGCAGCCGCGCTCCGCGGGGACGGCGCCGGGCGCGCATCGCCAGGCCGAGGGGCGCGGTCATGGCCAGCCCGGCGGCGGCGACGAGAGCGCCGCGGCCGGGGTCGGCGGCGAGGAAGGCGGTGGCGTTGCGGGAGAAGCCGGCGCGGAGCGCGGCGGCGGTGCGGTACATGCGCACCTCGCCGAGCGCCTCGCCGCGGACCAGGGCGATCCGGGCGCCGCCGCCGGCGAGCTGCCGCGCCAGCGCGGAGTCCTCGACCGCGCTCGCCCGGACGGCGGGATGGGCGTGCCCTCCCGCGGCCTCGTAGGCGGCGCGGCGCACCACCAGGCACTGGCCGTTGAGGATCCCCCGCCCGCCGCGCTGGGCGCCGCCGGGAAGGCCGACCGTGTACTGCCAGAAGGCGAGCGGGACCACCAGCGAGTCGGCGAGGCCGCTCCCCCGCTGGCGGAGCAGTGGGGAGACGGCGTCGAGCCCGCGGCGCCGCGCCACCGCCACCAGGGCGGCGAGCGCCCCGGGGGCGAGGGTCACGTCGGCGTCGACGAAGGCGAGCCAGGGCGCGCTCCCGGCGGCGGCGCCGGCGGCGCAGGCGTGGGGCTTGCCGAGCCACCCCAGAGGCGGACCGGGGAGGGAGAGCACCTCGGCCCCGGCGGCGGCGGCGCGGTCCGCGGTGGCGTCGGCCGAGGCGTCGTCGACGACGGTCACCGAGACCCCCGGTCCCTGGGCGCGGAGTGCGGCGACGCAGCCGCCGATCCGCTCGGCCTCGTCCCGGGCCGGGACCACGGCGTCGACCGGCTCGGCGCCGCCCCCGGGGTGCGGCGCCAGCTCCTCGAGCGCGCCGGCGTGACGGCGGGCCAGCAGCGCCGCGAGCGTCGAGGCGGCGGCGCAGAGCAGCCCCGGAGCCAGCCCCCGGAGGGTCCGCGCCGCCACCGAGCCGGCCGTGCATCCCTCCCGCCCCCGCCTGCGTACCATTCCGCGAGCCTCGTGACCTACCTCGAATTCCTCGCGCTCTTCCTGGTCCCGCCCATCCTCCTGGTGGTGGGCCTCGAGCGCGGGCGGCTGCCGCGGTCGCTGCTCTGGCAGCTGGGGGCGGTGGCGACCCTGGCCATTGTCTACACCGCACCGTGGGACCGGGTGCTGATCGTCGAGCGGGTCTGGACCTATCCCGCCGCCCGGGTGCTGGGGACCACGGTGCTGCGCGTCCCCCTCGAGGAGTACGGCTTCTACGTGCTCCAGGTGGCGCTCGCCGGGCTGGTCGCCGCCGCCGTGCTGCGGCGCTGGGGAGCGCGAGGCTGATGTGGGGCCATCTCACCTACCTCGGCCTGCTCCTGCCCTGGGCGCTTCCGGTGCTCGCCCTCCAGTGGGCGGCGGGCCACTCGGCGCTGCGGCGCCGGCTGGGGCCGCTGCTCGTGGCGACGCTGCTGCCCACCGCCTGGCTGATCGCCGGCGACGCGGTGGCCCTCGCCCAGGGGATCTGGACGGTCCACCGTGACCGCATCCTCGGCGTCTACCTCGGCAACGTGCCCCTCGAGGAGGCGGTGTTCTTCCTGCTCACCGACCTGATGGTCGTGCAGAGCGTGCTCCTGCTCAACGCGCCGGAGATGCGGCCCGTCGCGCGGCGTGCGCTGCGCGTCCTGCGCCGGCGCCCGGGGTGGGATCGGTGACCGCGGGCACCCTCGCGCCCGGCGGCGCCGCCGCGGTCCCGGTGCGCGCCCGCCGGCACGCCGTCGTCGTGGGCGGGGGCCTCGGCGGCCTCGCCGCGGCGCTGCGGCTGCGCCACCTCGGCTACGCGGTGACGGTGCTCGAGCGCAACCCGCGCTGCGGCGGGCGCTGCGACACCTGGTCGGAGGACGGCTTCACCTTCGACACCGGGCCCACCATCCTGCTGATGCGCGACGTGCTCGACCGGCTCTTCACCGACTGCGGGCACCGCCTCGACGACCACGTCGACCTGGTGCGGATGCACCCCAACTACCGCATCACCTTCGCCGGCGGCGCCCGGCTCACCGTCAGCTCCGACCTGCAGGCGATGCGCGAGCAGCTCGAGGGGTTCGAGCCCGGCGCCGGCGACGCCTTCCTGCGCTTCCTCGGCGACGCCGCCTACAAGTACCGGGTCTCGCGGGAGCGCTTCGTCGAGCGCAACTTCCTCCACCTCGGCCAGTTCCTCACCCCCGGCAACCTGCCACGGCTGTTCGACAGCGGAGCGCTGCGCCGGCTCGGCGGCCACGCGGCGCGCCACTTCCGCGACCCGCGGCTGCAGATCGCGTTCACCTTCCAGTCGATGTACCTCGGGCTGGCGCCGCGCGACGCTCCCGCGGTGTACGCGCTGCTGCCGTACACCGAGCTCGCCGAGGGAATCTGGTATCCGCGCGGGGGCATGTACCGCATCGCGACCGCGCTGCTCGAGGTGCTGGAGCGCGACGGCGTCGAGGTGCGCACCGGGGCGGAGGTGACCCGCATCGAGCACCGCGGCGAGCGTGCGACCACCGTCCACCTCGACGGCGGTGAGCAGGTGGATGCGGACATCGTCGTCTGCAACGCAGACCTCCCCTGGGCGTACGAGCACCTGCTCGACCGCTCGATGCGGACGCCCTTCGACGGCGGCGCGCTGGAGCGGCTGCGCTACGGCAGCAGCACGCTGATGCTCTACCTGGGGATGCGGGCGGTGACCGCCGACCTGCTCCACCACAACGTGTACATCGGCGCCGACCCCGAGCGCCACTTCGACGCCATCTTCCGCCGCCCCGCGGTGCCCGACGACCCCGCGCTCTACGTCCATGTGCCCACCCGCTCCGACCCCACGCTCGCCCCGGCGGGCCACGACTGCGTCTACGTGCTCGTGCCCTGCGCCGGCACCGACGCCGGTCTGCGCTGGCGCGACGGCGACGCCGCCCGGCTGCGCGACCGGGCGCTCGACGCCCTCGCCCACCTGGGCATCCCCGACGCGCGCGAGCGCATCGTCACCGAGCGCATGGTCACCCCCGAGGACTGGCGCGACCTCTACCACCTGCGCCGCGGCTCGACCTTCGGCATCGCCCACGACCTCTTCCAGGTGGGCGTCTTCCGGCCCGCCAATCGCCATCGCCGGCTGCGCAACCTCTACTTCGTGGGGGCGAGCACCCAGCCCGGCGGAGGCGTGCCGATGGTGCTCCTCGGCGCCCGGCTGGTCGCCGAGCGGGTGGCCGCGGAGGTGGGGCGTGGGTGCTGACCCGGGGCGCCGCCAGGACCTCCGCAGCTGCCGAGGCATCATCCGCGCCCACGCGCGCTCCTTCTCCTTCGCCGCCCTCTTCCTCCCCTCGCAGGTGCGCGACGACGTCGCCGTGGTCTACGCCTTCTACCGGCTCCTCGACGACCTCGTCGACGAGCCGCCGCCCGGCACCCACCCCGAGGACGTGCGCGCGGTGCTCGACGACTGGGACGGCTGGCTCGCCGCCGGCCTCCCCGCCGACGGCTCGCACCCGGTGCGCCGCGCCCTCCCCGAGGTGGTCGAGCGCCGCGGCCTGCGCGCCGGCGACCTGCGGGTCGTCCTGCGCGGGCTGCGCGCCGACCTCGACCACCACCGTCCCGCGACCATGGCGGAGCTCGAGGGCTACTGCTTCGACGTCGCCGGCTCGGTGGGGCTGGTGATGGCCGACCTGCTCCGGGCCCGCGAGCCGGTCCGCGCCCGCGCGACCGCGGCCGCGCTGGGGTCGGCGATGCAGCTGACCAACATCTGCCGCGACGTCGAGGAGGACCTCGCCCGCGGCCGCGTCTACCTCCCCGTCGACCTGTGCGCGCTGACCGGCTGCGACGACGCGGCGCTGACCCTCCGGCGGCCGACCCAGGGGGTGCGGCTCGCGGTCGCGGTGGTGGCCCGACGCGCCGCCGAGCTCTACGCCGAGGGGGTGACGGGACTGCCCCTCCTGCCCCGAGAGGCGCGCTTCCCCGTCGCCGTGGCGGCGCACAGCTACGCCGCCATCCTCGACCGCCTCGCGGCCCGGGGCCACGACGTCTTCTCAGGCCGGGTCTCGACCACCCGGCGCCACCGCTGGGCCCTCGCCGCCCGGCTGGCGGCGGCACGCACGCTGCGGAGTTGAGCCCCAATTCGGGCCGAATTCGGGGAGATGGCAGCAGGAGATCGATCCCGTGCCTAGAATACCGGCGATCGTGGCGGATCTCAGGATCCTCGCCACCCGGCCCCGGAGCAACCCCGAGGAGGAGACGATGGCGGTCAGCGGCTATTGCCTGAAGTGCAAGACGTCGGTCGAGATCAAGGATGCCCAGGCGATCACCATGAAGAACGGCAAGCCCGCCACCAAGGGTGTCTGCCCCACCTGTGGCACGACCATCTTCAAGATCGGGAAGGCCGCCTGACGCCGGAGGCCCCGCGCCGGCCCTGACCCGCTTGCGGTCAGAGTCGGCGGATACCCGACCGGGCCCTCCGCCTAGTCGGCGCGGGGATACGACCCCAGGACGCGCATCCCGTGGGTGATGGCGCGCACCTCGTCGATCGCGGCGGCGACGGGCGCGTCGTCCTCGTGACCCTCGCAATCGATGAGGAACCAGTAGGCGCCGAGCGCCGCCTTGGTGGGCCGCGACTCGATCTTGGTGAGGTTGATCCCGCGCCCGGCGAAGGGCTGCAGCGCCGACAGCAGCGAGCCCGGGCGGTCCGCCTCGAAGGCGAAGACCAGGGAGGTGCGGTCGCGTCCGGTGGGACCGGGACGCTCCCGGGCGAGGACGACGAACCGGGTGGCGTTGTCCACCGAGTCCTGGATGTCGGCGGCGATCACGTCCATCCCGTAGAGGCGCGCCGCGGCCTCGGTCCCGATGGCGGCGATCCGGTCGGAGTGCGCGCAGGAGGCGACCGCCGCGGCGGTGCTGAGCGCGGGGAAGACCTGGGCGCCGGGGAGGTTCTCGCGCAGCCAGGTGCGGCACTGCGCGGCGGGCTGTCCCAGCGACACCACCCGTTCGACGTCGGTGAGCGCGGTCCCGGGCCGGGCGATGAGCTGGTGGCGGATGGGCAGGACGATCTCCCCGACGATCCGCGGCGCGTCGCCGGCGATGAGGATGTCGAGGGTGACGGTGACGCTGCCCTCGGTGCTGTTCTCGATCGGCACCAGCGCCTCGTCGACGCAGCCGGCGGTCACCGAGGCGACCACGGTGGGGATGTCGTTGACCGGCACCAGCACCGCGCTCTCGCCGTGGCGGCCGAGGGCGGCGTCGTGTGAGTTGGTGCCCTCGGGACCGAGGTAGGCGACGCGCCGCACCGCGATCAGCGGGTGACCAGCTCGCGGACGCTCTCGACGTCGAGGGTCGTCGAGTAGATGATCAGCTCGTCGCCGCCCTCGATGATCACGTCGGGGCGCGGCACCACCGGGCGCCCGGCGCGGACGATGCACACCACCAGGTCGCCCACCGGCAGCTTCACGTCGGCGACGCTGCGGCCGACCAGCGAGGACAGCGCGGGGAGCGCGACGTCGACGAGGGTGGCGCCGCTCGCCTTCACGGCGACGCCCTTGACCGCGTCGGAGCCACTGAGCTCGGCCTCGATCAGCCCCATCAGCAGCTCGGTCGCCGAGACCGGGACGTCGATGCCGAGCGCACGGAAGAGCGACACGTTCTCCGGGTCGTTGACACGTGCGATGGTGCGCGGCACGTTGAACTTCCGCTTGGCGAGCTGGCAGGCGACGAGGTTGTCCTCGTCGTCGCCGGTGGCGCCGACCACCACCCCGGCGCGCTCGATGCCGGTGGTGGCCAGGAAGGCCATCTCGTCGCCGTCGCCGACCATGATGCTGCAGGAGCCGAGCTGGTGCGACAGCCACATCGCGCGCACCTTGTCCTTCTCCACCAGGGTGACCTCGTAGCCCCGGTCGAGCAGATGGCGGGCGAGGTGGTATCCCACCTTTCCGCCACCGATGACGATGACGTAGGGGGTCGCGCGCTCGTTCACGTGCGCGCTCCCGCGCCGACCACGGCGTCGGCGCGGTTGACCCCGTCGATGAGGAAGTCGTGGATGAGGGTCGCGCCGATGACCGTGGAGCAGATCGTCTCGACCCCCATCTCGCGGTAGACCTGGGCGCGGATCGGGTCGTAGATGCGGGTGATGACGCGCGGCACCTTGAAGATCTCCCGGGCGAGCTGCGCGGCCATGAGGTTGCGGTTGTCACCGGGCATCACCGCGGCGAAGCAGTCGGCCTTCTCGATGCCGGCGCGGCGCAGGGTGGTGCTCTCCAGGCCGTTGCCCACGACCATCTCGCCGTCGAAGTCCTCGCCGAGGCGCTCGAAGGCGCTGGGCTTCTCGTCGATGACGCAGACCGAGTGCCCCTCGGAGACGAGGCGCAGCGCGAGCAGGGCGCCGACCCTGCCACAGCCCACGATGACGGCCCTCATGCCCCGATTCTACGGTCGGCCGGTGCGCGACCGTGCCCCGGGATCGCGGGGTGCGCGTGCGGGTGCATCCGGTAGCATCCTGCGCCGATGTCGTCCTCGCAGGGGTTCGCGGCCAAACGCATCCTGGTGCCCGTCAACGGCCGATCCACCGACGAGGAGGCGGTGCGCCTGGCGTGTCGCTTCGCGCTGCGCAGCCGGGCGAAGGTCTACGCGGTGACCATCCTGGTGGTGAAGCGCAGCCTGCCGCTCGACGCCGTCCCCGAGGCCGACATGGAGCGTGCCGAGCGGATCCTCGACGCCGCCGAGCGGGTGGGCCGCGAGCTCGACGTCAAGGTGGAGACCGAGCTCCTCCAGGCGCGGGAGGTCGGGCCGGCGATCATCGACGAGATCCGCTCCTGGCGGGCCGACCTGCTGGTCATGGGGCTGCCCTACCGCGAGCGCTTCGGCGAGTTCCACGTCGGCAACACCGGGCCGTACGTGCTCGCCAACGCCCCCTGCCGGGTGCTGCTCTTCCGCGAGCCCATCGAACAGGGTCACGAGCCCGCCTGAGGGCTCCGTGGTCTCGCCTCCGCATATCCACACTTTTGTGGTTGACGGAGGGGCGGCCCGCTGCTAGCCTCCCGTGTGTCCACAGATACACAACCAAGGAGGATGGAAGGATGGCTCGTCGCAAGCGGTTCACCGGCCAGGTCGGGGCACAGTCGCTCGAGTGGATCGGTCTCGGCTCGTTCGTGGTGAGCGCGCTCACCGCGGCGTCGGTGTGGGCCGACCACAACGCCGGCGGCGGGCTCGGCGCCCTGCTGCTGCGCCACCTCCAGAGCCTGCTCGGCCAGCCGTGAGGCGGCGGGGGGGTGGTTCCGGGCATCGCGTCGATGTCCGGAACCGGACGGGGGGTCGTACACCCCCCGTGCGAAGCGAGCGGGGCGCCGAGACCCTCGAGCTGGTCGCCGGCCTGCCCCTGCTCGGGGTCGTGGTCGGCGCCCTTCTCCAGGGCGCCGTGCTCGTCGAGGACCGTGCCCGCGCCGCCGCCGACGCTCGCGAGCTGGTGCGCCACGCGGTGGTCTGCGATCACCGCGACGCGCCGCCCGCTCAGATCGCCGGCGATACCGCTCTCGGGGCGGCACGGGTGCTGCTGCGGACCGCCCCGGACGGAACCGGGGGGTGGCTGGTCACCGCGACCGTGACCCTGCCGCCGCGGATCCTGGTGCCGGGGCTCCGCGGCGGCGTCGACTCGCCGCTGGCGGCCACGGGCGCCGCGACGATGCGCCGCGAGCCGTGCTGAGCCGGCGGCACACCGCACCACCCGAGCTCGGCGCCTCGAGCATGCTCCTGCTCCTCTGCGCCGGGCTCCTGGTCGTGGCCGGCATCGGCGCCGCCGAGGTCGTGGCGGTGACCGCCGGCGACGCCCGCGCCGAGCAGGCCGCGGCCGCCGCCGCCCACGCCGCCGAGGGCGCGCTCGCCCATCCGCCGGGTGGCGACGACCTCAGCGTCGCCGTGCAGGCGGCACGCACCGTCTGCGGCCTGGAGGAGACGGGAGGGCCGGTGGCCTGTGCGCTCGCCCGTGCCGCCGCGTCGATGGCCGCCCGGGCCAACGGCGCCGAGCTGGTCGCGCTCGCGGTCGGGCCCGACCTCCGCGACCGCGGCGCCGACGCGGCACCGGGGCGGGTCGTGGCCATCGCCACCGTCGAGCTCCGCCGCCGGCTCCCGGTGCTCGAGCGGGTGTGCGCCGCCCCCCATCCCCGCCCCACGGCTCTCTGCGTGGCGCGGGCGACGGCCGCGGCGCGGCTGTCGGGTCGGGGCGTCACGCGCGTCTCCCTCGTCGACGCGCCGGAGGCGGTGCGGGAGCTGCGCTGGCAGCTCGACCACCCGCGTGACGCCGACACCTGCGCCGGCCACCGGCTCGCCGGCCTGGTGACCGCGCCCCTGCTCGCGGTGACCCGGCTGGCGGGTCGCGCGCTCGGGGACGCCGCCGCCGGGGTGAGCTGGCTGCTCGCCGCCCTCGGCCCCGTCGTGGCGCCGCTGGCGTTCGGCTGGGGGCTGCTCGGCGCCTCCTTCGACGGCCGCGGGCTCCACGCGGGGCTCACCGAGCTGGCGATGCTGCTGCTCGCCGGGCCGCTGCTCGCGCCGCTGAGCAGGATCGGGGCGGTCCACATCGCGCTGGCGCCATTCCACGCCACCGTCTCCTTCGCCGTCGGCGTGCTCACCGGCGTCGACGACAGCGACCGGGTGCGCGTCGGCGGGGTGGCGATCGCCCTGGTCTGCGACCTCCTCGTGCTCACCAAGCCGCTGGCGATCGCGGGACGGGTGGGCCTGGAGGTGGTGGCGGCGCGGATCACCCCGGGGGCGACGGTCGCGAGCGGCGCGCTGCGGGGCACGCTCGCGGCGGCCAAGCACGCCGGCGACCTGATCTCCGGGAAGCCGAGCACGGTGCTGCGGCTGGTGGGCATCAGGCCCCGGCGGAACCTCGCCGGCGTCCTCGACGCCGCCAGCCTCGCCTACCGTCCGGGGGCGGCCGCCAACCAGGTCGCCCAGATGGCGGGTCGCCTCGCCCACTGGGGGCGCACGGTGGCGGTGGACACTCCGCTCAGCGAGAACGCCCTCGCGGCGGCGCTGGCACGCGTCGGGCACGCTCCGCTGCGGGGGGTCGAGCAGCTCGCCGAGCTCTCCCAGCTGCACTCCGGCGCACGGACCCTCGGCGCCACCGCCGGCGGCGGCCTGCAGCCCCTCGGCGACCCGCCGCCACCGCCGCGGCTGCGGCTGCCGGACCCGGGCGCGAGGTAGGGCCGGCGCTAGGCGTCCAGCGCGCCCGGCGAACCCACCCCGGCGATGGAGCCGACCCGGTCGTCGTCGGCCATGCGCATGATGATCACGCCCTTGGTCTGGCGCCCCTGGACGTTGACCTGCTCGAGCGGGATGCGGATCACCTGGCCCATGGTGCTGATCACCATCAGCTCCTCGGTGAGGTCCTCGACCACTCGCATGCCCACGATCTCGCCGATCGACGACAGCGCCTTGGGCTCGATGGTGTTCACCCCCTGGACGTTCCGCGAGTAGGTGGGGTACTCGGCGATGGGGGTGAGCTTGCCGTAGCCGCGCTCGGTGACCACCAGCACGTGGGCGTTGGGATTGACCACGTCGAAGCCGGCCACCTCGTCGTCGCCGCGCAGCCGGATCGCCGACACCCCCATGGTGTCGCGACCCATGGGGCGGACCTCCTTCTCGGTGAAGCGCAGGCTCTTGCCCTGCCGGGTCACCACCAGCATCTCGTCACCGCCGGAGGAGACCCGAACCCAGTTGAGCTCGTCGTTGTCCTGGAGGTTGATGGCGATGAGGCCGTTGCGCCGCACCGCCGAGTACGCCGCCGCCGGGGTCTTCTTGATCTGCCCCAGCTTGGTGACCATGACCAGGAACTGCTCCTCGCCGAAGGACTCCATGTCGATGAGCGCGGTCACCCGCTCGCGCTGGTCGAGCTCGATGAGGTTGATCACCGGCATGCCCTTGGCCTGGCGCTTGACGTCCGGGATCTCGTGGGTGCGCAGCCGGAACACGCGGCCCCGATTGGTGAAGAACAGCATGTCGCTGTGGGTGTTGGCGATCGTCGAGTGGGCGACGTAGTCCTCGTCGGTGGACCGCCGTGCCCCCACCACCCCGCGGCCGCCGCGGTGCTGGGCGCGGTAGGTGGTGATCGGCATGCGCTTGACGTAGCCGCGGCTGGTCATGGTGACGAAGACCTCCTCGCGGGGGATGAGGTCCTCCTCGGTGATGTCGACCTCGCCGAGCCGGATCTCACTGCGCCGGGCGTCGCCGAACTTCTTGCGCAGGCCGGCCAGCTCCTCCTTGACGATGGTGTCGACCTTGCGCGCGTCGGCGAGGATGTCCTCGAGCCGGCTGATCTCCTTGATCAGCTCCTCGTACTCCTGGCGCAGCCGGTCGCCCTCGAGGCGGGAGAGCTGCCCGAGGCGCAGGTCGGTGATCGCCTTCGACTGCCGCTCGGTGAGCTCGAAGCGGGACTCGAGGGCGGCGCGCGCGGCCTTCTCGTCGGCGGCGCCGCGGATGATGCGGATCACCTCGTCGAGATGGTCGAGGCACTTCATCAGCCCCTCGAGGACGTGGGCGCGGTCCTTTGCCCGCTTGAGCAGGAAGGTGGTGCGCCGGGTGACGACCTCACGGCGGTAGCCGATGTACTCCTGGAGCAGCGCCTTGATGCCCAGCACCTGGGGCCGGCCGTCGACCAGGGCGAGCATGATCGCCCCGAAGGTGGTCTGCAGCTGGGTGTGCTTGTAGAGGTTGTTGAGCACGGTGTAGGGGCGCGCGCTCGACTTCAGCTCGATGACGATGCGCACCGCCTCCTTGCGACCGGACTCGTCGCGGAGGTCGCTGATGCCGTCGATCTTCTTGTCGTTGACCAACTCGGCGATGTTCGCGATCAGCCGCGCCTTGTTCACCTGGTACGGCAGCTCGCGGACGATGATCTGCTCGCGCCCGCTGCGCGACTCCTCGAACTCCACCTGGGCGCGCATCACGATCCGGCCGTGGCCGGTGCCGTAGACGGTGGCGATGTCGCGGCCGTAGATGATCC
>DATARS010000027.1:0-11652 GCA_036269455.1 Candidatus Dormiibacterota bacterium | reverse complement strand
CGGATGCCCGCGTTGAACAGGTCGGACTCCAGGTAGATCTGGCCGTCGGTGATGGAGATGACGTTGGTCGGGATGTAGGCGGAGACGTCGTTCGCCTGGGTCTCGATCACCGGCAGCGCGGTGAGCGTCCCCCCGCCCTCGGCGTCGGACATGCGCGCGGCGCGCTCGAGCAGGCGGGAGTGCAGGTAGAAGACGTCGCCGGGATACGCCTCGCGCGAGGGTGGGCGGCGCAGCAGCAGCGAGAGCTGGCGATAGGCCTGGGCGTGCTTGCTGAGGTCGTCATAGACGATCAGCGCGTGCTTGCCCTGGTTCATGAAGTACTCGCCCATCGCGCAGCCGGCGAAGGGGGCGAGGAACTGCATCGCCGCGGGCTCGGCGGCGGTCGCCGAGACGATGATGGTGTGCTCCATCGCGCCGTATTCCTGCAGCGTCGCCGCCACCTGGGCGACCGTCGAGGCGCGCTGGCCGACGGCGACGTAGATGCAGATGACCCCGGTGCCCTTCTGGTTGATGATGGCGTCGAGCGCGACCGCGGTCTTGCCGGTCTGGCGGTCGCCGATGATCAGCTCGCGCTGGCCGCGGCCGATCGGGATCATGGCGTCGATCGCCTTGATGCCGGTCTGCAGCGGGGTGTCGACGCGCTGGCGGTAGATGACGCCCGGCGCCACCCGCTCGACGGGGAGCGACTCGGAGGTCTCGATCGGCCCCTTGCCGTCGAGCTCCCGGCCGACCGCGTCGACGATGCGGCCCACCAGCTCGTCGCCGACCGGCACCTCGGCGACGCGCCCGGTGGTGCGGACGGTGTCGCCATCCTGGAGGTGCTCGTACGGGCCCATGACGGCGGCGCCGACGCCGTCCTCCCGCAGGTCGAGCGCCAGGCCCACGATGGGCTGCCCGCCGGGTGGGGCGGGGAGCTCGAGCAGCTCACCGGCCATCGCCTTCTCGAGGCCGTAGATGCGGACGATGCCGTCTCCGATGGAGGTGATCACCCCCTCGTTGGCGTCGACCACCGGGGCCTCGAAGCTGGCGATGCGCTTCCTCAGGATCTCGCCGATCTCGTCACTGCGGATTGCCATTGGTTGTCGCTCTCGTCCTTACTGGTGCGGGTGCCTGCGCCGCCGCGGAGGGTGGTTCAGGCGAGCGCGGCCCGCAGCTGCTGCAAACGGGTGCGCAGGCTGCCGTCGATGACGCGGTCGCCGATTCTGATGATGAGTCCCCCGATGATCGAGGGGTCCTGCCGGACGCTGGTGTGGATGCGGCCGCCGAGCTTCTGCCCGAGCGTGTCCCGGATCGTCTGCTCGAGCCTCTGGTCGAGCGGCACCGCCGACGTCACCTGCACCCGGGTCACCCCGGTCGCCTCGTCGGCGAGGAGGCGGTAGCGGTCGAGCACCGCGCCGAGGATCCCGATCCGGCCGCGCTCGAGGAGAAGCCGGAGCAGGTTGCGGGTGGGCTGGCCGAGACCGTCGGTGAGGTCGGTGATCAGCTTGACACGCTCGTGCAGCGGCACCCGGGGATTGCGCATCGCCTCGGCGACCGCGGGCTGCTGGAGCATGTCGACGGCGCGGCCGAGGTCGTCGCCCATCTCGTCGATCCTCCCCGCCTGGCGGGCGAGGTCGAAGTATGCCTCCGCGTAGCGCCGCGCCAGGACGTCGGATGCCGCCATGGTCGCCTAGCCTCCCGGGGTGACCTGGCGCAGCGACTCCTCGATGAGACGTGCGTGACTCTTCTCGTCGATGGCCGCGCCGAGCACCTTCCCGGCGGCGTCGACGACCAGCGCGCTGACCTGGGCGCGCAGCTCCTGCAGGGCCCGGTCACGCTCCGCCTGGATGTCGCCGCGCGCCTTGTCGACCTGCGCCTCGGCGTCGCGGCGGCCCTTGTTGCGGAGCTCCTCGGCCTCGGCCGAGGCCTCCTGGTGGGCGCGGTTGATGAACTCCCGCGCCTGGCCACGCGCCTCGGCGAGGGTCTGCTCCACCTCCTTCTGCACCTCCTTGAGGCGCCGCTCGGCCTCCTGCGCGGCCTTGACGCCCTCCTCGATCTGCTTCTGCCGCTCCTCGGCGGCACGAATGATCGGCGGATAGGCGTACTTGGCGAGGATGCCGACCATGATCAGAAAGGCGATCACCTCGGCCACCAGGGTGCCGTTCGGGGCGAGCAGCCCCGCAGTCTCTGCGAGCGGGGTGACAGGGAGCACCGGCGGCCCTACGACGCGAACTTCTCGGCGATGGAGGTGATGAAGTAGAAGGCGAGCGCGAGGTTGATGAAGTACATCGCCTCGCAGAGGCCGATGATCAGGAACATCGTCACCTGCAGCTGGCCGCGTGCCTCGGGCTGGCGCGCCATGCCCTGGATGGTCGCGTTGCCGGCGAGACCGTCGCCGATGGCGGCACCGACGGCACCCCCGCCCAGCGCCAGTCCGGAGCCGACGAGGGCACCGGCGACGGCGACTGCGTGGTTGATGTTGTTGGGGTCGGCCATTGATCGCTCCTCAGAAAGCTCAGGCGGCGGTGGGTTGCGAGTGGGCGGAGCCCTGGTGGTGCTCCTCCTCGAGCCCCTCCCGGGCCTGCCCGAAATAGATGATGGTCAGCAGCATGAAGATGAACGCCTGGATGGTCCCGACGAAGAAGACGTCGAAGAACTTCCAGACGATCAGCAAAGCGACGCCGAAGACACCGAAGAGTGCGTGACTGATGGCGTTCGAGCCGGCGCCGAAGAGCTGGCCGAGCAGGAAGACCATGACCACGCCCGCGAAGATGTTGCCGAAGAGCCGGAGCGAGAGCGTGACCGGCTTCACCAGCTCCTCGATGATGTTGAGGATGATGAACGGCCCCCGGATCCACCAGGTCGAGTCGTGCGGCTTGGTGAAGCGGTTCAGGTAGCCCTTGAGGCCGAGCACGCGCAGGCTGTACACCTGGGCGGTCAGCACCACCACCAACGCCATCGCAAGGGTCTGGTTGAGGTCGGAGTTGGCCGGCTCGATGGGCGACTGCAGCGGCAGGAAGTCGAGCCAGTTGGCCACCAGGATGTAGAAGCCGACGGTGGCGGCGAGGGGGACGATGAACGCAGTGCCCTCGGTGCTCACGGTGTCGCCGACCAGGCCGCGCACGTACTGGAGGAAGAGCTCGAAGAAGAGCTGCAGCTTGCCCGGGCGGTCCTTGCGCAGCTGCCTCGCCACCAGCAGCCCCACCACGATGGTGATGACGATCGCGATCAGGCTCGAGATCAGCGTCTGGTAGTTGATCTGGCAGAGCGTGGAACCGCAGAGATTGATGGCCTCGTGACCACTGGGCGCCTCCTCGGCGGCGAGCAGGTTCATCGGCGTGTCATCTCCACGGCGGCGGCGACGGCGGTGACCAGCTGCGCGGCGGCCACACCGAGGACGAGCAGCCAGGCGCGACTGATGCCCACGGCGAAGCCGGCGATGAGCACGACGGCGGTGAACACTCCCAGACGCGACATGGCGGTGGCGCCGGGGTTGAACCCCATCCGCAGCAGGAGCTGCACCACCAGCGGGTTGACAGCGCCGAGGAGCAGGCCGAGGCCGATCACCGCGCCGCCGGCCGGCTGGCGCAATGCCACACCGGCGACGACACAGACGGCCGCCGCGACCGCGCACGCCAGGCCGGCTGCGCGCACCACGCGCGTGGTCTCCAATGCCGCGCTTCGCCCCATCACAGGTAGCGTCTGAACCTCAGGTAGAGGCCGGAAAACCCCGCGAGGATACCAATAAGGAGCCCGAGCCCGAACCCGACGGGGGTGCTGTGGTGCGCGTCGTCGATGCGCAACCCAACGAGAAGTGGGATGACAACGGCCAGACTGAGGTAGATCCCCATGCCGGCGAGCTCGACCACCGAGGGCGCGGGCTTCTTCAGTCGGCCTCGCCGCCGTGGCGGGTGCGGGTCGGCACGGCGGCGCGGCCCTGGAGCAGCAGCCAGCGGTGCACCGGGCGGCGCTCGCCGTCGGGCATGCGGCGGTGGCTGCGCCAGAGCAGCGCGAAGAGCGCCACCACGAGCAGGACCCCGGCGATGGCCAGCACCTTGCGGTGGCCGAAGATGCCCAGCGCGAGGCAGCCGAGGATGGTGGTGGCGAGGTAGAAGGCGAGCGCGGTCTCGCGCGGGCTGAGCCCGAGCGCGAGCAGCCGGTGGTGGAGGTGCCCGGCGTCGGGCGCGGCGATGCCGGTGCCCGCGCGCCGCCGGCGCACGATGGCGAAGGCGGTGTCGCCGATCGGCAGCCCCAGGCTCACCAGCGGCACCAGGATGGTCAGGGCGACCGCGACCTTCGCGGTTCCGAGAACGGTGATCGTCCCCACCGCGACGCCGAGGAAATGGCTCCCGGAGTCGCCCATGAAGACCCGCGCCGGGGCCATGTTCCAGAACAGGAAGCCGAAGCAGCAGCCCATCAGCGCGCCGCTCATCACGATGACGCCGTTCTGGATCCCCTCGGTGGGGCCGAGGCGGTTGATCGCGGCGAGCAGGAGCACGCCGGAGACGATGGCGACGACGCCGCCGGCGACCCCGTCGACGCCGTCGAGCAGGTTGATCGACACCTGCATCCCCACCAGCCAGACCACCGTGACCGGGGCGGCGAGCAGGCCGAGGTCGAGGATGCTCGTCGGGTGGCTGTGAAAGCCGACGAAGTCGATGCTGATGCCGACCAGGGCGACGAGGATGCCGGCGCCCATCTCGATGAGCAGCTTCGTCCATGCGGGCAGGCGGAGCACGTCGTCCACCGTCATGGCGAGGGTGATCGCCGCGGTCACCGCCACCACCTGCCAGCGATACTCGACCCCGTTGCCGAAGACTGCGAGCGCGAGGGCGAAGCCGGCGAACATGGCGATGCCGCCGAGCCGCGGGGTGGGCCGGTCGTGGATGCGCCGCTCGTCGTCGGGCCGGTCGACGGCGCCGAGCCGCCGCGCCAGCCACATGCTCGGCGGCACCACCGCGCAGGTCGCCGCCGAGGCCAGGAGGAAGGGCGGGAGCGCCGGGTACCAGGGCAGGCCCTGCAGGTCGGCGATCACCGCGGGACGCGACTCACGGCGCCGACCGGTAGCCGAGCGGGAAGCGCCGGCAGAGCGCGAGGCTGCGCTCGCGCACCCCCTCGCGCACCGAGGCGTCGTCGAAGCCCCCGAGCATGGTGGCGACCAGGTCGGCGATCTCGTCCATCTCGGCCTCGCGCATCCCCCGGGAGGTCACCGCGGGGGTGCCCAGGCGGATGCCGTTGGGGTTGAAGGGGCTGCCCCCGTGGAAGGGGAAGGTGTTGGCGTTGACGGTGATCCCCACCTCGTCGAAGGCCGACTGCACCGCCCGGCCCTTGAGCCCGGTCGGGCGCAGGTCGAGGAGCATGAGGTGGTTGTCGGTGCCGCCGGTGACCAGGGTGAGCCCCCGCTCGGTCATCCCGGCGGCGAGCGCTCTCGCGTTGGCGACGACCTCGGCGGCGTACTCGCGGAAGGCGGGCTCGCCGGCGAGCCGGAGCATCACCGCCTTGCCGGCGATCGCGTGGTTGAGCGGGCCGCCCTGGACCCCGGGGAAGACCGCCTTGTCGACGGCCTCGGCGTGGGCCGCGCGGCAGAGGATCATCCCTCCCCAGGGACCGCGCATCGTCTTGTGGGTGGTCAGGGTGACGAAGTCGGAGTGGGGCACCGGGCTGGGGTGCACCCCGGCGGCGACCAGGCCGGCGAAGTGGGCCATGTCGACGAGGAGCAGCGCACCCACGTCGGCGGCGATGTCGGCGAAGGCGGCGAAGTCGAGCACCCGCGGATAGGCACTGTAGCCGGCGACGATCATCTTCGGCCCCACCTCGACCGCGCGGGCACGGACCTCGTCATAGTCGAGCCGGCCGGTGCTCTCCGACACGGTGTAGCCCTCGAACCGGTACAGCTTCCCCGAGAAGTTCGCCGGGGAGCCATGGGTGAGGTGGCCACCCTGGTCGAGGGCCATCCCCAGCACCGTGTCGCCGGGCTGGAGGGCGGCCGCGTACACCGCCATGTTGGCGCTCGACCCGCAGTGCGGCTGGACGTTGGCGTGCTCGGCGCCGAAGAGCGCCTTGGCACGGTCGCGGGCGAGGTTCTCGATCTGGTCGACGACCTGGCAGCCGCCGTAGTAGCGCTTCCCGGGCAGTCCCTCGGCGTACTTGTTGGTGAGCCAGGAGCCGACCGCCTCCAGCACCGAGGGAGGCGCGAGGTTCTCCGAGGGGATGAGCTCGAGGGTCTCCTCCTGGCGGACCAGCTCGGCCTCGAGGAGATCGGCCACCTCGGGGTCGGCGGCGCGCAGCGCGGGCTTCAGCGGGGTCTCGAGCAAGGGTGGCCTCGCGGCGTCGTCCTCCCGCGGCGTACGCACGGGCGGCGGCGGTGGCAGGTCAGCCCCCGAGATGCGGCAGGAGCTGGTCGAAGGAGACCGGCCCGGACCGCAGCACGCGCGGGGGATCCTCGGTGCAGTCGATGATAGTGGACCCTCTCCCGTCCCCGGGTCCACCGTCGAGCACCGCGTCGAGCTCCCCGCCGAGCCGTTCGACCACCTCGGCCGCCGTGGTGCAGGCGACCTCCCCGTGGCGATTGGCGCTCGTCACCGCCAGCGGCCCGGTCCGCTCGAGCAGCTCGCGGAGCAGCGGGTGGCCGGGGACCCGGACCATCAGCGTCGGCCCCGCCCGGGGCACGGCGAGCCCCGAGCCCCCCCGGGCGCTGAGCACGAGCGAGAGGGCTCCGGGCCAGAACGCCGCGGCGAGCCGCCGCGCCTCGACGGTCATCTCCACCAGGGGGTCGAGTTGGTCCGCGGAGGCGGCGAGCAGCCCAACCTCCATCCCCTCGGGACGGTTCTTCAGCGCGTACACGCGGGCGAGCGCACCGGCGTCGTCGGGCCGGCAGCCGATGCCGTAGACGGTGTCGGTGGGCAGCCCCACCACCCCGCCGGCGGCGAGCGCCGCGGCCACGGCGTCGAGGTCGCTCACCGCAGCCGCGCCTCCACCACCCGTGCGTGCCCGGCGAGGTCGTCGACCACGGTCACCTCGCTGCCGGGGCGGCCGGCGGCGACGAGCCCGGTCACCGCCTCGCGGCGGCGGGGGTCGATCTCCATGGCGAGGAGACCGCCGGGCCGGACCAGCGGCAGGCAGCCGCGGAGCAGCGCCCGGTAGGCGTCGAGGCCGTCCTCGCCCGCCTCCAGGGCCAGCCGTGGCTCGTGGTCGCGCACGTCGCGCATCAGCCCCTCCATCTCGGAGGAGGTGATGTACGGAGGATTGCTCACCAGCGCGTCGTAGGGCGCGCCGGCGGCGAGCGGCGCCTCCCAGGACCCCTCCCCCACCTCGACCCGGCCGTCTAGGCCGAGCCTGGCGGCGTTCTCCCGCGCCACCGCGACCGCCGCGGCGGAGACGTCGCCGGCGACGACCGTCGCTCCGGGGAGCTCGGCGGCGAGGGTGCAGGCGACGCAGCCGCTCCCGGTGCCGGCGTCGGCGAGGCGCAGCCCCTCGCCCTGCGGCCCGGCGGCGGCGCGCGCCCAGCGCAGCGTCCGCTCCACCAGGACCTCGGTCTCCGGACGGGGGATGAGCACGTCGGGAGTCACCCGGAAGCGACGGCCGTAGAACTCGCGCTCGCCGACCAGGTAGGCGACCGGCTCGCCGGCGGCGCGGCGGCGCAGCAGGGCCCTCACCGGCTCGAGCTCCTCCTCGGCGAGCGGGCGGTCGTACTGCAGGTACAGGTCGAGGCGGCGCAGCCCCAGGCTGTGTGCGGCGAGCAGCTCGGCGTCGAGCCGGGGGGTCTCGCTGCCCCGCTCGGAGAGGAAGCGGGTGCTGAGCCGGATGACCTCGACCAGGGTGGGAGCCGCCACGGCGCCGATCCTAGTCTGCGGCCGGTCAGGCGGCAGGCCCGTCCTCCAGCAGCCGGCGCTGCTGCTCGGCCTGCATCAGCGGCTCGACCAGCAGGTCGATGTCGCCGTCGAGCACCTTGTGGAGCTGGTGCACGGTGAGGTCGATGCGGTGGTCGGTGATCCGCGACTGGGGGAAGTTGTAGGTGCGCACCTTCTCGCTGCGGTCGCCGCTGCCCACCATGGACCTCCGGGTCTCGCTGAGCGAGCGCTGCCGCTCGGCCTGGGCGAGATCGTAGAGCCGGGCGCGGAGCACCCGCATCGCCTTGGTCTTGTTCTTCAGCTGCGACTTCTCGTCCTGGCAGGTCACCACCAGCCCGCTGGGCAGATGGGTGATCCGCACCGCGGAGTCGGTGGTGTTGACGCTCTGCCCGCCATGGCCGGTGCTCCGGTAGACGTCGATCTTGAGGTCGTTGTCGTCGACCTCGACGTCGACGTCGTCGGCCTCGGGCAGTACCACCACGCTCGCCGCCGAGGTGTGGATGCGCCCCTGGGACTCGGTGTCGGGGACGCGCTGCACCCGGTGCACCCCGGACTCGTACTTGAGCCGCGAGTAGGCGCCGGCACCGTGGACCTCGAAGACCACCTCCTTGAACCCCTTGCCCGCGGGGTTGGAGTCGAGCACCTCGACGTTCCAGCGGCGTCCCTCGGCGTAGCGGAGGTACATCCGCAGCAGGTCGCCGGCGAAGAGCGCCGCCTCGTCGCCACCGGTGCCGGCGCGGACCTCGACGACGACGTCGCGCTCGTCGTTGGGATCGGTGGGCAGGAGCATCGGCTGGAGCCGGTCGTGGGCGGCCTGCTCGCGCCCGCGCTGCACCCGCAGCTCGTCCTCGGCGAGGGCGACCATCTCCGGGTCGCTCTCCTGCCGCCGCATCTCCTCGGCCTCGGCGGCGGCGGCGGCGGCGGCGCGCCACTCGCGCCCGGTCTCGACCACGTCGCGCAGCTTCGCCTGCTCCTGGGAGAGCCGCTGCACCCGGTCGACGTCCTGGTAGGCGTCGGGGGCGCTCAGCTCACGCTCCAGCTCGGCGTAGCGCTCCTCCAGCGCGTCCAGGCGCGCGTCGAACCCGCCCATGGGCAGCGAGGCCTTACGAGGCCAGCGACAGCGGCGTCGGGGGCGCCCCCACGTCGCCGGCGCGCGCCAGGGACAGGGCCTCGATGGCGACCTCGATCTGACGGTCGTCGGGTTCGCGGGTGGTGAGCCGCTGGGTGGCGAGGATGGGGATGAGCGCGATCCGGCCCGGCGGGGTGCGCCGCACCTTGGCGAGCCCGCGGATGCCCTCGTAGGCGACCGCGGCCACCACCGGGATGAGCACGATCCGGCTCAGCACCAGCAGGGGGACGGGGAGGCCGCCGAAGGGGGCGAAGACGACGATGCTCACCAGCGCCACCACCACCAGGAAGCCGGTGCCGCAGCGCGGGTGGAGGCGGCTGGCGAGGCGGACGTGCTCGACGTCGACCGGGTGGCCGGCCTCGAAGCAGTTGATCGTCTTGTGCTCGGCGCCGTGATACTCGAAGACCCGGCGGACGCTCGGCACCTGGGCGATCAGCCCCAGGTAGCCGAGGAGCACGCCGGCTCGGGCGACGCCCTCGATGATCACGAAGCCGACGCTGCGGTCGCCGTGGTGGATCAGCCCGGCGAGCCCCAGGGGCAGGCCGACGAAGAGCACCAGCCCGACGATCGCCGAGACCGCCATGCTCGCGCGCATGACCGCGGGCGAGAGCTGGATGTCGTCGGCCTCGGCCTGGACGTTCGCCGACCAGGTGAGCGCCCGCATCCCCAGGTGGAGCATCTCGATCAGGCCGGCGATGCCGCGGAAGAACGGCAGCGCCCAGAACTTCGACGTGTAGACGCGCGAGCGCAGCGGCTCGCTGACGGTGACGATGCTGCCGTCGCGCCGGCGCGCGGCCACCGCGAAATGGCGGCGGCCGCGCATCAGCACGCCCTCGATGACGGCCTGGCCACCGTAGAAGAACTGCTCGGGCTCGGCGGCCATGACGTCAGGTCAGCTCTTGGCGGCAGCCGCGGCCGCCGCCTTCTCGGCGCGGCGGCGGAAGCGCTCGACCTGGCCGCCGGTGTCGACGATGCGCTGGGTGCCGGTGAAGAAGGGGTGGCAGACCGAGCAGACCTCGGTCTTCAGCTCGCTGTGGGTCGACCCGGTGGTGAAGGTGTTGCCGCAGAGGCACTTGACCACCGCGTCGGCGTGGTACTCGGGGTGGATGGTGGCCTTCATGAATGCTCCTGGGTCGCCCAATGGTCACGGGGAGAGAGCCCGTTCGAACTGGCCGGAGGATACCACGGGGCTCGTTTGACCAATCCCACCGTCAGGGGATCGTGGCCGGACCTCGGCTGGGCAGTGCCGGTTCGCGCGGGCGGGTGAAATTCCCGTGCGCCACCTCGGGGAGCTCACGGCGGAACCGGTCCAGCGCCTCGAGCATCCCCACCCCCGGGGAGGTCGGCGGCAGCACCTCGAGCAGCCAGTCGTGGTCGACGTTGAGACTGCGCCACTGCACCTGTTCGACGCCCATCTCCCGGCAGGCGTGCAGCGTCCGCTCGAGCTCCTCGGGCGAGTCGGTGACGCCGGGGAAGGTGAGCAGGTTGAGGCAGACCTGGCCGCCGGCGGCGCGCATCACCCGGCCGCACTCGACGACCTCCTCGAGGCCGTAGCCCACCGGGCGGTAGTAGGCGCGGAAGACGGCGTCGGTGAAGGAGATGGCGCTGATCCGCACCGAGTCGCAGCCGGCCTCGGCGAGGCGGGCGAGCGCCTCGGGGCTGCTCCCGTTGGTGTTGACGTGGATGGTCGCGTCGGGATGCCCGGCGCGGATCCGGCGGGTGGCCTCGACCAGGGTGGCGGCGCGGGTCAGCGGCTCGCCCTCGCAGCCCTGGCCGAAGGAGACGATGCGGGCGCCGTCGCCCCCGAGGTGGTGGGCGGCGAGGCCGGCGAGCTCGTCCGCGGTCGGCGCGTAGCGCATCCGCGGCTGCGGGGTGGGCACGGGCTCGGGCTGGAGCGAGATGCAGCCGAGGCAGTCGGCATTGCACGCCGGCGAGGCCGGCAGCGCTCCCTCGTAGCGGCGGTGGAAGGTGTTCTGGGCGGTGTAGCAGTTGTGCTCGAGGGCGCAGACGGCGAGCTGCTCGACCACCCGGTTGCCGGGGAGCGCCGCCCGGGCGGCGGCGACGGCGGCGCCGAGGTCGCGGCGGCGGAACCGCGCCGGCTCCCACCAGTCGAGCCGGTCGGTGCGCGCCGCGGCGACCATCAGCCGGCCGCGGTGCTCGGCGACGGCGGTGTAGCCGAAGAGCGGCAGCCGGGGCTCGCCCGGGCCCGGCCGGGAGGCGGGGAGCAGGGTGCGCAGGTGGCCGACCGGGAGGACGGCGGCGACGGCGAGCCCGTCGAGCTCGATCCCGGCCCCGTCCGCGTCGAGGCCGAGGGCGCGGCGGCCGGGGAGATGGGCGACCGTCGCGGCGGCGGGCAGGGGGATCAGCTCGGCCGGGTCGAGGGGGACCAGGCGCGAGCCGGAGCGGGCCGCCGGGCGCGCGTCGACCGTCCTGAGCTCTCCCGAACGGGTGGCCACGCATGCTCTCACGACAGGGATGGTAGAGATCGGTGACACATCGGAGACGCGGATGGCGGGATCATGGGAGCTGCAATGCGTGCGCGGCTTCCCCGTCCGCCCCGGCGGCTGCTTCTCCCTGCCCTGATGCTGGCGGCGACGGCGGCCCTGCTCTCCGAGGTGGTCCCCCTGCTCGACAACCTCACCGATCGCGGCCGGCCGCAGCCCCACGCCGCCGCCGTCGCCGGCGCCCGGGTGG
>DATARS010000026.1:0-3204 GCA_036269455.1 Candidatus Dormiibacterota bacterium | reverse complement strand
CGACGAGGCGGTGGTGCCATACACGAGCGGGAACCTGCCCGGGGTCACCAACATCGTCGTCCAGGACCAGTGCCCGAACGACGTCTCCGAGCACGGCGCGATGGCCTACGACCCGGTGGTCCTCCAGGACGTCCTCAACGCGCTGGACCCCGCCCGCGCCGCGGCGGTGACGTGCGGGTTCTCGCGATGAGCGGGCGGAGCTCGTTCCAGGCCGCCGTCGAGTCGCACGACGTCGAGGCGCTGCGCCGCTGCCTCGGCGACGACGTGGTCTTCAACAGCCCCGCGGCCCACACCCCGTACCGGGGACGCGACGCGGTCGGCACCGTGCTCGCCGCGGCGGTCTCGGTCCTCGAGGACTTCCGCTACACCGGCCGGGTCGCCGAGGGCGATCGCGAGGTGCTGGTCTTCGAGGCCCGCGTCGGCGACCGCGCCGTGCAGGGCGTCGACCTGCTGCGCCTCGACGCCGAGGGCCGGGTCGCCGAGCTCACCGTGATGCTGCGGCCGCTCTCCGGGGCGACCGCCATGGCCGAGGCGATGAAGCGGCGGCTGGCCCCCGCGTAGCCGTCAGACTCCCCGTCATGGAGATCTCCGAGCACATCGACGTCATCCGCCGCGAGGGCGAGCTGCTCGCCGCCGCCGCGGCTGCGGCGGGGCCCGACACCCCGGTCCCCCCGTGCCCCGAGTGGCGGGTCCGCGACCTGGTGCGCCACTGCGGCGCGGTGCACCGCTGGGCCACCGAGATCGTCCGCACCGCCCGCGCCACCCCGCCCGAGGGCAGCCTCGACAGTGTGGTGGAGGTGTGGCCGGCCGACGACGTTCTGGCGGACTGGTTCCGTGAGGGCTGCGCCGAGCTGGCCGCCGCGCTCGAGCAGGCGCCGGCCGACCTGGAGTGCTTCACCTTCATGTCCGCGCCGTCGGCGCTCGCCTTCTGGGCACGCCGGCAGGCGCACGAGACGGCGATCCATCGAGTCGACGCCGAGAGCCCGATGGGAACCATCACCCCGGTCACCCCGGAGGTCGCCGCCGACGGCATCGACGAGGTGCTGATCGGCTTCGTCGGCCGTCGCGGTGGCCGGCTGCGCGCCGACCCGCCCGTCAGCCTGGGGTTCGAGCCCACCGACGCCGGCGGCGCCTGGCGGGTGGAGATGGGTCCCGACGGCTCCCGCGTGGTGCGTGAGCCCGGCGCGGCCGGCACCACCGTGCGCGGTCCGGCGTCGGACCTCTTCCTGCTGGTCTGGAACCGGCGCGACGACGAGGGGCTCGAGGTGACCGGCGACCGCCGCGCCCTCGACCTCTGGCGGAGCACCGTCCGCATCTGATCTAACCGGGGAGGCGCACCGTCACCGCCGTCCCCTCGCCGGGGGTGCTGGCGACCTCGACGCTGCCCCCGTGGGCCTCGACGACGTCGCGGACGATCGCCAGTCCCAGCCCCGACCCGGGCGATCCCTCGCCCTTGGCGAAGCGCTCGAGCACGTGCGGAAGCAGCTCGGGGGGGATGCCCTCGCCGTCGTCGACGACGCGCAGCTCGACGCCCGCCGCTGCGCTCGCGGCGACCACCTCGACCCGCACGGTGCCGCCCGGCCGGCCATGGCGCAGCGCGTTGCTGACGAGGTTGGACAGAACGCCGCGGAGCCGGGCGGCGTCGGCCTCCAGCGACGCCGGAGCGCGGGCGAGGTCGGCGACCAGGGTGATCCCCGCGGCGTCCGCGGTCTCGCGCTGCGCCGCCAGGGCGTCGTGGACGAGCACGGCGATGTCGACCGGCTCACGCCGCAGGCGCAGCGCGCCGGCCTCGGCGAGCCCCAGGGTGGTGAGGTCGTCGACGAGCAGCTCGAGGCTGTGCACCGCGTCGAGGATCGGCGCCATCCGCTCCGGCACCGCCGGGTAGACGCCGTCGGTGATGGCCTCCGCCTGGCCGCGGATGATCGACAGCGGGGTGCGCAGCTCGTGGGCGACCTCGGCGACCACCGAGCGGCGCCGCGCCTCGGTCGCCTCGAGGCGGCTGGTCATCGAGTTGAAGGCGCGGGCGAGGCTGCGCAGCTCGGCCGGACCGCGCACCGGCACGCGCACGCCGAGGTCCCCCGCCTCGATCCGCGCCGATGCGGCGACGAGCCGCTCCGCCGGGGCGGTGAGCCGGCGCCCGGCGGCGACGGCGGCGACGAACGCGAGGCCGGCGAGCACCAGCCCGCCGACCGACGCCAGCCGGGCGAAGCTGCCGGTGCTCACGATCCCGAGCGCGCTGGCGATCAGCCACACCGTCGCGGTGCCGATGACCGCGAGCACGCCGAGCAGGAGCAGCAGGGTGCAGCCCACCCGGCGCACCATCCGCCGCGACGGGCGGCCGCTCCAGTGGGTCTCGCCCGGCCGCGGCCAGGGCTCGTTCTCGGGCCACCAGGGGGGTCGGTGCCCGGGGCCGGTGCCCCAGTGCTCGCGATGGTGGCGGCCCGGCATCAGCCCGGGTCCGCGACGCGGTAGCCGACCCCGAAGACGGTCTGCAGGAACCGGGGCGTGCGGGGATCGGGCTCGATCTTCCGCCGGATGTTCTTGACGTGCGCGTCGATGGCCCGCTCGTAGGACTCCACGGCGGCGCCGCGCACGACGTCGAGCAGCTGGGCGCGGGTGAAGACGCGGCCCGGCTGCCGCGCCATGGTCAGCAGCAGCTCGAACTCGGTGGGGGTGAGCTCGACCCGCCGCCCCGCGGCGCTGGTCTCCATCCGCGCCGCGTCGAGAATGAGGTCGCCGGCGCGGACCACGTCGCCGCGCTCGGCGGCGGCCTCGGTGCGGCGGAGCACCGCGCGCACCCGGGCGACGAGCTCCTTGGGGCTGAAGGGCTTGGTGACGTAGTTGTCGGCGCCGAGCTCCAGCCCGACCAGCTTGTCGGTCTCCTCGCCGCGCGCGGTGAGCATGACGATCGGCACCGCGCCCTCGCGGCGGAGCGCGCGGGTGACGTCGAGCCCGTCGAGCCCGGGCAGCCCGAGGTCGAGGATGACGATGTCGGGGCGCCGCCGGCGGGCGGCCTCCAGGGCGCCCCGACCGTCGGAGGCGGTGACCACGGCGAAGCCGCCGTGCTCGAGGTAGTCGCGCACCAGGCGCACGATCCCGGGCTCGTCGTCGACGACCAGGATCGTCTTCACGCAGATCTAGCTTGGCTTGTCCGCGCTCTCGCCGTGCGCCTTCTGGTGCCAGTCCTGGAGCCGCTGCTCGAGG
>DATARS010000025.1:0-16611 GCA_036269455.1 Candidatus Dormiibacterota bacterium | reverse complement strand
GAGGGTGAGCAGCTCGTCGACGGCGATCCCCTGGGCGGCGCAGAGCTCGGCGACCGCGGCGGGGACGGCGTCGAAGACGGCGGCGACGGTGGCGCGGTCGCGGCCGCGGGCGACCACCTCGCCCTCGACCCGGCCACCGAGGGCGAGGCGCAGCCCGGTGATGCAGAGCGACTTGCCCGACCCGGTCTCGCCGGTCAGCGCGGTGAGCCCGGGGCCGGGCTCGAGGGTGACCGAGCGGAGCACGGCGAGATCGGCGATGCGGAGCTCGACGAGGGCCACCTCATGCCTCCTGAGGATCGGGATGGTGGGATTCCGTCCCCCGCCGGACGCTGTGCTTGAGCGGGGTGCCGAAGCGGAGCTTCTCGCGCAGCCGGCGCAGGAAGGTCGGCGCCCCGGGGACCTGGACGACCTTCAGCTCGGGCCCCGGGCGGACCACGACGCCGCCGCCCTCGACGAGCGGCACCTCGAAGTGGCCGTCGGCGGCCGCGAAGGTGCGGCCGTGCTCGACGGTGATGCGCACGGTCACCGCCTCGGGGAGCACCACCGCCCGGGTGATCACCGCGTGGGGCGCGAGTGGCACCACCACCACCGCCCGCACCCGGGGGTCGACGAGCGGGCCGCCGGAGCTCAGCGCGTAGGCGGTCGAGCCGGTGGCGGTGGCGACGATGACCCCGTCGGCGTCGAACTCGCCGAAGAGCTCGGTGTCGACCTCGACCCGGAGCCGGGCGAGGTTCATCCCCGTCGACTTGACCACCACCTCGTTCAGCGCGAGGTCGCGGGGGCGGTCGGCCTCGCCGCCGAGGATCTCCAGCTCGAGGAGCGAGCGGCGCTCGAGACGGTGGCGCCCCTGGGCGAAGCACTCGATGGCCTCGGGCAGGTCGGCGACGTCGTTGTCGGTGAGGAAGCCGAGCTGGCCGCGGTTCACACCGAGGACGGGGACGCCCCGCGGCGCGGCCAGCCGCGCGCCCAGCAGGAAGGTGCCGTCGCCGCCGACGGTCACCACCAGCACGGTGGTGTCGGCGTTCTCGGCGAACGCGGTCTCGGCGTCGCCCATCGCCATCCACACGGTGTAGCCGCAGGCCTCGGCGCGGGCGACGGCGGCGTCGAGCACCTCGGAGCGGCGGCGCTCGCGGGGGTGGAGGACGAAGCCGATGCTCCGCGGCGCCTCGCTCACCGCGAGGCCTCCTCGACCCCGGGGCCGGGCAGGCGGAGGTGGAGCAGCCACTCGTGGTTGCCCTTGGCCCCGGTGATCGGCGAGGCCAGCGGGCCCGCGACGGCGGCGCCAAGGCGCTCGGCCACCCAGTCGAGCAGGGCGCGGGCGCCCGCCTCGCCGGCGACGGGATCGCGCACCACCCCGCCCCGGTCGACGGCGTCGCGTCCCAGCTCGAACTGGGGCTTGAAGAGCGCCACCACCTCGGCGCCGGGGGCGGCGAGCGCGGCGACCCGCTCGAGCACCAGCCGCAGCGAGATGAAGGCGAGGTCGAGGGTCACCAGCGACGGGGCGGGCCCGGGGAGGGACACGAGGAGCCGGAGGTTGGTCCGGTCCATCACCACCACGCGGGCGTCGCCGGCGAGCCGGGGATCGAGCTGGCCGCGGCCCACGTCGACGGCGTAGACGAGGGTGGCGCCGCGGTCGAGGAGCACCTCGGTGAAGCCCCCGGTGGAGGCGCCGGCGTCGAGCGCGACCCGGCCCGCGGGGACCACCCCGAAGCCGTCGAGCGCCGCCGCCAGCTTGACCCCGCCCCGGCTCACCCAGGGGTGGTCGCGGCCGGTCACGGCGACCTCGGCGGCGCCGCCGACGCGCTGGGCGGCGCTGCGGGCGCGCTCGGTGCCGACGAGCACCAGCCCGGCGGCGATCAGCGCCTGGGCGCGCTCCCGCGAGGAAGCGAGGCCCCGCTCCACCAGGGCGATGTCGAGGCGCTGGGGGACGTCCATCTGCACGCTCAGGAGGTCTCCTGCCCGGAGGTCAGAAGGGGATGTCGTCGAGGTCGAACTCGGGCTCGCCGCGGGGCCGGCTCGGAGGCGGCACCAGGCCGGGGAGCAGCCCGCCGGGGCGTGGCCCGGATGCGGACCGTGCCCGCGGGGGTGGAGCCGGCTCCGGCGCCGAGGCCGGCGTCGGTGGCGGCGGCGCCTCCGCCGCGACGAAGGGGCGCTCCTGGTTGGCGGGCCCCGAGCCCACCACCAGCTGCATCACCCGCTGCTCGGTGAGGTCGAGGAGCTCGGCGCAGCGCTGCGCCAGGCGGGAACCGCGCTCGTAGAAGGCGATCGCCTCGTCGAGGTCCACGGTGCCGCCCTCGAGTCGCCCGATCAGGGTGTCGAGCTCGGCGAGCGCCTGCTCGTACCGCATGGCGGCGATGTCGTCGCTCATGTCAGATCACGTCCATCCGGTGGGGTCGATCCCGCGGCGAGGTCGCCGGCGGGAGCGCCATCGTACATCTGTTCGTCCGTCGCTGTCGACGACCCGCCGGACGCGGCCTCGACCCGGCTGCGCACCCGGCCGTGGCGGAGCAGGGTGTCGATCTCCATCCCGGCGGCGAGCCGCGCGGCGTCATCCACGACCGCGCCGGTGCGGACGTCGAGGGTCAGCGAGTAGCCGCGTTCGAGCACCCGCCGGGGCGAGAGCGCCTCCAGCCGGGCGGAGGCCGTCCCCAGCGCCGCCCGCCGCCGCGCCAGGTCGGCCTGGAGCGCCGCCTCGAGGCTCGATCTGCGCCGCCGCAGTCCCTCGCGCTGAGCGGGGATCCGCCGACCCGGAGCGTTGAGCTCGAGCCGGGAGCTCACCGCGTCGAGCCGCCGCCGCTTCGCCGCGAGCTCGCGGAGCAGGGCGGAGCGCAGCCGCAGGGTGCGGCCGTCGAGCGCCTGGCGCAGCTGCGGCAGCCGCACCGAGGGCGAGACCCGCTCGAGCCGCTGGAGCGAGCGGTCCAGCCCGGTGCGCTTGGCGGACATCTCCTGGCGGAGCGCGCGGCGCAGCCGGGTCCGCCGGGTCTCGAGCTCCTCGACCAGCGACGCGGCGTCGGGGACGGCGAGCTCGGCGGCCGCGGAGGGGGTCGGGGCGCGGCGGTCGGCGGCGAAGTCGGCGAGGGTGGTGTCGGTCTCGTGGCCGACGCCGCAGACCACCGGCCGCCGGCAGGCGCGGATGGCGCGGCAGACCGGCTCGCTCTGGAAGGAGAAGAGGTCCTCGTAGGAGCCGCCGCCGCGCACCAGCAGCACCAGGTCGACGTCGCGGGCGCGGCCCGCCTGGTCGATCGCCTGGGCGATGGCGATGTCCGCGCCCTCGCCCTGGACCGGGGTGGGCACGATCAGCACCCCCACCTGGGGCGCCCGCCGGCGCAGCACGTTGAGCACGTCGCGCACCGCCGCGCCGGTCGGCGACGTGACCACGGCGATCCGCCGGGGCATCGGCGGCAGCGGCCGCTTGAGCGCGGGGTCGAAGAGCCCCGCCTGCTGCAGCCGCCGCTTGGTCTGCTCCACGGCGAGCGCGAGGGCGCCGACGCCGGCGGGGTCGAGCCGGTCGACGTAGAGCTGGTAGGCGCCCTCCGACTCGTAGACGTCGACCCGGCCGTGGGCGACCACGGTCAGGCCGTTCTCGGGGTGGAAGGGGATGCGCTGCACGCTGGTCCGCCAGCAGACGCAGCGCACGCTCGAGGTGCGGTCGCGCAGGGTGAAGTACAGGTGGCCCGACGGCGGGATGCGCACGTTGCTCACCTCGCCCTCGACGAGCACGTCCTCGAGCCGCGCCTCGGCGGCGACGGCCCCGCGCACCACCGCGGTGAGCTGGGAGACGGTGAGCGCCTGCGGGCCGGCGGAGCTCACCCGCTCCCGCCCGCGATGCGGCCGAGCACCCCGTTGACGAAGGGCGCGGCCTCCTCGCCCGCGTAGGTCCGGCTCAGCTCGATGCACTCGTCGATGGCCACGGCGCTCGGCACCCCGTTCTCGTAGAGCAGCTCGAAGGCGCCGAGGCGGAGCACGGCGCGCTCGACCTTGCCGATGTCCTCGAGGCGCCAGTTCACGCTCGCCGCGCTGATGGCGTCGTCGATGCCCTCGAGGTTGGTCAGGGTGCCGTACACGAGCTCCTGCGCGTAGCGGGTGACGTCGGCGGGCGCGGACTCGTCCTCGGCCTGGTAGCGCAGCGTCTCGGCGGCGTCCTTGGTGGTGCCCTCCAGCTCGAAGAGCACGCGCAGCGCCAGCCGGCGCCCCCGGTGGCGTCGACCGGCGCTGCGGGTCACGAGAACACCACCTCGCTGACGAAGACGTTGACCTCGGCGATGGCCAGCCCGAGCATGCGGTCGATGGCGTCGGCGACCCTGCGCTGCACGGTGGCGCCCATCACCGGCAGCTGGGTTCCCGCCTCCATCACCACGAAGACGTCGAGGCGGAGGCGGTCGTCGTCGAGAAGCTCCACCTTGACGCCGCGGTGGGCGGCGGGCCGGCGCAGGATCCGGTCGAGCTGCTGGCTGCCGCTCGCCTGGTACATGGCGTGGACGCCGTCGACCTCGAGCGCCGCCAGCGCGCTGATCCGCGCCACCACCTCGTTGGCGACGCGGACGGTGCCGAGCCGCTCGCGCCCGCCACCGCCGTGGACGAGCTCGAGGCGCTCGCCGTCGGAGCTCACGTGACGCGCTCCATGTAGCGCCAGTTGCGGGTGTCGACGCGGATGCGCTCGCCCTGGGTGACGAAGAGGGGGACGTCGACCACCGCGCCTGTCTCCAGCGTCGCCGGCTTGCTGCCACCGGTGGCCGTATCCCCCTTGAAGCCGGGCTCGGTGTAGGTCACCTCCAGCTCCACCGCGATCGGCAGCTCGATCCCGAGGATCTTCCCGTCGTACTGCAGCAGGAAGAGGGGGTCGTTCTCCTTCAGCCACTTGGTGGCGTCGCCGAGCTGCTCCTCGCTGATGGGGAACTGGTCGTAGCTCGTCGAGTCCATGACGATGTAGCTGTCGCCGTCCTTGTAGAGGTACTGCGCGTCGGTGCGCTCGATCCGCGCCCGGGTGAACTTCTCCTCGGGCCGGAAGGTCTCCTCGGTGACCGCCCCGGTGTTCACGTTCTTGAACTTGGCGCGCACGATGGCGCTGCCGCGGCCCATCTTGACGTGGTGGTACTCGAGGACCTGGAGCAGCTCTCCCGACTTCTCCACGGTGTTCCCGGGACGCAGGTCCCCAGCTTCCAGCATGAGCTCACTCCTCAGTATCAGCAGTGGTCGGCGTGGTGAGGAGGCGGGTCAGCGCCTCCAGGGCGAGCCGGTAGCCGTCGGCTCCCAGGCCGGCGATCACCCCGCGCGCCGTCGCGGCGGTCAGCGAGGTGTGACGGTAGGGCTCGCGGGCGTGGATGTTGGAGAGGTGGACCTCGATCACCGGGTGGCCGAAGGTGCGCAGCGCGTCGGCGAGGGCGATGCTGACGTGGCTGAGCCCGCCGGGGTTGATGATGCAGCCCCTGGCGGCGTCGCGCTCGGCCTCGAGCAGGTCGATGAGCGTCCCCTCGTGGTTGCTCTGCTCGCAGCGCAGCTCGACGTCGAGCTCGGCGGCGCGCCGGCGGAGACCCGCCTCGATCTCGGCGAGGGTCTGCGACCCGTAGAGGTGGGGGTCGCGGCGGCCGAGGCTGCCGAGGTTGGGCCCGTTGAGGACGAGGATGCGGATCATCCGGCGAGCGCCGCCCGAAGGGTGCTGCGCACCGCCTCCTCGGGGACGAGGTGGCCGGCGGTGCCGACGCCGCGTCGCTCCACCAGCACCCAGCGCACCGTTCCCCCGCGCGCCTTCTTGTCGCTGCGGGTGGCGGCGACCACGGCGTCGACGTCGAGCCCCGCGGGGAGGTCGCCGAGGCCGGAGCGGCGGAGCAGCAGGTCCTGCCATTCGAGGTCGCCGGCGGGCAGGCCGAGCAGCTCGGCGCTCAGCCGGCCGGCGACGCGCATGCCCGCCGCCACCGCCTCGCCGTGGAGCATCGCCTCGTAGCCGGTCACCCTCTCCAGAGCATGCCCGACGGTGTGGCCGTAGTTCAGCACCGCGCGCCGGCCGGACTCGCGCTCGTCGGAGCTCACCACCTCGGCCTTGGCGCGGCAGCTCTGCCGCACCACGTCGGCGAGCGCATCGAGGTCGCGGGCGAGCAGCGCCTCGATCCGCGACTCGACGCTCGCCGCCAGGCTGCCGTCGACCGCCATCGGGTACTTGATGATCTCCGAGAAGGCGGCGCGGTAGGCGCGCTCGGGCAGGGTGGCGAGGGCGTCGAGGTCGCAGAGCACCGCGCTCGGCTGCCAGAAGGCACCGGCGAGGTTCTTGCCGGTGCTGAGGTTGACGCCGGTCTTGCCGCCGATGCCGCTGTCGACCATGGCGAGCAGCGTGGTGGGGACCGCGACGTAGGCGACGCCGCGTGAGTACGCAGCCGCGGCGAAGCCGGCGAGGTCGCCGACGGTGCCGCCACCGACCACCACCACGCAGTCGCCCCGACCGAGCCTCAGCGCCGCCAGCCGCTCGACCAGCCGGCCCGCGCGGCTCCAGGTCTTCACCTGCTCGCCGCCGCGCAGGGCGATGAGCTCGGCCTCGCGGCCGGAGGCGCGGCAGGCGGCGAGCGCCCGGCGGCCGAGGCCGAGGACGGCGCGGTCGCAGACCACCGCCACCCGGGTGGCGGACTCGGGGAGGTGGCCGGCGAGCCCGCCGATCACGCCCGCCCCGACCGCGATCCCGTAGCTGCGCTCACCGAGGCTGACGCCGAGGGCGGGGCCGGCGTCCTCGGGCGCCGTCAGCCTGCTGCCTGCGACCGCGTCGGCGACCCGGTCGCAGACGTCCTCGACGTCGCCGTCGCCGCTGTCGACGCGCAGCGGGGCGGCGGCGTAGAGCGCGGCGCGCTGTTCGCGCAGCGCGGCGAGCCGGACGGCGGGGTCGTCGCGGAGCAGTGGCCGGTCGGCCGCGCCGGCGAGGCGGCGGAGCAGGACGGAATCCTCGGCGTCGAGCCAGACCAGCAGCGCCGAGCGGGCGAGCAGCTCGCGGGCCGCGGGACGGGTCAGCAGCCCGCCGCCGCAGGCGACGACCACCCGGCCCTCGCCGGCCAGCGCGGCGCGCAGCGCCTCGAGCTCGCGGGCGCGGAAGCCCTCCTCGCCCTCGGCGGCGAAGACCTCCGCGACGGTGCGCCCGGCGGACTGCTCGACGAGGGTGTCGGTGTCGGCGAGGCGCCAGCCGAGCCGGCGGGCGAGCGCGCGCGCCACCGAGGACTTGCCGCTGCCGGGGAGCCCCACGAGCGCCACCCGGGCCACGCCGGAGGGCATCCTCAGGCCTCGGCCGCCGCCGGAGCGGGGGCGGCGGCGGGGGGCGCGGCGGACCTGCCGCCGGCGCGCATCCGGCGGCGGTGGGCGGTCACCGCGCGGCGCAGCTCCTCGAAGGAGTCGCCGCCGAACTTCTCCATCACCGCGGCGGCGAGCACCCAGGAGAGCATCGCCTCGGCGACGACGCCGCCGGCGGGGACCACGCAGATGTCGCTGCGCTCGTAGTGGGCGTTGATCTCCTTGCGGCTGAGCAGGTCGACGCTGCGCAGCGGCTTGAGCAGGGTGGAGATGGGCTTGAAGTAGACCTGGGCCCAGACGTCCTCGCCGTCGGTCACCCCCCCGGTGAGGCCTCCCTGGCGGTTGGTCTGGTGGCGGAAGCCCTCGCCCTCGATCCAGCGCGGGGCGTCGTGCACCAGCGAGCCGGGCAGCCCGGCCCCGGCGAATCCCGCCCCGAGCTCGACCGCCTTCACCGACTGGATGCTGCACATCGCCTGGGCGATCAGCCCGTCGAGCCGCCGGTCCCACTGGCTGTAGCTGCCGAGACCGGCAGGAACGTGCGAGGCCACCACCGCGACCACGCCGCCGAGGGTGTCGCCGTCGGCGCGGGCGGCGTCGATGGCGGCGACCATCTCCGCCGAGGTGCCGGGCTCGGGACAGCGCACCGGGGACGCCTCGACCCCCTTCCAGTCGATGGTGTCGACGTCGGGCGGCCCGGAGCCGGTGAGCTCCACCGGCCCGATCCGGCGCACGTAGGAGCGCACCTGGATGCCGAGCCCGCGGAGCAGGGTCTTGGCCACCGCCCCGGCGGCCACCCGGGCCGCGGTCTCGCGCGCGCTGGCGCGCTCGAGGACGTTGCGGACGTCGTCGAACCCGTACTTGAGCGCGCCGGCGAGGTCGGCGTGGCCGGGGCGCACCCGGGTGACCCGCTTGGGGGTGAACCCGGCGGCCTCGACCTGCATCGGCCGCCGCCAGTTCTCCCAGTCGCGGTTGCGCACCACCAGGGTCACCGGCGAGCCGAGGGTGCGGCCGCCGCGCACCCCGCCCACGATCTCGGCCTGGTCCTGCTCGATCTTCTGCCGGCCGCCGCGGCCATAGCCCCCCTGTCGCCGGCGGAGGTCGCGGTCGATGTCGCGGGGCCCGTCGAGCGGCAGCCCGGCCACCAGCCCGTCGACGATGACGGTGAGCTGGGGACCGTGGGACTCGCCCGCGGTGAGGAAGCGGAGCATGCCCGTATTGTGCGGCGGGGCGGCGTCCGAGCCGCGGGGGCTCGGGCCGGGGCGCTGAGCTGATGGTGCCGCTCCCCCATTTTCCGCGGATCCGTACCCATGTTCGGATTCGCCACGTTATGAATCCTGAGAGGGGGGCAGACCACTCAGGAAGGGGAACCCGACATGCACGTCAAGCTCCTGCTCACCGCCGGCGCGGCCGCCGCCTCGCTGGTCGCCGGCACCGCCGGAACGGTGATCCTCGGTCACGCAAGCCCGGCCCCGCAGCACAAGGTGACCAAGCCGGCGCCCCACCACCTCAGCAATGCCCACCACTCGGGCACCACCAAGGGCAACAGCGGCACCGTCACCCACCATCACAAGGGCACCAAGGGCAATCTCCACTCGACAGGCAACGGGAAGCCCAAGCACTCGCCGAAGCCGAGCCCCAAGCCGACCCCGACGCCGACTCCGCACCCGTAGCCGCCGCGAGGCGGGAGGGGACCTGGCCGAGGCCCCTCCCGCCCCGGCCGAGCCTCAGACGCCGTCGCGTCGCGGCGGCGGCCCGTACCCCGGCGGAGGTCCGTAGCCCGAGCTCCCCGGGGGCCCGGATCCCTGCTGCACCTGCTCGGGCGCCCCGGACGGGTCGCCGGCGTAGGGACGCCCGGTGCGGTGCGCCTCGACCGCGTTGAGCAGGTCGTTGCTGAACCCCTGGGGGTCGTGGATGCGCTGCAGCACCTCGCTGCCGTCGCGCCCCGCCGACTCGATCTCGACGTCGCCGGCGCGGAAGATGCGCGCCAGCAGGCTCTGGCGCACGGCGGTGTCCTGCACCCGGTCGAGCGCGATCGACTCGGTGTGGCGGGAGAGCACCCCGTTGGCCACCATCACCCGGCGGTCGGTGAGCGTGAAGGTGGTGTAGTGCCACTGCAGCCAGCGGACGGTGAGGAGGATCGCCGCCCCGGCGATGCCCACCACCAGGACCAGGGTCTTGAGGCCGTCGATGGAGAGGCTGGAGATGTGCGAGGGGGCCACCGCCCTCAGCCCGGCGAGGACCGCCACCACGAGGAGGCCGCCGGCGACCAGGGGGATGAAGATCGACCAGTGCTGACGCGCGACGCGGATCTCGCGCTCGTCCTGGAGCAGCTTGCGCACCGCTGTTCTCCTTGCGTCCCCAGCCATCCCCCGGTCACGGTCCGGCGGGACCCACGTACATGATGAGGGCCGCCCCGGCGCAGAGGAACGGGCCATAGGGTATCGGGTCCTTGAGCCCCCGAATCCGGGTCACCAGCAGCAGCGCCGCGGCCACCCCGCCGATGAGGATGGCGGCGATCACCGCGTAGACGGCGCCGAGGTGCCGGCTGTCGAGCCCCAGCCCGGTGGTCGCCCCCACCACCGCGCCGAGCTTGGCGTCGCCCATGCCGAGCACCGAGCCGCCGAGGAGCAGGCTCTGGACGACGAAGACCACGTACACGGCGACCGCCCCGGCGAGGGCGTGGGGCAGGCTGAGCCCCGGCGAGAACGGGGCCAGTGCGATCGCCGCCACCGTCGCGGGGTAGGTGACGCGGTTGAGGATGAGCCGGTGCTTGACGTCGAAGACGACGACGTGGACGAAGATCGTCACCCAGAGCAGGTGGATGACCAGCCCGGCGCCGAGCGGGTCGTGGGCGGCGAAGGCGGCGTATCCCACCGCGCCGAGCACCGGGGCCAGGTACCGCTCCAGCCAGGTCCAGCCGTAGCGCTCGGGCTTCCAGGGCGGCGGCGCCGCCGGCTCGCGCCCCTCGGCCGCCGCGGCCTCGGCCTCGCGGATGCAGTCGGCCTCGTACTCGCGCCTCTCCTCGAGCTCCTCCTCCTCGAGCCGCTCGCGCCGCTCGAGCTCGACGGAGAGCCAGCCGGCGCCGAGCCCGGCCACCGCTCCCGCGGCCCCCAGGACCGCCGCCGCCGCCGCGCTCATCCGCCGACCGCGGCGAGGAGCGCCGCCCTCGCCTCCTCCCAGGGGGGCTCGAGCCCGGTCCAGCGCCGGAAGCTCAGCATCCCCTGGTGGAGGAGCATCTCGAGCCCGTCGCAGGCGCGCAGACCCGCGCGCCGGGCGGCGGCGACCAGGTCGACGGGGCGGGGCCGGTAGCGGAGGTCGACGACCCCGCAGCCGGCGCCGAGCCGGTCGACCCGCAGCGGCAGGCCGTCCAGGCCCGACGGGGTCGCGTTCACCACCGTGCCGGCGCGGGCGAGCAGCGGCTCCAGCGCGGCGTGATCCCAGGGCGCGGCCGTCGCCGAGAGCGCCGGCGCCAGCCGGGCGGCGAGCGCGCAGGCCGCCTCGGGCCGGCGCGCGGACAGCCACAGCCGCTCGACGGGGGCGCGGCTGAGGGCGAGCAGCGCCGCCGCCGCCGCCCCGCCGGCGCCGAGCACCACCGCCTCGGAGCCCCGGGCGGGCCAGAGCCCGGCGTGCCGCAGGGCGCCCTCGAGCCCGGCGGCGTCGGTGTTGGCGCCGAGCAGACGCCCTCCCTCCACCACCACGGTGTTGACCGCCCCGGTGAGCGCGGCGTCCCCCTCGAGGCGGTCGCACGCGGCGGCCACCGCGACCTTGTGGGGGATGGTCACGTTGGCCCCGGCGGCGGCGCCGTCGCGCAGCCGCGCCAGCGCGCCGGCCAGCTCGGCGGGGGCGACGTCCACGATCCGGTAGCTGCCCTCCACCCCCCGCGCGCGCAGCGCCGCGTTCTGCATCTGCGGGCTCGGCGACGCGGCGATGCCGTGACCGAGCAGCCAGAGGTCGGTCGGGCTCATCGGCAGGGGCTGTTCAGGTACTGCTGGACCAGCGCGTCGTGGGCCGCGGCGGTGCTGCTGTAGTGGTTGTGGCCGCAGCCGTCCGAGACGTAGAAGAGGTAGCCGGTCGCCTGGGGGTGGGCGGCGGCCTCGAGCGACGCCAGGCCCGGGTTGGAGATCGGCGTGGGCGGGAGGCCGGGGTGGAGGTAGGTGTTGTAGGGGGTGTCGCGCTTCAGCTCGTCGGCGGTCGGCGCCCGGTCGGTGACCCCCACGCCGTAGATCACCGAGGCGTCGACCTGCAGGTCCATCCCGCGGGCGAGGCGGTTGTAGAGCACCCCGGCGACGATCGGGCGGTCGGAGGGCAGCCGCGCCTCGCGCTCGACGATCGAGGCGAGCACGACCACCTGGTAGGCGCTGAGCCCGTGGGGCGGGGTGCCGACCATCGGCAGCGCCTTCGACATGAACGCCTGGAGCTGCTGGGCGACGACGGCGTGGGCGTCGGCGCCCACCGGGACCTCGTAGGTGTCGGGGAAGAGCATGCCCTCGAGCGGCGCCCCGGCGGGACGCCCGGTGAGGAAGCCGGCGTCGAAGCGGCCGGTGCGCTCCTCGCCGAGGTAGGCGCCGGCGGGGATGTCGAGCCCGCTCGCCTGCACCCGGGCGGCGATCTGGGCGGCGGTCAGCCCCTCCGGGATCACCACCTTGACGGTGCGCGCGTCGGGGGGCATCTCCAGCCGCGCCACCAGCGCGCTCGCGCCCATCCCGGTGTCGAGCCGGTAGCGTCCGGCCTCGAGCCGCGAGCCCAGCCCGCGCAGCCGGGCGTACCAGCGGAACCAGAACCCGCTGCGCACCAGCTGGTGGGACTCGAGGTCGGCGACGAGGCCGTCGAGGGTCTCGCCGGAGGTCACCTCGACGCTCACCGTGCCGCTGTGCGCCGCCGCCGGCGCCTCGAGCTGGGCGCGGGCGTAGAGCGCCGTGCTCCCCGCGGCGACCACGAGCACGGCGACCACGACGGCCACGATGACCAGGATGCGCGGCCTGCGGCCGCCGCGGACGGCCGGGCTCACCTGCCCCCGGCTCCGGACGGGGCCGCGCCCCTCCAGCGCCGGGAGTCCAGCCAGTTCTGGAGCATGATCGCCGCCGCGACCGCGTCGATGGTCTCGCGGCGGCGCGCCCGGCGCATGCCGCCCTCGATCAGGGCGCGCTCGGCGGCCACGGTGCTGAGCCGCTCGTCCCACATCTCCACGGGCAGCCCGGTCTGCCGCGAGGCCTCGTCGGCGAACGCCCGCGCCCGCACGGCGGCGTCGCCCTCGGTGCCGTCGAGCCGCTTCGGCAGCCCGACCACCAGCCGCTCCGCCCCCCGGGTCGCCGCCTCCTCGCGCACCCGCGCCCAGAGAGCGGCGCGGTCGCGGCCGGAGAGCGTGGCGACGGGCCCGGCGATGGTGGCGGTGGGATCGGTGGCGGCGAGGCCGATGCGCACGCTGCCGGCGTCGAGGCCGAGGGCCACGCCCACCGGCGGACGGCTCACGAGGAGCCCTCGGCGACCACCCGGACGTCGACCGAGATGCGGCTCGAGAAGAAGGGCAGCACGAAGAAGGGGATGGTGCGGGAGATGCTGGTGCTCGCCTGGTCGCCGAACTCGGCGCGCACCTTGCGGCCCACCGCGTCCTCGCCCTGGCCGGTGAAGGTCTCCTTCAGCTTGTTGAGATCGACGATCGGCTGGCTGAAGCCGGTGCCGCGGATGCTGAACACCACGGTGCCGTCGTCGCTCGCCTGCTGGATGTCGGGGCCGGTGAGGTGCTGCTCGACCAGGGTCTCGCCCTGGGGGATCTGCGAGCTGAGGTCGTTGGTGAAGACGTGTCGGACGTCGTCGGGGTTGTAGGCGGCGGCGCGCCCGTGGACGGTGACGGTGATGTTCGTCTCCTTGAACTCGTCACCGGAGTTGGGCAGCGGCGGGTTGACCTCGGTGCTCAGGGTGAGGCCCTGCTGGCTGGGGTCGATGGCGAAGACGTCGCCCTGGGCGTGGTCCTGCATCGCCTTGCGCGCCTTGTCGCTGAGCTGCTGCTTGAGCTGGGTCACCTGGTCGTGGAAGCTCTTGGAGTCGGTGTCGCTCACCACCACCACGGTGTGCTGGTCGACGCCCCCGCCGGTGGGCGCGGGGTTGGTGACCGACAGGTCGCAGCGGCGGCCCGGCTGGGTCTGGTCACCGCAGGGGTTGCCGGTGGTGGTCCCGGGGGGGCTGTTCGGCGGCGGCAGCCACTGGGTGATGCTCCCGGCGGGGACGTTTCCGGCAGCGCCGGTCGCCTCCGCCGTCACCGGGATCGGCGGCGAGCTGCTCACCGGCGCGCCACCGGTGGCGGCGGGCACGCAGTACTGCCCGTCGGGGGTGTTGGTGGTGTCGGCGCTGACCACGAACTTCACGGGCCTGGCGCCGCTCGTCGAGAACTCGGTGCCGCGCGGGAAGCCGTTGCTCGCACAGAACGGGAAGGGCTCGTCGGTGGTGAGCACGATGCCGCCGCTGGCGGCCACCGCCTGGATCTGCTTCTGGCCGGTGGGCTTGGCGTCGAACTGCTGGTTCTCGTCGTCGGTCACCGCCTTGGTGAGCACCCGGTCGGGACCCGAGGCCGAGCTGGGATCGCTGGTGCCCTGGATCTGCTTGGTCAGCTCGACGGGGGTCGCCTTGAGGGTGATCGTCACCTTGGCCGACGGCGCCACCAGGAAGAGCAGGAGGAAGCCGACGACGAAGATCCCGCCGGCGAGCATGTAGAGGCGGCGCCGGTCCTGGCGGAGCGAGGCGCGGGGAGCCGCTCCCCGCGGCCGGTGCGCCCCCGGTGGCAGCAGCGGCGGGACCGGATCCGCCCAGGTGTCGTCGTCGAGCGGCTCGGCGGCGAGGTCGGCGGCCGCGCCGGCGGCCACGCCGTCGCCGTTGGCGGCCCCCGTGGTCGGGACCATCACCTGGACGCCGCGCTCGTACGCCTGCACCGACGCGTAGGTCGCGAACCCCGCCTCCCGGGCCAGCCCCTGCACCCGCGGATCGCCGGTGACGATCGAGGTGCTCTTGAGGTTGGAGCGGCTGTACTGCTGGAGCAGGCGCAGGTTGAGCGGGCTGAGCAGGACCCGAGCGTGGCTGGGGAAGATGAAGACCAGGTCGGGGTCGTCGCCGGCGGCGCGGATGCGCTCGACCAGCTCGGTGATCTCCTCGTCCGGGTCGACGTAGAGCATCTTGGCCATCGTCAGACCTTCATCGCCCGCATGATGCGCCGCATCACCCCACCGAGGGGCTGGTCCTCCTCGTCGTCGAGCTGGATGGCGTGGTAGGCGAGCCCCATCGGGGTGATGTCCTGGGTGCCGGTGAGCAGCCCGGTGCTGTCGTAGACGCCGGTCACCGCCTCGGGCCGCAGCACCTCGATCGTCGGCGCCTTGGGGAAGGGCAGGTGCTCGGTCCAGTTGAGCGCGCGGAGCTGGTCGGCGACCTCGGGCAGGGCGGCGCCACCGCCGGCGAGGTAGATCGCCGGAGGCAGCGCCTCGCCGTGGGCCATGTCCTCGAGGGCGAGCGCCACCCCCTGGGCGAGCACCTCGGCACTGGAGTCGACGGTCTCGTGGGCGAGCTTGCGCTGGTCGGCGGTGAGGGTGCCGGCGCCGTGGGCGAGCTTGAACTGCTCGGCCTGCTCGAGCGACATCCCCAGCTCGCCGGCGACCCGGCGGGTGAAGGCGCGGCCACCCAGCGCGAACATCCGGGTCCCCTCGATGCCGCCGTTGCGCACCAGGGCGACGTCGGTGGTGCCGCCACCGATGTCGACGAAGATGCCGCCGAGCTCGTAGACCTCGTCGTTGGCGCAGCCGCGGGCCATCGCATAGGGCTCGGCGACGGTGGCCACGAGCTCGAGGTCGAGCTCCTGGGCGATGGTCTGCAGCGCGCCGATGTGGGTGAGCGGCGCGAAGGTGTTGAAGATGGTGAGGTCGAGGGCGCGGCCCTGGAAGTTGAGCGGGTTGCTCACCGGGTAGCCGTCGACGCGGATGCTGGTGATGGCGCTGTGGACCAGCTTGACGTTGACCTCGGGGACGCCCATCTCCTGGGACATCTGGCGCACCGCCTCGCGGAGCGCGCGCCGCTGCACCATCTGCAGGCTCTGCGCCACCTCGGCCTGGGTGATGCGCGTCTGCGACTGCGCGCGGGGCACGCTGACCGAGGTGCTGAAGCCCTTGATCTGCTCGCCGGCGATGCCGATCACCGCCTGGCCGGGGACGAGCTGGCACATGTCCTCGGCCTCGGTCAGGGCGCGGTCGACGTTGTCGATCACCGCCTGGATGTCGGAGACCGCGCCCGCCTGCATGTCGGTGAGCGACTGGCGGACCTTGCCGACGCCGATGACGATGCCGCGGTCCTCCTCCCGCTTGACCACCAGCGCCTTCACCACCTCGGTGCCGATGTCGATGGCGGTGTAGTGGCTGTGGAACTCCTCGCGCCGCCGCAGCAGCGAGAACTTGCGCTTGCTCATGCGCCTCCCCCCGCTGCGGCGATGGCCTCGCGGACCGCCGCCACCGCCTGCTCGCGCCTGCTGGCGTCGACGACACCGCCGTTGGCGAAGTCGGGGCGGCCGCCGCCCTTTCCCCCGGTGGCCGCGGCGGCGACCCGGACGAGCTCGCCGGCGAGCACGCCGCGACTCCGGGCGCTCTCGCTCACCTTGACCGCCAGGTCCCTCTCCCCCATCACCACGACGACGCCGTCGCCGCCGAGGCGGTCGGCGTAGAGGCTGTCGACCGCGGCCTTGACCTCGTCGCGGCCGGCGCCGCCGTCGAGGAGGAGGTGCAGCAGCCGGATGCCGGCCACCTCCTCCACCACGGCGCTCGCCGCGCCGCCACCGCTCAGCGCCCGGCGCTTGGCCTCGTCGAGATCGCGCTGGAGGCGGCGGATGTTCGCCTGCAGGGCGGCGACCCGCTCGGGGACCTCGTCGGGCGGCACCCTGAGCGCCGTCGCGGTCTCGCGGAGCAGGCCGGCGTCGCGCTCCCAGCGCAGCTCGGCGGCGTCGCCGGCGACCATGTCGATCCGCCGCAGCCCCTGGCCGACGCTCGACTCGGAGAGCAGGATCGCCGCCCCCAGGTCGCCGCTGCGGCCGGCGTGGGTGCCGCCGCAGAGCTCGCGCGACCAGCCGCCGAAGTCGACCACGCGCACCTCCTCGCCGTACTTCTCGCCGAACAACGCGAGGGCGCCTTCTTCGACGGCGTGGTCGGGGGTCTGCAGGCGAGTGCGCACCTCGGCATTGGCGCGGATCTGGGCATTGACCTCTGCCTCGATCGCGGCGACGTCCTGCGGCGTCAGCGGTCTCGGATGGCTGAAATCGAAGCGCAGCCGGTCGGGTGCGACAAGCGACCCCTTCTGCGTGACGTGCTCGCCGAGCCGGTGACG
>DATARS010000024.1:0-1967 GCA_036269455.1 Candidatus Dormiibacterota bacterium | reverse complement strand
ACGATCGCCACCCGCTGGTCGAGGTCGCGGATGCCCTCCACATCGACGCACAGCCCGAACCGGTCGAGCAGCTGCGGCCTCAGCTCACCCTCCTCGGGGTTCATCGTCCCGACGAGGATGAAGCGCGACGGGTGCCACACGGAGATGCCCTCGCGCTCGACGACGTTCACCCCCATCGCCGCGGCATCGAGGAGGACGTCGACGAGGTGGTCGTCGAGGAGGTTCACCTCGTCGACGTAGAGGATGTTCCGGTTAGCCTCGGCGAGCACGCCGGGCTCGAACCGCCGCTCACCCTGCTTGATCGCCGCCTCGATGTCGATGGTCCCGACCACCCGGTCCTCGGAGGCGTTGATCGGCAGCTCGACCACCCGCATCTGCCGGCGCGCCCGGGGCAGCTCCTCGCCCGCCGCGACCCGCGCCCGGCAGTCGGCACACTGCACGTCGGGCTGGTCGGGGGGGCAGCCGTAGCGGCAGTCGGCGACGACCTCGAGCTCGGGGAGCAGCCGTGCCAGGGCGCGCACCGCGGTCGACTTGGCGGTGCCCTTCTCGCCGCGGATCAGCACTCCGCCGATCGCGGGGTTGATGGCGTTGAGCACCAGCGACTGCTTCATCGACTCCTGGCCGACCAGCGCGGTGAAGGGGAAGATCGTGCGTGCCGGACCGGCGGTGAGCTTCATGGGCAGGGATTCTCGCAGAGCAGGGCCGCCGCTCAGCCGGCCCGCAGCTCCTGCTGGACCGACTGCAGGATCGCCCCCTGGGAGAGGTCGTAGAGGCCGAAGTACTTCCCCCCCAGCCGCCCGGCGAGGTCGAGGCAGGCGTTGAAGGCGTAGCCGCCGAAGAGCGGCTGGGCGCCGCGGCCGCCGATCCGGGGCAGCTGGGCGTGCTGGGTGTAGTCGCGCGCCGAGTCGATCACCAGGGAGCGGACGTGCTCGCTCTTGATCTGCGCGGCGACCCGCTGCGCCTCGACGATCGGCTCCTCGCCGAAGAGGGAGATGTTCCCCCGGCCGTCGCTGATGAGCACCATCAGCGGGTACACGGTGGGATCGCGCAGCCGCTCGGTGCGGATCAGCTTGAGCCCGGCGACCAGCCCGTGGGTGAGCGGGGTGGTGCCGCCGACGGTGAGCCGCTGGAGGCGATCCTCGGCGAGGTCGACGGAGCTGGTGGGACGCAGCACCACCCGGGCGGTGCGCCCGCTGAAGACCACCAGCGCGACCTTGTCGCGGCGCACGTAGGCGTCGCGGAGCAGCGAGAGCACCGCGCCCTTGGTCGCCTGCATCCGCTGCTCGGCGTCCATCGAGGCGCTGGCGTCGACCACGAAGACGATCAGCGTGCCGGTCTTGCGCTGGCGCACCTTCTGGCGGAGATCGTGGCGCTCGAGCAGCAGCGCCGGCGCGCCCGGGGGCGGGTCCTCGTCGCGGCGGCTCGTCTGGTAGGGGGCGGCGGCGCGCAGGGTGGCGTCGAAGGCGAGGTCGGTGGTGCGCTCCACCTGGGTGCTGCGAACGTAGCGGCCGCGCTTGTCGCCGCTGCGGGTGAGGTTGCGCTTGCCGGCGGTGCGGCGGGTGCGCCGGTCGCGGGGCAGCTGCAGGCGGCGGACCTGGAAGACGTCGCCGCCGAACGTGGTCTCGGCCTGGCCGGGGGCGGGCTCCTGGGCCTCGGTCCGCTCCGGCGACTGGATCGCGCTCCCCTCGCCGCGGTCGCCGCCGCTCCCCGCCGGGCTCGCCTCGACCTGCTCGGAGCCCGCCTCGGCGGTCGTGCTCTGGGCCTCGGACTCCATCTGCTTGAGGCGCTCGCGGGCGCTCTCGGCGATCCCGTCGCCGCTCTGCTGCTCCGACGGAGAGCCCGCCTCGCGACGGCGGTGGGCGAGGGCGAGCTCGGCGGCACGGATCACGTCCTGGTGGGTGACCAGCAGGGCGTCGGCGGGGCGGGTGCGCCGGTCGCGGGGCAGCTGCAGGCGGCGGACCTGGAAG
>DATARS010000023.1:0-45752 GCA_036269455.1 Candidatus Dormiibacterota bacterium | reverse complement strand
CCCGTTGATCGAGTCGACCCTGAAATCCGCGCACGATGCCGGTGCAACCAGGATCGCCGTTCTCTACTGTATCGAGTCCTCGGCGTGCGACGTGACCAACAAGCATATCAACGACACGGCAGCCCGCTATGGCGAACAGGTCGTTTACACGTCGCGCGTCACCGTCACCCAACCCGACTTCACCGCCCAGTGCCTGGGAGCGCAGCAGAATGGTGCGCAGGCGATCTGGCTGGGCGCTGATGCAGGTTCGCAGCAGCGGATCGCCACCTCGTGTGCCCGCCAGAACTACCATCCCCTGTACCTGCTGCCCAATGTGGCGTCCACCACCGAGGAGGCCCAGACCCCCGCGCTGGACGGCACGATCGCAGCGGCTCCGGTCTTCCCCTGGATGGTGTCCGGAGGCAATCCCGAGATCGATGCCTACCAGCAGGCGATGCGCCAGTACGCACCCGGCCTGGAGGGCTCGGGCAGCACCGCCATCCAGTGGGTGTCCGGCGAGCTGTTCAGGAAGGCGGCGGCCAACATCGGGGCGACGCCCAGCAGCGACGCGATTCTCAACGGCCTGTGGGCGCTGAGGGAGGAGACTCTCGGCGGGCTGACCCCTCCGCTCACCTATGCAGCCCACCAGCCTTCTCCGCCGGTGACCTGCTACTACATCACCAGGATCAGCGGGGGCCACTGGACGGCGCCATACGGTGCGAGGTACCAGTGCCTGTAACGGCGTCCGCCTTCGGGGTCATGGCCCGTCGGACCGGCGACCGCCACCGCATCAGCGATCGTCCCCTCAGGACGCGAGACGGCGGTCGGGGACGAACCACATGACGGCGACGGCGACGAGCAACCCATAGGTGAGGTACGGGCTGACGAAGGCCAGCGGGGTGGCGACCACGTACACGAGGACGGACAGCCTCCCCTTGAGGTCCCTGCCCAGCGCCGCGGCGATCCGGGACTCGTGACCCTCCGTCCTCACGATCGCCCAGGTCAGCAGCGTGTAGGCCAGCGCGTCGCACAGGGAGACGAGCGAGTACATGGCGGCGGGGGCCGCGGCTCCGGACGCCTGGCCGACCCACTCGGTCACCACCGGAATGAGCGACAACCAGAACAGCAGGTGGAGGTTCGTCCACATCACCGCCGGGCTGATGCGTGACGTGGCCCGCAGCAGATGGTGGTGGTTGTTCCAGTAGATGCCGACGAAGGTGAAGCTCAGCACATAGATCAGGAGGGCGGGGATCCGGTCCCGGAGGTCACCGAAGCTCGTCCCGGACGGCGGCTTCAACTCGAGCACCATGATCGTGATGATCACCGCCATGACCCCGTCGCTGAAGGCCTCGAGCCGGCCGGTCTCCTTCTCGGCGGCAGAGCCGGCCGAGGGGTCGGTGGCGCTGCTCATCGGCGGCACTATCGCACGTCGATGGGGACCGCCGGGGACCCGGCCGTATACTCCCGGCACCCGTCGACGAACAGGAGTCCATGCGCCGCCGATGACCGCGCTCCGCCGCCTGGGAAACTCCGGTCTCGCCGTCACCGTGGTCGGTCTCGGGACCAACAATCTCGGGATGAAGCTCGACCTCGAGCAGAGCCGCAGGGTGGTGCATGCCGCCCTCGACCAGGGCATCACGCTCTTCGACACCTCCGACTCGTACGGCGAGTCCGAGCAGCGGCTGGGCGAAATCCTGCAGGGCAGGCGCGACGACGTCGTCATCGCGACCAAGTTCGGCAGCGACGTCCGGCGTCTCGGCCAGGACAACGGCGCCGACTGGAACGCGCGTGGCTCGCGCCGCTACATCCGCCGGGCGGTCGAGAGCTCGCTCCGCCGGCTCCGGACCGACTGGATCGACCTGTACCAGCTCCACCAGCCCGACCCCGCCACACCGATCGACGAGACCCTCTCCACCCTCGACGACCTGGTCCGCGAGGGGAAGGTTCGCTACCTGGGCCATTCGAACTTCGCGGGCTGGCGCACCGTCGAAGCCGAATGGATCGCGCGCACGCACAACCTGCAGCGCTTCGTCAGCGCGCAGAACGAGTACAGCCTGCTCAACCGCCGGATCGAGGCCCACCTCGTCCCGGCGCTGACCCGCTACGGGATCGGCCTCCTCCCCTATTTTCCCCTCGCGAGCGGCCTGCTCACCGGCAAGTACCGGCGCGGCGAGCCGCCGCCCGAGGGCAGCCGGATCCAGCTGTGGAACCGCGGGTCGGTGCTCACCGACGAGACCTTCGACGCGCTGGAGAGCCTGGAGCACTTCGCCCGGGAGCGTTCCATCACGCTGCTCGACGTGGCCATCGGCTGCCTCGCGGCGCAGCCGGCCGTCTCCTCCGTGATCGCCGGCGCCACCTCGCCGGAGCAGGTCGCCGCCAACGTGAAGGCCGCCGAGTGGCGGCCCAGCGCAGAGGATCTGGCCGAGATCGACCGGATCACATCACCCGGCACGGGTCGCAGCTGACCGCCGTCCCCTCGGGGAGGAGGACGGGACATCACCGCGGGATATCTGTAGCCACAGATATCCGTCCATGCGTGGAGCCCGGGGTCGCGACCGCCGGGGGCGGGAGACCGGATACGCTGAGTGGCTCGTGATCGAGCATCGAGGCGAGGTCCTCTTCCTTCCCGCCGACCCGCCGCGCCTGGGGACGTTCGCCCTCTGGCACCCGCCTCCGCCCGGAGTCGGGACGGCGGCCACCGTCGACGTCGTCCAGCCCGACGCCGCCGGGCTGCGGCCGCGTCCGGTGCCCGCGCGGATGGTCCAGGTCGCGGACGCGGTGCCCTGGCTGATGGCGCTCCCCGAGGACGCGGGCGTGGCGGAGAGCCAGCTCGCCTGGGCGGCCGCCGTCCGGGCGGCGGTCGGCCTGGTGGCCCGGGGGCTGCTCCGCCCGGCGGTGACCGCACGCGGCTTCGGGGCCTGGTGTGTCGGTCCGCTCGATCACGCGGAGGAGGAGTGGATCGACCGTCTCGCGGCGGCGTTTCCCGCCCGGGCGTATGCCCTGCCCCTGCCGGCGGACCCGGGGCGGGTCCGCACCCCGCGCCACCTCATCACCGCCTGCTGGGACGCCGTCGCCGACGCGCTGGTGCGCACCGCCGCGGCGGTGCAGGTCTGCCCCGAGCTCGCCCTCTCGAGTCCCGTCCCGGTGAGCGCCGAGCACCTGCGGCCATGGCTGGACGGCGCCGCCCCCGAGGCTCGAACCCTGGCGGTCACCCTCGGACTGCGCGTCCTCCTCCCGGTGGAGTCCGATGTCGCCGTCACCGCGGTGCTGGAGCTCCGGGGTGATGGCGATCCCCCGATCGTGGTCGACGCCGGCGACCTCCGCGCGGCGCCGGCCGGGCTGCGGCGCCGGCTCGCGGCGGCGGAGCTCGACCTCGCGCTCGCGTTCCATCGGGGCGCCCGGCGCTGGCCACCCCTCGCACGCCTCGACTGGCCGCCGAGAGAGGGGCGCGTCGAGCTCTCCGACGAGGACCTCGACTCATTGCTCGACGCCACCGACGCGCTCGCCGGCCTCGGCATCGAGGTGAGCTGGCCGACCTCGCTGACCGAGCGGACGCTGACGCTTCGCGCGGTCGTCGGGTCCGGGGAGGCGCTGGAGCAGGACGGGCCGGTGCGCTTCACCCTCGAGGGGCTCCTCGACTTCCGCTGGGAGGTCGCCCTCGGCAGGACCACGCTCAGCGACGCGGAGATGGAGGCGCTGATCGAGGGGGGCCGCGGCATCGTGCAGCTGCGCGACGGCTGGGTGATCGTCGACCCCCAGCTCGTCGAGCGGCTGCGGCGCCGCCCCAGCGAGGGGGTGCGGCCCGGCGATGCCCTGGCCGTCGCGCTGACCGGGACGATGGAGGTGGGCGACGCGACCGTCCCGGCTCGGACCGAGGGGGCCCTCGCCGACCTCGGCCGGCGGCTTGGCCAGGTCACCGTCCCGCAGGAGGCGGCCGAGCCGGAGGGCCTGCAGGCCACCCTGCGCGGCTACCAGCGGCGCGGGCTCGCCTGGCTCCTGGCGATGTGCGAGCTCGGGATGGGCGGCTGCCTGGCCGACGACATGGGGCTGGGCAAGACGATCCAGGTGATCGCGCTCCAGCTCGCCCGCGGCCGCGGTCCCATGCTGGTGATCTGCCCCGCGTCGCTGCTCGGCAACTGGGCCCGGGAGCTGCGCACCTTCGCACCGTCGCTGCCCGTCCGCCGCTACCACGGCGAGGGCCGCAGCCTCGAGGGGCTCGAGCGCACCGAAGTCGTCCTCGCCACCTACGGTGTCGCCCGCCGCGACCGCGCCCAGCTCGCGGAGGTCGCCTGGGACCTGGTCGTCGCCGACGAGGCCCAGCACGCGAAGAACCCGCAGTCGCACACCGCGCGCGAGCTTCGCGGCATCCCGGCACAGGCGCGGATCGCGCTGACCGGGACCCCGGTCGAGAACCGCCTCCTCGACCTCTGGTCGATCCTCGACTGGACCACCCCCGGCCTGCTGGGCTCGCTCGCGACCTTCCGCCGCCGGGTGGCGGCCCCCGTCGAGCAGGAGGGCGACGCCGCGACGGCGGCGCGCTTCGCCCGGCTGGTCCGGCCCTTCCTGCTCCGGCGCACCAAGAGCGATCCCGACGTCGCCCCGGAGCTGCCGCCGAAGACGGAGCTCGACGTGATCGTCCCCCTGTCCGCCGAGCAGGCGAGCCTCTACGAGGCGATGGTGCGCGAGACCATCGCCACCATCCAGGAGACCGCCGGGATCCGGCGGCGCGGGCTGGTCCTCAAGCTGCTGACCGGCCTCAAGCAGATCTGCAATCACCCCGCACAGTACCTGCGTGAGAGCGGCCCGCTGCGCGGCCGGTCGGGCAAGCTCGACGCCCTCGACGAGCTGCTCGACGTCATCGTCGCCGAGGGCGAGGCCGCGCTGGTGTTCACTCAGTACGTGGCGATGGCCCGGCTGCTCGAGGCGCACCTCGCCGAGCGCGGCATCGGCACCCTCTTCCTCCACGGGCAGATCGCCGCATCGCGGCGCGACACGCTGGTGCAGAGCTTCCAGGACGGCGACGCGCCCGTCTTCCTGCTCTCGCTCCGCGCCGGCGGCGTCGGTCTCAACCTCACCCGCGCCACCCACGTCGTGCACTACGACCGGTGGTGGAACCCGGCCGTCGAGGACCAGGCGACCGACCGCAGCCACCGCATCGGCCAGGACCGTCCGGTGCAGGTGCACCGCCTGGTGGCCGAGGGGACGGTCGAGGACCGCATCGCCGCGCTTCTGCGATCCAAGCGCCAGCTCGCCGACAGCGTCATCGGCTCGGGCGAGGCCTGGCTCACCGAGCTCTCGACCGCCGAGCTGACCGAGCTGGTCGCACTGCAGCGTCCGCGATGAGCCGTCGCCTCCGCATCCTCGACCGCACCGTCATCCCCGCCGGAACCACGGTGGGTGCGACCGCCCTGGGAGCGGCGTGGCTGGCAGGCCTGCGGATCCAGCCCGGACGCGAGCTGTCGACCCTCGACCGCGGTCGCGAGCTCGCCGAGACCGGCGCGGTCGGGGCACTGAGCTGGGCGCCCGGACAGGTGTCGGCCTGGGTGGACGGCGACCCCGGCGAGGGCACCCAGGCGGTGGTGCTGCGCGTCGAGCGCCTCGGGCTCCCCGCCTGGCGGGGTGCGGTCGAGACCATGGCCCGGTCGCCCCGGCTGCTGGCGGACGTCCTCGACGGCGAGCTCCCCGAGGAGGTGGTGGCCGCGGCGGGCGGCGTCGAGGGTCTGGTCCCGGCGACGACCGAGATTCGGCTCGCCTGCAGCTGCTCGACCTGGGCGGTGGTCTGCAGGCACGCGGCGGCCGTCTGGTACGTCGCCGCACACACCATCGACGGCCGGCCGGCGACGCTGCTGGACCTGCGTGGCCACGACACCGACCTCGTCGGAGCGGTGCGCCGGCGCGCGATCCGCAACCGGAGCAGGGCGGCGCGCGGCACGGAGGATCCCGGCGTCGACGTCGTCTCCGCGTTCGTCCGCGTGCCCGCCCCGCTGCCGGCCCCCATGCCTCTTGCCGAGCGGCCCGGAGTGCCCGAGACCCTTCCGGCACGCCCCGGAGCCGCGCGCACCATCCGGACGGGGGACGTCAACGCCCTCGCCATCGACGCGGCGGACCGCGCCTGGGAGCTCGCGACGGCGGGGGGCGACGCCGCTCTCGGCCTCGATGCGGACACCGACCTCGCCCGGCGCGTCGGCCCCCTGATGGACGACCAGGCCACCCTGATCGCCCTCGCCACCGCCACGGGCATCGACGCCTGGACGCTCGCGCGACTCGGGCTCGCGTGGCGGGCCGGAGGGGCCGCCGGCGTCCGCGTCCTGCTGCGTCCGTGGGCTCCGCAGCCGGCCTGGCTCGCCCCGGGGATCGACGCGCTGACGCGGCTGGGCCCGGTGAGGACCCGTCAGAACCTGGTCACCAGCGTCGAGGGGCAGGTCCAGCTGCGCCTGGGCCGGGACCGGAGCTGGTACCTGCTCCGCGACGAGGGCGAGACCTGGGTCCTGCGGGAGCCACCCTGCGACGATCCCGCGGTCCTCCTCCGCGACGCCGGCCTGGTGGCACCTCCCCCACCGGTGTCGCGACGTGCAACCGCACGGGCTGGGGACTCGAGGCAGCTCACCCTGCCCTGGTAGGGCGGTCAGCGGCCCTTGGCCACGTCCTTGCCCACCATGCTCGCCAGCTCCATGGGCATCCGGTGCCTCCCCGTGACCTCGCTCCGGAGCGTCTTGAGCGCGGCGACGAAGACCTCCGAGAACGTCGGGAACGGCTGGATGGTGTCGCGCAGCACGTCGAGCGAGACGCGGGCGCGGATCGCCAGGGTGGCCTGCTGCAGCCACTCGCCCGCCTCGGGACCGAGCGCGTAGGCGCCGGTCAGACGCTCTCCGTCGCTGAGCAGGGTCAGGAAACCGTTGGACTCGGCGTAGGCGCGGGTGTAGGTCGCGGTCTTCGCCACCTCGGAGATCATCGCGGTGGCTCGGAAGCGCCCGTCGGTCGCGCCGACCGCCGCCGCCTGCGGATCGGTGTAGACGACTCGCGGCACCGCCTCGTAGCTGGCCGCGCGGGGCTCACCGAGGATGTTCGCTGCGACGATGTCGGCCTGGTACTTGCTGATGTGGGTGAACGGCCACAGGCCGTTGACGTCGCCGATGGCCCAGACGCCCTCGGCGGCGCGCAGCTGCGCGTCGACGACGATCGCCCCGCGGTCGAGGCTGACGGCGACCGTCTCCAGGCCGATCCCGTCGACCCGGGGACGCCGGCCGGTGGCGACGAGCAGCCGGTCGCCGCGGAGCACCGCGCCGCTGTCGAGCTCCAGGACGTAGTCGTCGCCGTCGCGCCGGGCGGCCCTGGCGTGGCTGCCGAGCACCAGTTCGATGCCGTCGCGGCGGAGGACCTCGCCGAGCGCCTCTCCCAACGTCCTCGGCTCGCGGGCGAGCACGTGCGCCGAGCCCTCGACGAGCGCCACCTCGCCGCCGAGGCGGCGCACGGCCTGGGCCATCTCGACGCCGACGGGCCCACCCCCGAGGACGACCAGTCGTCGCGGCACCGCCTTCATGCCGGTCGCCTCGCGGTTGGTCCAGATCCCGTCGAGCTCACCCAGGCCCGGAATGGCCGGCACGACCGGCTCCGAGCCGGTCGCCACCACGACGTGCCGTGCGGTGAGTCGCGTGCCGTCGACCTCGACCACCCCGGTCCCGGCGAGCCGGCCGCGCCCACGCAGCAGGTCGATGCCGTTGTCGGCCAGGAAGCGCTCCTGGCCGGCATCGGAATAGTTCGAGACCATGAAGTCACGCCAGGCGAGGGCCGCCTCGTGGTTCACCTCGGCGGTGGCCTCCGCATCGCGGGCGCCCCGCACCGCCTCCCCGGGCCGCAGCAGCGTCTTCGACGGGATGCACGCCCAGTACGAGCACTCGCCTCCGATCAGCTCCCGCTCCACGACCGCGACCCGGAGCCCGCCCTCGGCGAGCGCGGCCGCGCAGTGCTCGCCCCCGACGCCGCCACCGAGGACGATCACGTCGTAGTCACTCATCGGGTCTCACTCCCTCTGGCCTCATCTCCGCACCGCGGCGCTCCGACGCAGGCGATTAGAGCAGGAGCGCGGCCGGGCGTCCATCACACCCGTAACCCCGTGCGTATGGGTGGCTGCCCCCAGCCAGTCATGGGAGAGAATGAGATGCCCCCCCTGCCGTCCCCCCGGCTCGCACTCCTCGCGGGTGCGATCGCGGCCACCACGACCCTCGCGGCGTGCGGCACCAGCGCCGCCACCGCATCCAACCCGGCCGCCTCGTCCTCGACGAGCACGATGCCGATGCCGACGACGACCTCCACCCCCCTGGCCGCACCGGTGGCCGCCGATCACGTCGCCGTCCAGGGCTTCGCCTTCGGTCCCGCCGCGATCACGGTGAAGCCGGGCACCACGGTGACCTGGACCCAGCAGGACGAGGACCAGCACACCGTCACCGCCAACGACGGCTCGTTCACCTCGGCGGCGCTCGTCACCGGGGCGACCTACACCCACACCTTCACCGCCCCCGGGACCTACGCATACCACTGCTCGATCCACCCCTTCATGCACGGCACCGTGGTGGTCACCAATGGCTGAGCGCGTCGACGTCATGGCCCATCTCGACGAGGCGCAGCGCGCGCTCGTCGATCGCGAGGTCGGCCGCCGCGGCTTCCTCAAGTGCGCCACCTGGGTCGGCGCCGGGACCATCTGGACGGTGAGCGGAGGGCTGGTCGCCGCCTGCGGCACCGCATTGACGGGACAGGGGGCCGGGGGCGCGACGAGTGCGCCCACCGGCCTCTACTTCGTGCAGATCAGCGACAGCCACATCGGCTTCCAGGGCGCGGCGAACCCGGATGTCCTGGGCAGCTTCACCAAGGCGATCGCCCAGGTCAACGCACTGCCGCAGCGGCCCGCCTTCGTCGTCCACACCGGCGATCTCACCCACACCTCGACGCCCGAGCAGTTCAACACCGTCAAGGAGCTGCTGGCGACGCTGAAGACCCCGCAGGTGACCGTCCTCCCGGGCGAGCACGACACGGTGATGGGCCCGAAGCCCTATCTCGACGTCTTCGGCGCCGGCACCCAGGGCGACGGCTGGTCGAGCTTCGACCTGGGCGGGATCCACTTCCTCTCGCTCAACAACGTGGTCGACATCACCAACCTCGGCCACCTCGGCACCGCCCAGCTCGAGTTCATTCAGAAGGACGTCGCCAACCTGAAGCCGGACACTCCGATCGTCGTCTTCGCACACATCCCGCTGTGGACGATCTATGAGAGGTGGGGCTGGGGCACCGACGACGCGGCGCAGGCGCTCTCGTACCTCAAGCGCTTCGCCTCGGTGACGGTGCTCAACGGGCACATTCACCAGATCATGTCCAAGGTCGAGGGCAACGTGACCTTCTCGACGACGACCACGACCGCGTATCCGCTGCCGGCTCCCGGCACCGCGCCGGCCCCCGCGCCGGTCACCCTCCCCGCGGGGAAGCTGCACGACGTGCTCGGCATCCGCGAGGTGCGCTACCGCGGTGCCGGCCGCGGCCTCCGCCTCACCGACGACCACATCGCATGAGGACGCTCGAGACCGCCCCGGACCCCACCGGCGCGACCGCCGGCACCTCGACCGGCCTGGTCGGCCTGATGGCGCTCCAGGCGTGGGTGTGGACCGCGTCGATGCTCCCCAAGGTCACCTCCGGCGCCTTCCTCGGCGGCTTCGCCCGCTTCGTCGGCACCGCCCCGCCCACCCGGAACGCCCTCTACGGGCACGTGGTGACCCCGATCGTGCTCGCCGCTCCCTCGATCTTCGCGGTCGGCGCGCTGGCCACCGAGCTGGCGCTCGCGGCCACCTTCGCCGTGACCACCGTGGTCCTCGTGCGCCGCCGCCGCTCGGTGCCGCGCCGCCTCCTCGTCGCCGGCGCGGTCGCGTCGCTGGTCGCCGCCGGCTTCGCGCTCAACCTCGCACTCCTGGTCGGCGACGCGGCGCCGTGGAGGCTCGGCGACCCCTTCGACAGCGGCGTGCCCGTCGAGTACCTCCTGGCCGGTCTCGGCCTGGTCACCGCGGTGTCCGCGATCACCGCGCTGCGCACCGCCGCGGGGCGTCCGCAACGCGCCGAACGGCGCGATCAGGCCGCCTTCATGGACCCCTTCACATTTCCCGTACGATGAATCTGTGGATGCGGTCGAGCTGCGGGCCAGGGTCGCCGACATCGGGTGGCACCACCGGATCGATCTCGGCAGCGGAGTGGTCACTCCCGGCGGCTCCTGCCGGGACATCCCGCTCAACGACACCATGCCCGACTTCGACGGCCGGTCGGTGCTCGACATCGGCTGCTGGGACGGCTACTACTCGTTCCTCGCCGAGCGCCGCGGGGCGGCCCGGGTCGTCGCCCTCGATCACTACGCCTGGTGTGTCGACCTCGCCGCCCGCGAGGAGTACTGGAGGCAGTGCGCGGCGGCCGGCGTCCTCCCCGACCACGAGCGCGACGAGACCGACTTCCACCGGCCGGAGATGCCGGGACGGCGCGCCTTCGACTTCGCGCGGCAGGTCCTCCAGAGCGCCGTCGAACCGATGGTCGGCGACTTCATGAAGGTCGACCTGGAGGCGCTCGGCCGGTTCGATGTGGTGCTGTATCTCGGCGTCCTCTACCACATGCGCGAGCCGCTGACCGCCCTGCAGAGGGTGCGCCGCAGCACCCGCGGGGTGGCGGTGATCGAGACCGTGGGGATCGACGTCCCCGAGCGCGCCGCCGAACCCCTGCTCTCGTTCTTCGCCGGCAACGAGCTCAGCGGCGACTACGGCAACTGGTACGCGACCTCGGAGACCGCGCTGCACGGGCTCTGCCGCGCCGCCGGGTTCACCCGGGTGGAGACCGTGGTCGGGCCGCCGCCGCTCCCCCCACCGCCCTCGTCGCTGCGACGCGTCGCCCGCGCGGCCCGCGCCGCCCAGCTCCGGCTCGCCAACCGCGAGCCCGAGGTGGCGGGAACGCGCCATTACCGCCTGGTGGTACACGCGCGTCCGTAGTTTGGTTCGCGCGAAGCGTGCAAATGCACCAATCGTGCTCAACCCAGTGCAAAAGCAGCGCCGGACAACCACGTGTTAAGCGTCTCTTCCCCACCTCTTCAGCGCGCTTTCCCAGTGCGCGCGATTCGATGCTCAGTGCGCAAGAGCCGTCCCCCCTCGATCGTTTCGTAGCTCTGCGCGCACCTCGTCTGCGCGGCAACTGGGAATTGGGAGAATGGGATGTCCAGTAAGCACGTTCGCGCCATCGGGCTCGCCACCGTCCTGGGGGTGATCGCCGTCCCGCTCGGGACGATGGGGACGGCGGCCGCCAAGCACCCGAGCACCGCGCAGCACGTCCTGCTGATCTCGGTCGACGGGCTGCATCAGACCGACCTCGCCTTCTACGTGAAGGCCCATCCGAAGTCGGAGCTCGCCAAGCTGGTGGGCAGTGGTGACGACTTCACCCAGGCGGAGACCCCGGTGCCCTCGGACTCGTTCCCGGGGCTCATCGCCCAGGTCACCGGTGGGAACCCGTCCTCCACCGGCATCTACTACGACGACAGCTACAACAACGTCCTGCTGCCCGCGGGCACGACCAACTGCGCGACCACCCCGCCCGGGGTCGAGGTGACCTACTTCGAGCAGCTGGACAGGAACCCGCACGCGCTCGACGCGGGTCAGGGCCTGGCCGGACTCCCCGGCAGCATCCTGCACATGACGGGCGACCCGAGGACGCTGATCGACACCACCCAGCTCCCGGTCGACCCGGTCAGCTGCCAGCCGGTCTTCCCCCACTCGTACCTCAAGGTGAACACCATCTTCGAGGTGGCGCGCGCCGCCGGCATGCGCACCGCGTGGTCGGACAAGCACCCGGCCTACGAGATCCTCAACGGCCCCTCGGGCCTGGGCGTGCAGGACCTCTTCACCCCCGAGATCAACAGTGACGCGCCGACGCTCGGGTCGCCGAACGACTGGACCAACCTGAGCAACCTGCTGACCCAGCAGTACGACAGCTACAAGGTCCAGGCGGTGCTCAACGAGATCAGGGGCTTCGACCACAGCGGCACCAGCCAGGTGGGCGTTCCCGCGCTCTTCGGCATGAACTTCCAGACGGTCTCGACCGCGCAGAAGCTGCCGACCTCGGAGGGCAGGCCCGGCGGCTACCTCGCCGACGGCGCCACCCCCGGCCCGGTCCTGATGGGCGCGCTCGACTACATCAACACCCAGATCGGTGCGATGGTGTCGGCGCTCCAGCACCAGAGGCTGGACAAGACCACCACCATCATCCTGTCGGCCAAGCACGGCCAGTCGCCGCAGACCCCCTCGGCGCTGACCCGCATCCCCGACGGCCCCATCGTCAGCGCGCTGAACGCCGCGTGGCACGCGGCTCATCCCACCGCCTCGAACCCGCTGGTGGTGGCGAGCGTGAACGACGATGCGATGGTGATGTGGTTCAGCGACCACTCCGACACCGCCGCCCTCTTCGCCAGGAACTTCCTGCTGAACCACAGCGGCACCGGCAACGACATCAACGGCGCCCCCAGGGCGTACACCGCGTCGGGGCTGTCGAACGTCTTCGCCGGCGGCGACGCCGCCTCGTACTTCGGCGTCAGCCGCGGAGACGCCCGCGTACCCGACCTCTACGGCATCGTCCAGTACGGCGTCGTCTACACCGGCGGCCACGGCAAGATCGCCGAGCACGGTGGCGCCAACCCGCAGGACCGCAACGTGCCGCTGGTGATCTCCGGCGGCCCGGTCCACCACAGGGTCAACGCCGGCGCGGTCGAGACCACTCAGATCGCCCCGACGATCCTCCAGCTCCTCGGCCTTCCGGCGAACGCGCTGCAGGCCGTGCAGATCGAGCGCACCCGCGCGCTCCCGATCAGCTAGATCCTCCCCTCCGTCCCCCCTCCCCGCCCGGCACCGCGCCGGGTGGGGAGGGTCACCCCTTCGGGAGGTCCACCATCCGGGCGGGGATGTCCGCATCCTCGTCGATGTGGTAACTGGCGCAGACGCGGTGATAGCCGTCCGCGATGCAGAGCGGCCGCCCCGCCGCGAGGTCGCCGCACACCAGCAGGACCGGCGAGAGCGCGTCCCCACGCCGTGCCTTGGCCAGGTCCCGGGCCACGGAGGGATTGTCGGGGGGGAGATGGGGCAGCCCGCTCGCCCGAAGCAGGTCGTTGGCGCGGTGATGAGTGACCGACGCCTTGCGCAGAGCGTCCACGGTCGCCGCGACCCTCTGGAGGGGCAGGAGCAGCCCGAGGTACGCGCTCGCGGCGGGATAGTCGTGCTCGGCGGGCTCGGTCGCCCAGTGCACCCTCTCGGCGTCGCTCTTCGGCATGAGGCCCGACTCTATCCGGCGGCGAGGCGCTCCATCAGCCCGGTGGACAGATCAGTCGAGGGCCCGGTCGAGGTCGGCGAGGAGGTCGGCGACGTCCTCGACGCCGACGCTGAGGCGGATCAGGCCGTCGCCGATGCCGACGCGGCGGCGCTGCTCGGCGGGGATGCTCGCGTGGGTCATCCGGGGCGGGTGCTCGGCGAGCGACTCGACCGCCCCGAGCGACTCCGCGAGGAGCACGACCCTCAGCCGGGAGAGCACCTCGAGCGCCCGCTCCTCGGACGCGACCTCGAAGCTCACCATCCCCCCTCCGGCCCCCATCTGGTGCAGCGCGAGCGCGTGCTGGGGATGGGAGGGCAGGCCCGGGTAGTGCACCACCTGCACGGCGGGATGTGCGGAGAGCCACTCGGCGATCGTCCGCGCGCTCGCGCACTGCTCGCGGACCCGCAGCGCGAGCGTCTTGACGCCGCGGAGCAGCAGCCAGCAGTCGAAGGGCGAGGGCACCGCGCCGACCGCGTTCTGGTGGAAGCGCAGCGACTCGGCGAGGGCGTCGTCGTCGAGCATCACCGCGCCGCCGACGACATCGCTGTGGCCGCCGAGGTACTTGGTCGAGCTGTGCACCACGGCGTCGGCGCCGAGCACGAGCGGGTTCTGGAGCACCGGGGTGGCGAAGGTGTTGTCCACCACGGTGAGCGCGCCGTGGCCACGGGCGATCCCGGCGACGGCGGCGATGTCGACGAGCCGGAGCAGTGGGTTGGTCGGCGACTCGAGCCAGACCATCCGGGTGCGGTCGGTGATCGCGTCCTCGAGCGAGCCGGGGTCGCGGAGATCGGCGGAGTCGAAGCGCAGACCGTACCGGGCGAGCACCCGGGTGAAGAGCCGCGCGGTGCCGCCGTAGACGTCGTCGTTGACGACGACGTGGTCACCGGGCTCGAGGAGGAGCAGCAGCGTCGTCGTCGCCGCCAGGCCCGACGCGAAGGCGAGGCAGTGGCGGGCGCGCTCGAGCGAGGCGAGGCACTCCTCGAGCGCGTTGCGCGTCGGGTTGCCGCTGCGCGAGTACTCGAACCCCTGGTGGACGCCGACCGACTCCTGCCGGTAGGTGGTGGCGAGGTGGATCGGCTGGACGACGGCGCCGGTCGCCGGGTCGGGGCCCTGGCCGACGTGCAGGGCGCGGGTGGAGATGCCCCAGCCGTCGCCGTCAGACACGGCTGTGGGCCACGAACTCCAGGAGGTCGGCGCGGGTGATCATGCCGATCGGCGCCTCGCCCTCGACGACGACGATCGCGGCGTCACCGCGGAGGATCAGCTGGAACGCCTCGTCGACGGGCGTGTCCGCGGCCATCACTCCGAACGGCGGGTCCATCGCCGCCGAGACCGGCTGGCCGACGATGCCCGGGTCGCGGTAGAGGCGGTCGAGCAGGGTGCGCTCCTGGAGGCTGCCGACCAGCCGCACCCCATTGCCCTCGTCGCCGGTGCGCACCGGGACCTGGGAGATCGAGTAGCGCTGCATCAGCTCGATCGCCTCGGCGAGCGGGGTCGCGGAGTCGACGGTGACCAGCCGGGGCAGCTCTCCATGGCGCCCGGGATGGTGGCGGTCGGCGGCGCTGCGGAGCACCTCGCGCACCCTCGCCGGCGCGATCCGGTCGACGTAGCCGTTCTGCACCATCCACTCGTCGTTGAAGAACTTCGAGAGGTAGTTGCGCCCGGTGTCGGTGAGGATGACGACGACGACACCGTTCTCGTCGAGCTCGGCGGCGACCTTCAGCGCGGCGTGGAGCGCGAGCCCGGACGAGCCGCCGACGAGGATCCCCTCCTCGCGCGCCAGCCGGCGGGCGGCGACGAAGGAGTCGCGATCGCTCACCTGGACGATGCGGTCGACCACCGAGAGGTCCATCGTCGCGGGGAGGAAGTCCTCGCCGACGCCCTCGACGACATAGGGAGCGATGTCGCCCGAGTAGATCGAGCCCACCGGGTCGGCGCCGACGATCTCCACGCCGGCGCTCTGCCGCTTGAGGTGGCGGCCGACACCGCTGATCGTCCCGCCGGTGCCCATCCCGGCGACGAGATGGGTGATCCGTCCCCCGGTCTGGCGCCAGATCTCGGGCCCGGTGGTGCGCTCGTGCGCCTCGGGGTTGGTCGGGTTCGCGTACTGGTTGGGCTGGAAGGCGCCGGGGATCTCACGGGTGAGCCGGTCGGCGACCGAGTAGTACGACTGCGGCGAGTCCTTCTCGACGTTGGTCGGGCAGACCACCACCTCGGAGCCGTAGGCACGGAGCAGGCTGATCTTCTCCTGGCTCATCTTGTCGGGCATGATGAACACGCAGCGGTAGCCCTTGAGCGCGGCCGCGATGGCGAGCCCGTGGCCGGTGTTCCCCGAGGTCGGCTCGATGATCGTCCCACCCGGGCGCAGCAGGCCGCGACGCTCGGCGTCCTCGATCATCGCCAGGCCGATGCGATCCTTGATGCTCCCGCCCGGATTGAGCGACTCCACCTTGGCGAGGACGAGCGGGCGCAACCCCGCGGCGACCTTGCTCAGACGCACCAGCGGGGTGTTCCCCACCGCGTCGAGGATGCTGTCGAGGTAGTTCACGGCCATCTCTCCCACGTGCGCATGCGGGCAGCGTAGCGCTGCCGCCCGCCCGCGGCGGGGTCCCGGTGACGGATCAGTGCGAGGCGGTGACCCCCCCGTCACGCAGCCGGGGCACCGGCAGACCCGTGGCACCCGCACACCGATCCGCTCGAAGGGTGTGCCCATTCAACATTGCCCGGGGTGCGCTCGCCGCCTACGGTGGGCTGCGGTGCCGGTGTGTGGAGAGGGGGCCACGTTCCAACGGGGGAGTGGAATGGCGGCACGCGACACCGTCGAGGCGGACGGCTACGTCGAAGGCGGCCTCTCCAGGGAGACCAACTGGTGGGGCGCCTTCGTGGTCGGGCTCGCCGGGACCATCCTCGTACTCGGCGTGACCCCGCCGGTGCTCGCCGGGCTGGGATCGGCGGCGCTGCCCAACTTCCTCTTCTGGTCGCTGACCGGCTGGCTGCTGTGCATGTTCCTGGCGGAGATGGCGGCGATGCTCCCCGGCCGCACCGGCGGCGCACCCGCCTACGCGTACTACGCCTTCCGGGAGCGGCTGCCGCGGCTGTACCCACATATCAACGGCGTCACCGCCTGGATGTACTGGCTCGGCTGGTTCCCGGTGGTGGCGGTGAACATGCTGCTGACCGGCGCCTACCTGCCGGTGCTGCTCGGCTTCAGCGACGGAACCCGCACCTTCCAGCTGCTCTCCTCGAGCACCCCGGTCAGCGTCTTCACCCTCGCGGTGGGCGCGTGCCTCGCGGTGCTGCTGCTCGGCGCCGCACTGATGGGCATCCGCTTCGGCACCCGCACGGCCACCGTGCTCGGCGTGCTCACCATCGTGCCGCTCACCCTGATGGCGCTGCTGCCCTTCTTCCATCCGTCGTCGATCAGCGGCGGGAACATCCTTCCGCTGCGTCTCCCCGACGGTCACGGTTTCCTGAGCGGCACCGCGTTCCTCCTCTACCTGCAGTTCTCGGCGCTCTTCACCTGGAACGTGATCGCGATGGAGGCGGCCGCCTGCTACATCGGCGAGTGCCGCGACCCGGAGCGCGACGCGCCGGTCGCGATGAACCTGGAGGGCGGCTACGGCGTCTTCATCTACACCGTGCTGCCGTTCTCGGTCCTCGCGGTGGTCGGGATCGGCGGGGTCAAGGCCGACCCGCTCGCGCTCTTCGCGGGCTTCGCCGGCAGGGTGGTGGACTTCCCCCCGATGGCCAAGCTCGTCACCGTGCTGCTGATCGTCGCCCTCGCGCTCTCCAGCCTCAACGCGATCATGGGATGCGCGCGGTCGCTCTACCAGATGTCGCTCGACGGCCAGGCACCGCGGATCCTCTCCCACGTCAACCGCCACAACGTGCCCGACGCCGCGATGAGCCTCAACGTGGTGCTGAACATCTTCCTGATCTTCTTCGGCGCGCCGGCGACGATCTACATCTTCAGCAACGTCGGCTACGTCGGCTCCTTCGTCCCCGTGCTCCTCGGCTACTACTTCCTGCGTCGCTGGCACCCCGAGCTGCGCCGCCCCTACCGCCTGCCCGAATGGATGAAGTACCTCGCCCTGGGGCTCGCGGCGCTCTACTTCGCCGTCTGGGTCGCGGGCATCCCCGCCTGCGCGATCGCCGGATGCGTCGCCGGCGGCGGCGCCGCCTACCTCATCGGCCTCGCCGTGGTCGGCGCCTACTTCCCGCTCTACTGGTGGCGGCGCCGGAGCGACCGGCGGGGCGTGCTCGTGGGCGAGCCCGTGACCGACCTGCCGGGCGTCGCCCTCGGCGGCCAGCCCCCGGCGTGGGTCGGGCTGCAGGGGGTCGGCGGGGTCGAGGACGGGATCGCCGAGGCCGGCCGTGGCGCCGACCGCTGAGATCATGCTCGCCTCCGCCGGGGCGCCCTTCTCCCCCGAGGTCGTCGACGGGGTCCTCGAGGTCACCGGCGAACGGCGGCCCGCCGTCCTTGTGCTCTCGGTGGCGCGGATCTGGGGCACCGCGCTGGGAATTCCCCATCCCGGCCTCTATCCGAGCCGGGGCGAGCTGGACGCCCAGCGGGAGATCGTCGCCGTGGCGGCGCGCCGCCTCGCCGAGCGCGGCTTCGAGGTGCGAATGCGAGTGGTGAGCTCCCGGGACCCGGGGCGGGCGATCGCGCGCTGGGCCGAGCGCAGCGGCTGCGGGGTCATCGTCATCGCCGACCCGCCGCGGGGCCGCTGGAGCCGGCTGCTGCGCGGCGACCCACCTCGCGAGGTCCACCGTCGCACCCGGATCCCCCTGCACACCGTGACCGCACCCTGAGCCTCAGCGGCGACGGCGGCGGGCGCGGCCCAGCACGGTGAGGCCGCCGAGCCCGAGCAGCGTCGCGGCGCCGAGGGCGGCCACGGCGATGGGAACGGTCGGAGAGCCACCCCCGGTGCGCGGCGTCGAGGGCGGCACCACCAGGGCCACGTCGCCGAGCGCGCCGGTGTTCGCGGCGTAGACGTCCGGCGCGGTCAGACTGAGCGCGGTGGTCTCGAGCGCCGTCCAGCGCCTCCCGGTGAAGAGCTCGACGTGCGGGCCGGCGACACCGGCGGGGCCGCGGAGCACGACGGTCGCGTGCCGGCCGGCACCGATGGCGAGCGCGGACGCCCCTGCGGTCACCGTGAGCCGGTAGACGTTGCCGTCGAGGCGCCCGTGAGCGGCCACCGCGGGCGGCGGCACCGGGGTGATGGAGACGTCCACCGCGGCCGTCGCCGGAGGCACCGCGAAGGTGTCGGGGGCGAAGATGAGCTGCGCCTGCGGGGGCACCTCGTCGGTCATCACCGCGCCGCGCAGCCCAGGCCCGATGGAGACGGGCACCCGCTGCTGGACGCTCGAGGGCGGCCGGACGCCGGCGAACTCGGGTGCCGCCGCCAGGTGGCGGTACGGCTCCGCCGGCGCCTCGAGGCCGTCGTAGAGCGGGGGTGCGGCCCCGGGTGCGACCAGCCAGATCCCTCCGATCAGCAGCGCACCGGCGGCCAGCACGCCGAGCCCGGCGCACCGCCGCTCAGTAACGGGCCACGTACCTGTTCACCTCCCAGTCGCTGACCTGCGAGTGGTAGTCGTCCCACTCGCGCTGCTTGACGCCCACGTAGTAGTCGACGTAGTCCTCCCCCACCGCCATCCCGAGCGCCTCGCGCAGCACCTGGTCGGCGGCGAGGCCGCGGGTGGCGTCGAGCAGGTTGCCGGGCAGCACGTCGATGCCGCGGCGGCGCAGCTCGTCCTCGGGGACCTCGTAGAGGTTGTCGAGGTTGGGCTTTCCGGGGTCGAGGCCGCGCTCGATGCCGTCGAGTCCGGAGGCGAGCGTCACCGCCGCCGCCAGGTACGGGTTGCAGGAGCCGTCGACGGTGCGGTCCTCGAACCGCCCCGGGGCGGGGATGCGGATCATCTGGGTGCGGTTGTTCCCGCCATAGGTGACATAGACCGGCGACCAGGTCGCCCCGGAGTTCGGCGCTCCGACACGCAGCCGCTTGTAGGAGTTCACCGTCGGAGCGGTGACCGCGATGTAGCCGGGCGCGTGGACGAGCAGGCCTGCGAGGAACTGGTAGGCGAGCGGCGACAGTCCGAAGCCGCGGGGGTCGTCCTCGTCCTCGAAGAGGTTGGTGTCGGTCTGTGGGTTCCACAGGCTCATGTGCATGTGGCAGCCGTTGCCGGTGAGGTGACGGAACGGCTTGGGCATGAAGGTCGCCACCATCCCCTCCCGCTGCGCGAGGGTGTGGACCATGTAACGGAAGAAGATCAGCCGGTCGCAGGTGGTCAGCGCGTCGGCGTACCGGAAGTTCGACTCGAACTGGCAGTTCGCGTCCTCGTGGTCGTTGGCGTAGTTGTCCCAGCCCAGCTCGGTCTGGTAGCGCGACAGCATCCGGATGAACTCGTAGCTGCGGGTCAGCCCCTTCATGTCGTAGCAGGGGCGGTCGAGGGTGTCGAGCGGGTCCGCGAGCTCGAGTGCCCCGCCGCCGTTGCGCCGGAGCAGCATGAACTCGGGTTCGAAGCCGATCTTCAGCTCGTACCCCTGGGCGCGTGCCCGGTCGGTCACCCGTCGCAGGATGGTGCGCGGGCAGTACGGCCACTCGTGGCCGTCGACGCGCATGTCGCAGGCGAAGCGGACCAGGTCGGGCTGCCAGGGGACCACGGTGAAGCTGCGCGGGTCGGGGATCGCCATCAGGTCGGGGGAATGGGGCGACTGGCCGATGTCGCCGGCGGCGTAGCCCGCGAAGCCCGCTCCCTCGCCGAAGAGATCGTCGACGTGCCGGGCGGGGATCAGCTTGGCGGACGGCCGGGCGCTCATGTCGACGAACTGTGCGAAGAGGAACTCGACTCCCAGGCGATCGAGCAGCGGGCGCACCTCCGACAGCGACTCCGGCCGGTCATCCATGGTCCGTCCTCCGTTCATCTCGAGCAGATCGACGCAGCACCCGGAGCTTCACCACGCGGATGGCGATGGCGAGCGAGAGCCAGTCCTCCTGGGCGAGGTCGAGCTCGGCGAGGCGCTCGATCCGGGTCAGGCGCTGGCGCAGGGTGTTGGCGTGCAGATACAGGGCCCGCGAGGTGCCGACGACGTTGCCGCGCCGGTCGAGGTAGTGCTCCAAGGTGTCGAGCAGCTCGGTGCCGCGTCGCCGGTCGTACTCGACGAGTCGCTCGAGCCGGTCCTGGTACTGGTCGCGCACCCCGGGGTCCGCACCGAGCACATACCGGTATGGGCCGAGCTCCTCGTATCCGAAAACGCGCGGACCGGCGGTGATGAGCGGACCGACGGTGGCCGCCGAGGCCGCCTCCTCGAACCCGTGCGGGTAGCTGTCGCGGCCGCGGCAGACGTTGGAGAGGCCGACGGAGACGGCGCCGGCGGCGAGGGTGCGCGCCTCGCCGTAGACCCGGCGGACGAGCTCGCCCACCGCCTCACCGCCGCCGGCGGGCACCCGGAGGAGCCCGCGCATCGACGTCTCCCAGCGGTCGAAGATGGCGCCGGGGAGCTCGGCGGCGATCGCCGCCTCGATCCTGCCGGCCACCTCGGCCCACTCGGGACTCTCGGGACGTGCCACCTCGGCGCGGCGGCCGTGCCGGCGCGACGGAAGGGCCGACTCCCAGGGCACGGCGTGGAGCACCACGTGGGGCGCGTCGAGGTTGCAGCGCAGCCGCTCAGCCTGGGCGGCGAGCTCCTCGCCGCCGACCTGACTTCTGGCCAGGGTCTCGAAGAACTCCTTGACCAGGTTCTTCTCCTTGAGCGACTCGATGAACTGGTTCTGCCGCACCGCGACCGCGGTGTGGGAGGCGATCGCGGTGAGCACACTGCGGGCGTCGTCGCTGAGGTGCCGGGCGAGCACGCAGAGCAGCCCGACCCGGCTCTCGCCGACGCTGAGGGGGACGAAGAGCGGCGTGCCCGACGCCTGCGGTCCCCACAGGATCGCCGGCAGCGCGCTGGTCTCCTCGGGGCCGAGGGTGCGGCCACCCCTGAGGACGTCGAGCCACAGCCCCCGGGTGTCGACCACGGGGCGCGCGTAGCGCTGCGGGCTCGCCGCGCGCAGCACCAACCGCTCCGCGTCGAGCAGGTGGATCTCGCAGCGCTCGGCGCCGACGAGCTCGCGGCAGCCGCGCACCACCAGGGTGAGCAGGTCGGTGACGCTCTGCGCCGAGGCGATCCGCTGGGAGAGCGTCGACAGCTCGGTGAGCAGGCCGACGCGCGCGGTCGCCTCCTCGTAGAGCCGCGCGTTGTCGACCGCGCCGGCGATGAGCGTCGCGGTGCTCTCGAGGAAGTCGCGGTCCTTGCGGCTGAACTCGTAGGGCGCGACCGCGTGGAGGGTGATCACCCCGATGACCTCGCCGGCGCGGGAGAGGATCGGCACCGACACCAGCGACTGGAAGAGCTCCTCCTCGAGCTCGGGGACGTGCACCACCCGGGGATCGTCGAGCGCGTTCTCGCGGATGAAGGCCGACCGCCGGGTCTTCGCCGCCCAGCCGGTGAGCCCCTCGCCGATGGCGAGGCTGACCTTGCCCTCGCGGTGGCGGTACCGCGGCGGGGCGGCGCGGAGGACGAGCCGCCCCTCCTGGACGAAGTAGATGAAGCAGCCATGGCAGGCGACCGCCTCGCAGACCAGCCGGACGGTGCCGCGCAGGATGGCCTCCAGGTCGGGCCCGCAGCTGATCGTCTCGACGATCTGGTAGAGATAGGCGCGCTCGTCGTCGACCCCGCGCAGCTGCGCCAGGCGGCTCTCCGCCGGGCCCGTGGGGGTGACGTGGCCGATGGTCGCCATGACGCAATCAGACGGGGAGCCGGGCGCCTCCCACAAGTGGGCAGGTGACAGCAATCACGCCGCCGAATATGTGCGTTGTGCACATCCTTGATTCGAATCGCGCCAGACGCCGCATGGGTGTGGGGACGTGGAGACTTCGGACACCTCGATGGCCAGAACTGCGGAGCCTCGCAACGGTGCATCTCCCCGGCACCGCCCAGCATGCTGGGGCCGGCTCGGGGTGATCGGCCCCGCAATGGGTGAGAGACGACGTGTGTGGCATTGTCGGGTTGCTCTACAAGGACCCCGTCCGGCGGGGAGCGGTCGGCGGCCTCCTGGCGGACATGTGCCAGGAGCTCGGCCGCCGCGGACCCGACTCCACCGGGCTGGCGCTCTACGGTGAGCCGGCCGAGGGGGCGCTGGTGGTCCGGGTCGACCTCGACCGCCCCGACCACGACGCGGCGGCTGCCGCGGTGGTCACCGCCTGTGCCGAGCTGACCGCAGTCCGCGAGCAGCGGCGCACCGGCCGCAGCCTGCGGCTGGTGGTCAACACCGTCGACGGCGCGCACCTCGCCGACCACCTGGAGACCCGGGTCCTCGGGGTGCGGGTCTTCTCCATCGGCCGCGCCATGGAGGTGATCAAGGACACCGGTCGGGCCGGCGAGCTCGACCGCGCCCACGCACTCCACGAGCATCGAGGAACCCACGGCATCGGCCACACGCGCATGGCCACCGAGAGCCGGGTGGACATCGCCCACTCCCACCCGTTCTGGGCCCGGCCCTTCCCCGACGTCGCCGTGGTCCACAACGGCACGATCACCAACTACCACCGGCTGCGTCGCCGGCTCGAGCTCCGCGGCCACCAGTTCGCCACCGGCAACGACTCCGAGGTCATCGCCGTCTACGTCGCCGACCGCCTCGCCGCGGGCGAGCCGCTGGCGGAGGCGCTGCGCGCCTCGGTGAGCGACCTCGACGGCACCTTCGCCTATCTCATCGCGACCGATACCGCCGTCGGCGTGGCCCGCGACCAGTTCGCCACCAAGCCGCTCCTCTACGCGGAGAACGACGACATGGTGCTGCTCGCCTCCGAGGAGATCGCCGTGCGCAGCGTGTTCCCCGATCCCGCCCTGGTGCCGCGAGAGCTGCAGGCCAAGGAGGTGCGCTGGTGGCAGAGGTAGGCATCTCCACCCCGGTCGTCGACTGCGCGGACCTGCCCACCCGCGAGGTGAATCGCGCCCTGCGCCGGTACGCCGCCGAGGGTGCGCCCCGGGTCCTGGTCGAGAACCCCGGCGCCCGGCACGCCCTCGCGGTCGCGCTCGAGGGCACGCTGACGATCCGCTTCGCCGGCTCGGTGGGCTGGTACGCGGCGGGGATGAACCAGGGCCCCCATGTGGTCGTCGACGGCAACTGCGGCTGGGGGCTCGGCGAGTGCATGACCGCGGGGCGCGTCGAGGTCCGCGGCCACGCCGGCTCGGGCACCGCCGCCTCGATCCGGGGCGGCCAGGTCTTCGTCCGCGGGGATGCCGGGGCGCGTGCCGGGATCGCGATGAAGGGCGGCACCCTGATCATCGGCGGCGACGCCGGCTACATGTCCGGCTTCATGATGCAGCGCGGCACGCTGATCATCTGCGGCGACGCCGCCGACGGGCTCGGCGACTCGCTCTACGAGGGCGTCATCTACGTCGCCGGCAGGGTCGCCTCGCTCGGCGCCGACGCCGAGGAGCACGAGGTCACCGAGGACGACGGGGTGCTGCTGCGCCGCAGCCTCGAGCCCTACGGGATCGACGCCGGCTCGCTCGCCTTCCGCCGGGTCGAGAGCGGGCGCCGGCTCTGGAACTTCTCCTCGCACGAGCCCGAGCTCTGGCGGTCGGCGCTGTGATCCACGGCACGAGCAACGGGGGCGGGCCGCAGATGCCGCCCGCTCCGGCGAGGCGGTCGAGCATCTGGTCCCCGGAGGTGATCCAGGACATCCATCTCAAGGCGCACCTCGGCCGCTACCGGATGCAGGGCTTCTCGACCCAGCGCCGGGTGCCCAGCTTCGACGACCTCACCTTCGTCCCCTGCGGGCTCTCGCGGATGCCGCTCGAGGGCTACCGCGAGCGCTGCGAGACCCGCACCCTGCTCGGCACCCGGGTGGCGAGCCGGCCGGTCGAGCTCAGCGTCCCCATCACCATCGCGGGGATGTCCTACGGGGCGCTGTCGAAGACAGCCAAGGTCGCGCTGGGAACGGCGGCGAGCCGGCTCGGCATCTCCACCACCACCGGCGACGGCGGCATGCTCGTCGAGGAGCGGCGCGCCTCGCGCCTGCTCGTCTACCAGGTGCTGCCCAGCCGCTACGGCTTCGACCCGGCGCACCTCAAGGCGGCCGACGCCATCGAGGTGGTGATCGGTCAGGGCGCCAAGCCGGGGACCGGCGGGCTGCTCCTCGAGTCCAAGGTCTCGGCGGTGATCGCCGAACAGCGTGCCCTGCCCGAGGGCGTCGACCAGCGGAGCCCGGCGCGGCACCCTGACTTCATCGGGCCGGACGACCTGCAGATCAAGATCGAGGAGCTGCGCGAGGCCACCGACTGGGAGAAGCCGATCTACGTGAAGATCGGCGCCAGCCGGGTCGCCGACGACGTCAAGCTGGCGGTCAAGGCGGGCGCCGACGTCATCGTCCTCGACGGCCTCGAGGGCGCCACCGGCGCCTCGCCGGAGGTCCTCCTCGACCACACCGGCATCCCCACCATGAGCGGCCTCTGCGAGGCGGTCCGCGCCCTCGAGGAGGTCCGCGCCCTCGGCGAGGTCCAGCTGGTGGTGTCCGGCGGCATTCGCAACGGCGTCGACGCCGCCAAGGCACTGGCGCTCGGCGCCGACGCGGTGTCCATCGGCACCGCCGCGCTGCTCGCCATGGGCTGCAACTCGCCGAGGTATGTCGACGACTACCACCGCCTCAACGTCGAGCCGGGGCACTGCTTCCACATGCACACCGGGCGCTGCCCGGTCGGCATCACCACCCAGGACCCCGAGCTCGAGGCGCGGCTCGTCCCCGACGAGGCACAGAACGGAGTCTTCAACTTCGTCCAGTCGATGGTGATGGAGCTGCAGATGATGGCCCGCGCCTGCGGGAAGTCGGAGGTTCACGGGCTCGAGCCCGAGGACATGCGGGCGCTCACCTTGGAGGCGTCGATGATCACCGGGATCCCGCTCGCCGGCACCGACTTCGTGCTCACCCCCGACGCCATCGCCCAGCGCGTCGTCGCGCTGCTCGCCGGGCGATGACCTTCCTCATCCCCTGCCCCGACTGCGGGCCCCGCGAGGTGACCGAGTTCAGCTTCGGCGGCGAGAGCGGCCGGCGGCCCGGCCCCGACGAGCCGGTGGCGGCGCTCGCCCGGTACCTCTACGTCCGGCGCAACGTCTCCGGCGAGCAGGAGGAGTGGTGGTTCCACCGCGACGGCTGCCGCGCCTGGCTGGTGGCACGGCGCGACACCCGCAGCAACAGGATCTCCTCGGCCGTCCGGCCGGTCGAGCGGACGCCCGCCGCCCCGTGAGCCCGCACCGCCTGCCCCCGGCGCCGGGCGAGCGCATCGACCGCACGCGGACGCTCGCCTTCACCCTCGACGGCACCCCCCTCGAGGGCCTGGGCGGCGACACCGTCGGCTCGGCGATGGCCGCCGCGGGGATCACCATCACCGGCCGCTCCTTCAAGTACCACCGCCCCCGCGGGCTGATGTGCGCCGCCGGCGCGTGCGCGAACTGCCTGGTCACCGTCGACGGCGTCCCCAATGTGCGCGCCTGCACCGCCCCGTTGCGGGCGGGGATGCGGGTGCGCCGCCAGAACGCCTGGCCGTCGGCGGAGCGCGACGCGGGGGCGGTCTTCGACCGGCTCTCCTTCGCGATGCCCGCGGGCTTCTACTACAAGGTGGGGCAGCACCCCCGCTTCCTCTGGCCGCTCGCCGAGCCGCTGGTGCGCCGGGTGGCGGGGCTGGGACCTCCCCCGTCCGCGCCCGCGCTCGACGCCGAGAAGGTGCACCTCCACCCCGACGTGCTGGTGGTCGGCGGCGGCCCCGCCGGGCTCGCGGCCGCCGCCGAGGCCGCCCGCGCCGGGGCGCGCACGATGCTCGTCGAGCAGGCCGCCGACCTCGGCGACGGGCTCGCCGGCGGCGGCGCCGAGGTCGAGGATCTCGCCCGCGAGGCGGTCGCGGCACGCGCTGAGATCCTCACCTCGACCGCGGTCTTCGGCGCCTTCGAGGGCCCGCTTCTCGCCGCCGCCGGACCCGGCCGGCTGCTCGGCATCCGCTCCGCCCAGACGGTGTTCGCCACCGGGGCGATCGAGCAGCCGGCGGTGTTCCCCAACAACGACCTGCCCGGGGTGATGCTCTGCGGAGCCGTGGGCCGGCTGCTGCGCCACCGGGTGCTCCCCGGCCGGCGCGCGGTGGTGTGGACCTCCGACGCTCGCGGCTACGCGGCGGCGGCGGCGCTGCTCGAGGCCGGCGCGGCGGTGACCGTGGTGGACGGGCGTCCCGTCGTGCTCGGGCCCGAGGCGGAGGCGGCGCGCGCTGCGGGGGCCCGCCTGGTCGCCGGCGCCACGGTGCGCCGCGCGATCGGACGCCGCCGGGTCGAGGCGGTGGAGGTCGGCACCGGCGGCGGCGCCCCGCCCCAGCGGCTGGCCTGCGACCTGCTGGTGATCGCCGGGTTCCGGATGCCCTCGACCAGCCTGCTCGCCCAGGCCGGCGCCCGGCTGCGCCACGATCCCGGGGCGGGCTGGTTCCTCGCCGCCGAGCTCCCCCCGGGCATGCACCAGGCGGGCGACGTCACCGGGCTGCGCACCCTCGAGGCCGCGGTGGCCCAGGGTCGGCTCGCCGGGCTCGCGGCGGCCGCGGCGGCGCTCGTCGACGCCGGTTCCGGCGACGCCTCACGCCGCGCCGAGCTCGAGGCCGCGGCCTCGGGGAGGCCGCTCTCGTCGCCGCCGCCACCCCCGCTCGGCGCCGGCGAGGGCAAGCAGTTCGCCTGTCTCTGCATGGACGTCACCGACAAGGAGATGCGCCAGGCGATCGCCGAGGGGTTCGACTCCATCGAGCTCCTGAAGCGCTACACGACCCTCTCGATGGGGCCCTGCCAGAGCAAGGCGTGCATGTGGAGCTCGATCCGCCTCTGCGCGCTGATGACCGGCCGCACCGAGGCGCAGACCGGGACGCCGACGGCGCGCCCGCCATGGTCGCCGGTGCCGCTCGGCATCCTCGCCGCCGGCCGGCCGCACCCGCGCAAGGAGACCGCGCTCCACGACCGCCACGCCGACGCCGGCGCCGAGTTCATGTGGGCGGGCGACTGGCGCCGCCCCCACCACTACGCAGCGCCCGCGGACGAGTGCGCCGCGGTGCACGAGCGGGTCGCCGTGATCGACGTCAGCACCCTCGGCAAGCTGCGGGTGCGCGGCCGCCAGGCGGTCGAGCTGCTCGAGCGGCTCTACCCCAACCGCTTCGGCGACATGAGGGTCGGCCAGATCCGCTATGGGCTGATGCTCAAGGACGACGGGGTGATCCTCGACGACGGCACCGTCTGCCGGCTCGGCGAGGACGAGTTCTTCGTCACCACCACCAGCGGGGGCACCGAGGCGATCGAGCAGTGGATGGAGTGGTGGCTCGCCGACTGGAACCTCGACGTGCGGGTGCTCAACGTCTCCGCGGCCTACGCGGCGATCAACATCGCCGGGCCTCGGTCGCGCAGCCTGATGGAGCGCATCTGCGACCTCGACGTCTCCGCCAGGGGGCTGCCCTACCTGCGCACGGCGCGAGGACGGGTGGCCGGGGTGGAGAGCCTCATCCTGCGCATCGGCTTCGTCGGCGAGCTCGGCTACGAGATCCATATCCCCAGCGCCTGCGCCGAACACCTCTGGGACCGGGTGATGGAGGCCGGCGCCGACCTCGGAATCGTGCCCTTCGGGGTCGAGGCGCAGCGCATCCTCCGGCTCGAGAAGCAGCACATCCTCGTCGGCCAGGACACCGACGCCCTCTCCGATCCCTACGGCGCGGCGATGACCTGGATCGTCAAGCTCGACAAGCCCGACTTCCTCGGCCGGCGCATGCTTCTCGAGCTCGCCGAGCGCGGCCCACAGGAGCGCCTCGTCGGCTTCGTGGTCGAGGACTCCGGCACGGTTCCGCCCGAGGGCGCGGCCGTCGTCGAGGGTGAGCGGCCGGTGGGGCGGGTGACCTCGAGCCGCTACAGCGCCGTCGCCGGCGCCGCGATCGGGCTCGCCTGGGTTCCGGTCGCCTCCGCCGAGGAGGGCCGGGTGCTCGAGCTGGGATTCGACGGACGGCGGGCGCGCGCCCGGGTGGCGCTGCGCCCCTTCGTCGATCCCGAGGGCGCGAGGGTGCGCTCGTGAGCGGGTCCCGCCCGACCAGGGCGCTGCCCCCAGCCGCCACCGACCTGCCCCTCGACGACGGCCCGGTGATGCGCTCGCCGATGCACCGGCTCCACCGCGCGCTCGAGGCGACCTTCACCACCGAGGGCGCCTGGGAGGTCCCAGCGGGATACGGCGACGAGGCCGGCGAGCGCCAGGTCCTCGACGCGACCGTGGGGCTTGCCGACATCACCGCGCGCGGCAAGCTCGACCTCCGCGGCGGCCTCGACGCGGTGCTCGGGCGGCTCGACCTGGCCGCTGCGCCGCCGGTGACCGGCGAGGTCGTCGCCCTCGCGCCCGCCGGCGGCGCGGGTGGGGGGCTGCTGGCGCGGATCAGCGGACGCCGCGCGCTCGCCCTCTGCCCCCACCCCGACCTCGCAGCCCGGCTCGAGGCGATGGAGGCCGCGGCCGGCGAGGCCCCGGTGATGGTGACCGACGCCACCAGCCTCCACGCCGGCCTCCTCCTCGCCGGCCCGAACACCGCCGCGGTGCTCTCCCGGCTGACCGCCCTCGACCCCGCCCGGCTGGCGCCGGCGACCTGCGTGGCGACGCGCCTCGCCGAGATCCCCGCCATCCTCGTCCGCCGCGAGCTCCCCGGTACGGTGCTCGAGGTCTACGCCGGCTCGGAGTACGGCCGCTACGCGTGGGAGACGCTGCTCGCCGCCGTCCGCGCCCGGGGGGGCAGGCCGGTGGGCTGGCGGGCGCTCCGCGCGCTGGGGTGGTGGTGATGCTGACGCGGTATCTGCGCCCCTGGCGCATGTGGCGAACCCCGGAGCTCGGCTCGAGGTACGACGTGGTCATCATCGGCGGCGGCGTCCACGGGCTCGGCACCGCCTACGAGCTCGCGAAACGCGGGATGCGCCGCATCGCCGTGCTCGAGCGCAGCTACATCGGCAGCGGGGCGAGCGGCCGCAACACCACCATCATCCGCGCCAACTACCGCACCCCCGCCGGGGTCGAGTTCTACCGCGAGAGCGTGCGCCTCTACCAGCGGCTCGCCCAGGAGCTCGACTACAACCTGCTCTACTCGCAGCAGGGCCACCTCACCCTCGCCCACAGCGAGCGCGCCGTGCTCACCATGACCGAGCGCGCCGAGGTCAACCGCCTGCTCGGTGTCGACAGCCGGGTGATCGGCCCCGACGAGATCGGCGAGCTCTGCCCCGAACTCGACCTCTCCGACCGCCCGACCCTTCCGATCATGGCGGCGCTGTACCACCCGCCCGGCGCGGTGGTGCGCCACGACGCGGTTGTCTGGGGGTACGCGCGCGCCGCCGACCGTCTCGGCGTGGAGATCCATCCGTGCACCGAGGTGACCGGCATCCTCCGCGACGGCGACCGGGTCACCGGGGTGCGCACCACCCGCGGCGACCTCTGCGCGCCGGTGGTGCTCGCCTGCACCAGCGGCTGGTCGAGTGAGGTGGCGGCGATGGCGGGGGTCGAGCTGCCCATCGTCACCCATCCCCTCCAGGCCTTCGTCACCGAGCCGCTCAAGCCGCTGCTCCACGTCATCATCGTGTCCAGTGGCCTGCACGTGTACATCTCGCAGACCGACCGCGGCGAGGTGCTGATCGGCTCGGAGATCGAGCCGTACACGACGATGAGCCAGGCCTCGACGCTCAACTTCCTCGAGATCACCGCGCAGCACACCCTCGAGCTGCTGCCGTCGCTGTCGCACGCCGCGGTGATGCGCACCTGGGCGGGGCTCTGCGACATCACCCCCGACTACAGCCCGATCATGGGACGCACCCCCGTCGACGGCTTCCTCGTCGACTGCGGCTGGGGAACATACGGCTTCAAGGCGGCGCCGATCTCGGCGGTGTGCATGGCCGAGCTGATCGCCACCGGGCGGACCCCATCGCTCATCGAGCGGTTCTCGCTCTCACGCTTCGCGGAGATGCGACTGGTCTCGGAGATCGGAGCCGCCGCCGTCTCCCACTGAGGGAGGAACGCGGGGTGGGAGGGGCCACCCGACGTGACCCCTCCCCGAGACCGGGTGAGCCCTCAGCTCCCCGTGTAGCAGCCGGGCCCGAGCAGCGGGGTGATGCTGCCGACCGCGTCGCCGTTCCACTCGCTGGGAGTGAAGCTGAACGCCGTCGCGCGGGTGGCCTCGACGACGAAGCACAGCTGCGGACGCCGCGCCGGGTCGATCTTCGACATCTCCTGCAGCCAGGGCTGGTAGTAGAACGTCGCGTTGCTGGTCACCGGCGGGTTCCAGTTGCCGTGGTGCTGCGGGAAGAACACCTTGGCGCCGATCTCCTCCGCGTAGCGGCGCTCGTCGATCATCCCGTTCATGTAGTTCTGCAGCTCGGCGATGCCGCCGATCTCGACATCCGGCTTCTTGCCGTCACTGAGCTTCCGCAGCGAGGCCTTGACGTCGGACATCCCCGGCTCGAGCGGATCGAGTGAGCCCGCGGAGCCGTGATGGATGAGGGTGAATCCCTTCCACTTGAACATGTACAGCAGGTTGCCACCCTCGTAGTACTGGGTGGTGGCGAAGTCCGTGAGCGACTGTGGGGTGGGCGGGCTCTGCTGGTATGGGGTGAAGTCCGGCCCGGTGTAGCCCTCGTTGCCCTCGAGGCTGCCTGGGTACGGACGCACCTGGGTGTGCTTGATGTTGACGACGGTCACGTCGAGGCCGGGCGGCCCCTCGTCGGGCTTGCCGTAGGCGCCCCACGGCGTGTAGATGGGCGGCTGCACCGGCGAGCCGTAGCTGTCGAGGCCGGTGAAGGGCTTCCCGGAGGAGTCGCGGACCATCACGCACGTCGGAGCCGCGAGCCCCTTGAGCGCTGCGTCGTGGGTGGCGAAGTCGCACTCCGGCTGGCCGCCGACGAGCTTGGCGCCGGTGGCCGCGGTGATTCGGCTCGCGTGCCGCATCTGGTCCAGGTGCACGTGGTTCTGGTAGAGGTACTCGGGCTTGGCCGCGATGATGTCGTCGAGCGAGATCGCCGTGGCGCGGGCGTCGCCCTCTCCGAGCGCGTCCATGACGGTGGAATCGAGGAGCACCACGTGGCCGCCGAAGGAGGCGAGCCAGGTGGTCACGCTGATCCACTTGATCCGGACCACGTCGGGCGAGTTCCAGCCCGGTCCGAGCAGCTTGGTGCGCATCGCGGTGGTGGCGTCGGGGTTGTCGGCGGAGACCGCCGCGCTGCCGGCGGGGATCAGCGTGGCCACCGCTCCCAGCGCCGCGACCGCCCACCGGCTCTTGTGTCGAAATCGCATCTGCTTGTTCATCCCTGTTCAAATTCGGTCATACGAGGATGTCGACGGATGATCGCTGTCGTTGACTCTGGGTTCGACCCTCCTTTTCCCCCCGATGGCCGTGAAGTCGACGCGGGCGTGCTCCGCCGGGCGCGACGCGCTCACATCGAAAGGCCTCGGACAGAACGCCTCCACGGCTCACGGTCCCAGTCGCAGATGGTCCGATCGCCGCGCATGCTACGCAGCCCACGCGCGAGCGTCTACACCTGCAAATGCAGGTATGTACTCGCCCGAAATCCCTTGTTTTCCAACGGTTTTCCACCTGCATCTGAGCCTGAGCACAAAACCGCGGAACTGCTGATGGGGCGGCCAGCACAGCATCGGTCATGGGGCCGGGACCCGGTTTCGCGGCGAGTGTGCACTGTGCACACTGCGCAATGGAGACTCTGCTGCTGTCTGCGCGGCGCAGCTGGCGCCACACCGCAGCCGCGCCAGTGCAGCATACCCGCAGCCGGGTGCAATGGCATGGATTGTCGCTAGACTCCTCGGGTGCTGCGCAGCCTGCGACTGCCCGCCCTCATGGCGCTGACGGCGTGCGCCACCGGGTGCGTCAACGACCTCCCCTCCGATCGTCCGCCCGCCGCCGCGCGAGCGGCCGCAACGGCCGCTCCGGCGCCGGCGCACATCGCCGTCCTCCAGCCGGGCGGCCTCGCGTTCGTCGACCGATACGGACGGCCGGAGGCGAGGGCGACGTTCGGGCCGTTGCCGGCCGAGCCCCAGGTCGCCGCCGGCGCGGTGTACGTCCTCGACGCGGGCGGGGCGGTGCGGCGACTCTCGCCGGCCGGAGGCGGGGCAGAGGTCGTCGCGACCTTCCCCACGGCGCCGCGAGCGGCCGCGGCGGCCTTCGCCGTCAGCCCCGACGGCGGCCGGGTGATCGCCTCGCTGCTCGGCGCAGCGGGTCATCCGCGGTACGTCGACCTCGAGCTCGGCGTGGCCGGCGGCCCGGCGACGCTGCTCCGCCGCATTCCCGTGGCGCGCGGCGCGACCACCGCACCACGGGTGGTGGGCTGGGACGGTGCGGGGCCGGTGGTGCTGCCCGACGCCGCGATCTCGGCGGCGCCGGCCGTCCCCGGGGCGCTGTGGGGCGGACACCCCGTCCACGCCGACCTCCACGGCCGCCTCGGACCGCCGCTCGGCGACGGCACCTGCTCGGTGTCGCGCGAGCAGCCCGAGGGGGATCTGATCTGCGTCGCCCCCGTCGGCTCAGGCATGTACGCCGCCGGCGTGTACTCCGAGGGCGAGCTGCTCCACCGCTTCGCGCCGGTCGGCGCCGATCCGCTCCTCGCCCCGGGCGAGGAGCGGATCGCCTTCGCCGGAGACGCCGGGCGGACCACCGTCGAGGGGGTCGACGGCCATCTCACGCTGCTCCCGGCCGCTGCGGGAGTGCCGGTGGGCTGGCTCGACGCCGGCACCGTGATCGGAAGCCGCGCCGGCCGGCTCACCTCCTCGCCGGTCTCCCCCGCCGGACCCGTCGCCGACCTCGCCGTCGCCGGCGAGGTGGTCGGGGTGATCCGCTGACCCTGCCCCGTCGATGAGCCCGACGACCGTCTACGGAGTCGTCGCCCTCACCTTCATGATGGCGATGTACGCGGCCGAGCGCTGCGGGCCGCGCTACGTCCTCGCCTTCGCGGCGGGTTGCTGGCTCTCGAGCATCTACGGATTCGCCGCCGGAGCATGGCCCTTCGGGGTCGTCGAATCGGTCTGGGGTCTCGTCGCCGTCCGCCGGTTCGTCACCGACCCGCGCCGTCGCCTGTGAGGGATGCGGGGACCAGGCTCCGGCGCCGTCCGGGGGGCGGTCGGACCGCCCCCCGGAGGCCTGGGTGATCGGGGCTAGGCGCCCCCGCCGAGCTCCCCGGCGGCCTGGATGAGCTGCAGGGCCTGGGTGGAGAGGCTGTTCGCGGAGTTCTTGTCGACCTTGCCCTTCCCGGGGCCGGCGATCCCGTCGAGGAGGTGCTCGATCTGAGCGGCGAGCGCGTCGCGCTGCGCGGTCAGGGTGGTGAGCGCCTGGGTGAAGGTCGTGTAGGTGCTGTCGTTGGTGCTGTTTCCGCTCTCGAGCGCGACGGTGGAGGCGCGCAGGGTCGTCTCGCCGAAGCTGCCGACCGAGGCGTCGAGCTGCTTGTAGGCACGGGCGAGCTGCTCGTAGGCGGTGACATTCTCGTCGTGCTGCGGCAGGTTCATCACCTCGACGAGGACCCGGCCGTCATGGGTGTAGTCGTCGCGGAGCCCGGCGAGTGCGAGCTCGGTGGGCCGGTCGTCGGTGTGGTCGGCCCAGGTGGTGGTGTCGACCCCGGCCCTGCGGACCCCCGGCCCGACGAGGCCGAGCCAGGTGGTGTTGATCTCGGGCGCGTTGTCACCGTGGTTCCAGGCGAAGGCCGGGTTCTCGACCGTCTGGCTGCCGGTGAACGGGCACTGGAACCCGGTCGCGCAGAGGAAGTAGTCGGGGTTGGCGAACAGGGTCACGGTGGGGTTGCGCGCGGGGTCGCCGGTGATCATGTGGAGGGCGTTCATCTCCGCCACACCGGCGAGCGCGTTGGTGACGTGGTCGGTCTCCCCGGTGATCGGGTTGACCGCCTGGATGTGCTTGAGCCCCTGCTCCATCGTCCGGGTGACCGGATCGGTCTGCGAGGGGTTGCCGTTGAGGTAGATGGTGGGCGCAGAGTCGCTGTGGACGCCCATCGCCGGCACCGGCGTGCCGGTGGTGTAGGGGGCCACCTGGCTCAGCATCCCGGAGACGTTGCCGCTGACCTCGCCGATCTTGGCGTAGGTGCAGGGCACGGTGACGCCGTCGCAGTTGAGCGGCGCCGGCGGTCCGCCGGCGAAGTGGTCGCCCTCGTCCGAGCTGAACTCGAAGATGGTGTTGGACCGGTTGATGCCATCCGCGGCGAGGCGGCTGAAGAAGGCCCCGAAGGCCTGGTCGTCGGCCCTGAGCTGGGCGACGTACGCGGCCTCGCCGGGACCCTGGGCGAGGCCGGTGGCGTGGTTGTCGTGCAGGTCGGAGAGGTAGGCGTAGGTGACCGGGACGCCGTGCTCCTGCATGTCGGCGACGTAGCCGAGCGAGTTCGCCGCGGTCATCGAGTCGAAGCCGGGGAAGCCGGGGTTGCCGGAGCCGTCGGCGACGACGTTGCCGGCGAGGTCACGCACCAGGCCGTCCTGGGTGCCGCTGATCTGGGGGTTGACGTACCTGGCCCCGATCAGCGCCTTGTACCCGTTGTAGCCGCCGGGCTCGTCGGGGAGCACGTCGCCGACCGCGCCCGGCGCGGCGCAGAGGGTGCTGCCCTTGGCGCAGTGGACGCCGATGCCCACGAAGTCGGCGGAGACGGCGTTCTTCTGCTTCTGCTGCGCCGGGGTGCAGGCGGGATGGCCGCCGAAGCCGCAGGGAAGGGTGAACGCGGCCTCCTCCTGGGAGAACTCCGGACCGGTGGTGCCGAACACCAGGGGGATGTCGAAGTGGGTGTTCTCCAGGACCTGGTTCGCGGTGGCGACGCCACCGACGTTGCAACCGGCGCGGGTCCACGGCACCCACGGGGCGGGAGTGTTCTTGCCCTGCTTGGTGAGCATGTTGAAGGTGTTGTCGTGGGCTCCACCGAGCGTCGCCGTCCAGTAGGCGAAGGACGAGCGGAAGGAGGCGAAGCTGTTGGTGTCGTAGAAGCCGAAGCCGTTCGACACCGGCTGGCCCATGCTGTCGCCGTACAGGCCGGTGAGGTGGCTGAGGATGTTGGTCGCGGTGTGGGAGATGAGCGGGGTGTGCTCCTGGGACAGCAGGGTGCCGTTCGAGGTGAGGAAGTTGAGCAGGTTCGGCATCTGCTCGAGGTCGCTGGGGACGTTGGGGTTGTCCCGGGTGAAGTGGGTGTTGTCGAAGATCACGTCGATGACGTGCTTGACCTTGCCGTCGGAGCCGAGCTGGCAGCTCGGCGCCGGGGTCTTCTTGGTGTCGGCCTGCGCCGGCCCTGCGTTCTGGAGCAGGAGGCTGCCGAGCGGCAGCCCCACGACCACCAGGGCGGCGGTGAGCCAGGTCGCGGGTCCGCGCCTGCGCACACGATCGGACACAGCGGACAGCTGAACACGCATCGAGAAGGCCTCCAGGAGGTTTCGCATCGGCGAATGCCGGCTCGGCCCACGACCCGATCGGACAACGTGCCGCCGGTCTGGGCTCGGAGCTGATTCCGTTGCTACAACAGGGGCCGGCTGCACGTCTTGCGCAATCGGGGGTCCACACTCGTCGGTGGATGCCGGCCGAACGCATCATCCTGGACGCCGGCGCGAAGCCGACATTAAGGGTTGATGAGGATTCGGGATGTTTGCACAACCCCGCACCTCACCGACCCGCTGTCAGAGCCCGGGCGGAAAGGTGAACCCCCGCGGCGGCACGTCGACGCCGACGTCGACCTGCACCCGCGACTGCTCGGCCAGCGGGATGTCGCGCGGGTCGCCGGCGAACCGCCGTCCGTCGACGTAGGAGATCACCCGGCCGCGCGCCGGCCCCACCCGGTCGGGTCCCAGCGGCTGCCGCCAGATGTCGAAATAGTCGCCGAGCGTGTACACCCGGGGCAGCGCCGACTCGATGTGGATGGTGCCGTCGGCGGTGTGGCTGTGCATGCGGTAGTAGCACCTGTCCCCGACCGCGAATGGCCCCTGGTCGCTGGAGGTGATGCGCCGTGGCTCCGGGATGCCGATGCCTCGCGGGATGGTCCGCGCCAGGCCGTCGACGAAGACCGCGAGGTGCGCGTGAATGTGGAAGAGCAGCGACTCGGTCGCCGCGCACTCCATGCCGTCGACGGGGTCGCCGGTGGCCTCCGCCTCGGTGCCGGCGAGGAGCGGCGGCACCTGCGCCGCCGCGGGGTGCTGCGCGGCGGTGATGACGGCGCCCGCCGTCAGTGTGACCAGTGCGGCCGCACGCCAGATCGGTCCGATGCCCTGCACTCTCCTGAACCCCCAGCCGCCTGCGCCTGCGCCCTCCCCGCCGGACAGTCTAGGATCGGCCGCCTCGACGGGTCCAGAAGTTGGAGAGAGGCATGCCGGACTTCCCCGCCATCACCCACGTCGCGGTGACCGTGAGCGACCTCGACCGCAGCCGCGCCTGGTATCAGCGCCTCGTCGGCTCCGACCCGGTGCTCGATGAGGATACCGGTCCGTTCCATCACGTGGTCTGGCTGCTCGGCGGCACGCTGCTCGGCATCCACAAGCACGCCAGCCCGTCGAGCGACGCCCCGATGGACGAGCTGCGGCCCGGCCTCGACCACATCGCCTTCTCCTGCGCCAACCGCGGCGAGCTCGAGGGCTGGGAGGCCCGACTGGACGAGCTCGGCATCACCCACGGCGGCATCGTCGACGCCCACTACGGTTCGGGGCTCTCGTTCCGCGATCCCGACAACGTCGCCCTGGAGTTCTTCGCGCCACCCGGCTGAGCCATGGCCGATCCCGGCCGAGCCCGGCCGCGGGTCAACCGCCCTGGGGCGACCCCGCCTCCGCCGGCTCGCAGGCCGGTTCTGCCGACGCGGTGAGGTGGGCGAGAAGGGTCTCGCTCACCTCGCGCAGCTGCTGGAGCTGCTCGGGGGAGAGATGCTCGAAGAAGTGCGTGCGCAGCCCGGCGCAGCCGGCGGCGCGCGCGGTGCGGAGCACGTCCATCCCCTCGTCGGTGATGCGCGCGTAGCAGCCGCGACGGTCGTCGTTGCAGCGCTCGCGACGCACCCACCCCGCCGCCTCGAGCTGGCTCACCGCGTGGGTGAGCCGGCTCGGAGCGGACATCGTCACCTCGGCGAGGTCGCTCATCCGCATCGCGCGCGCCGGCCCGTCGGCGAGCACACCGAGGAGGTCGAGGTAGCTGCGCGGCAGCCGCGCGTCACGCTGGAGCTCGCGGTCGAGCCGGGCGAAGAGCAGGCGCGCGGCCGAGGAGTACGCCCTCCAGACGGCGAGCTCGGTGTCGCTGAGATCGGTGTGCGAGCCCATGGCCGGCATCGTACCGCGAAACTTGCGCGCTGAACTACCTGCGTGTTACGGTACTGAACAATTCAGTACTGAAATTCAATGATCTGACTTGAGTGGAGGCGGGAAATCATCATGTTTCTGGGACTGCGTGTTGCCGGGGTCGCCGCTGCGGCGCTCCTGGCCGGGGCCATCTCGACGGGGTCGACGGCGTTCGCCGCGACGGCGACTCCCCAATCGCCGACCGCGATCATGTCGGTGGACAGCCACGGCGGCGACCACTCGGGTGGCGACCATCACGGCGATCACGGCGACCGCGGCGGCGATCACGGCGACCGCGGCGGTGACCACGGCGATCGTCACGGCGACGGCGACCACCGCGACCATGGCGACGGCGGCGACCATCGCTCCAACTGCAACTGGTGGTGGTCCGAGCGCGACCGCTGCTAGCGGTTGACAACCACACGAATGCGCACCGGGGCGCCGGCGGTCTCGTACCGCCGGCGCCCGCCAGCGGGACGGTCGGGTCCCGTGTGACATCATCGCCGGCGGCCAGCCGAGGAGGTGATGCGATGCGCGCGGTACTGGTGCGGGAGCCCGGCGGACCCGAGGTCCTCGAGGTCGTCGACGTCGAGCCCCCACGTCCCGGCCCTGCGGAGGTGCTCGTCGAGGTCGCGGCCTCGGGCATCAACTTCATGGACGTCTACATGCGCGCGGGCATCGGGGCCTATGCACGGCCCACCCCATTCGTGCTCGGCTCCGATGGCGCCGGCCGCATCATCGAGCTCGGCGAGGGGGTCTCCGACCTCCACGTGGGCGACCGGGTGGCCTGGAAGGCGGGGCCGGGCAGCTTCGCCGAGAGGGTGGTGGTCGCTGCCGCCGAGGCCGTGCCCGTCCCCGACGGGGTGTCCGAGGAGGTTGCGGCAGCGGTCATGCTCCAGGGACTGACCGCCCACTATCTCTGCTCCTCCACCTGCCCGGTGCAACAGGGCGACACGGTGCTCGTGCACGCGGCCGCCGGTGGCGTCGGGCTGCTGCTCACCCAGATGGTCGGGATCCGCGGCGGCCGGACCATCGGGACGGTCTCGACCGCGGAGAAGGAGGCGCTCGCCCGCCGGGCCGGCGCGGCCGAGGTGATCCGCTACGACCAGCGCGACGTCGCCCCCGCGGTGCGCGACCTCACCGGCGGCGAGGGGGTCGCCGCCGCGTACGACGGCGTCGGCCGGGCGACCTTCGACCAGAGCGTCGCCAGCACCCGCATCCGCGGCACCGTGGTGCTCTTCGGCGGGTCGAGCGGCCAGGTTCCGCCCTTCGACCTGCAGCGTCTCAACGCCGCGGGGTCGCTCTACGTCACCCGTCCGACGCTCGTCCACTACACCCGCACCCGCGAGGAGCTGCTCTGGCGCGCCGGCGAGATCTTCGACTGGATCGCCGCCGGCCGGCTCGACGTGCACATCGGCGGGCGCTACCTGCTCGAGCAGGCGCCGGCAGCGTTCGAGGACCTCGAGGGACGCCGCACCGTGGGCAAGCTCCTCCTGCTCCCCCGCTGACCTCGCCGCCTCAGGCGACGGGAACGTTGTCGAGGCTGCGCCAGAGGTAGAGGCAGGCCCGGGTGCGGTACGGACGCCAGGGCTCGGCGAGCGTGGTCAGCGCGGCGGCATCAGGCACGGCGTCGAGGCCGTAGGCACGCCGCACCGCGTTGCGGATGCCCTGGTCGCCGGTCGCGACCACGTCGGGCCGGTGCAGGGTGAACATCAGGAACATCTGAGCGGTCCACTCCCCGATGCCCTTGACCGCGATCAGGTCGCGGGCCACGTCGGCGTCGTCGAGCTCCCGGAGGCGGCCGATCTCCAGCTCGCCGTCGAGGACGTGCTGGGCGAGCGAGCGCAGCGAGACCACCTTGGCGCGGGAGAGCCCGGCCGCGGCGCGCATCTCCTCGGGGTCGTCGTCGAGCAGCTCACGGGGCGTCGGCGGCCGGCCGCCGAAGCGCGCCAGCAGCCGTCCGTGGATCGCCAGCGCCGCCCGCACCGACAGCTGCTGCCCGGTGATCGCGCGCAGCAGCGCTGCGTAGAGGTCGGGGGGCGGCCCGGATTCGTCGCGCTCGATGGGGCCGCGGGACGCGATCAGCCGCGCCATCACCGGGTCGGAGGCGGCGAGGTGGGTGTCGGCGGCGTTCACCCGTCCCTCTGCTCGAACGCGTGCCGGCGTCCGAGGGTGGTCAGGTCGACGATGTAGTGGGAGCCGCCGACCATCTCGGTGCCCCGGGCGTAGGTCGAATAGGTGTGATAGACGGTGTCGCCGTCGCGCAGGAAGCAGCTGAGGCCGGGAAGCTCGACCGGCTGGTTCGAGAGGTCGGCACCGGCCCGCTCGAGCTCGTCACGGGTCGTGTAGTTGTAGACGGCGGCGTCCCGGCCCTCGTCGAACGTCACCCCGAGGTCGTAGTTGAAGTCGCTCCCGTGCGACGAGTACCAGGGGAACGTCCAGCCCCGGCGCGTCCGGTAGCCGTCGATGCTCGGGAACGGCGCGCGGGACACGGCGGCGAACGTCGTGTCCCAGTCGTGGAGGTGACGCAGCCGCCCTGCGGAGATCTCGTCCGCCGCCCACGAGCAGCTCTGGCAGCCGTCGGTCCAGCTCGGGTCGAACATGAAGTGCTGGACGACGAGCTGGCCGCGGCCCTCGAACAGGTCGACGAGGCTCGCGCGGCCGTTCGCACCCTCGAACACGTAGTCCTTCTCGACGCGCACCATCCCGATCCGGCGGCGCTCGGCGTTCAGGGCGTCGCGCGCCCGGGTGAGCTCCTTCTCGCGGACGAGAAGCGCCCGCCGCGCCTCGAGCCACTCCTCCGCGGACACCACCCGCCGCGGACCCGCGACGGTGTCGACGGTCGCCTGCTCGGATCCGGTCATCGCGCCCTCTCCTCGGCTCGCGGACTGCTCAGGCCCCATTCAGCCACGTCGGGGTCAGGCGGCGGGGCGCTCCGGCCCCTCCTCCCGGTCGTGGCGGAGGACGAGACAGGTCGTGCTCGCATGGGCGAGCAGCCGTCCGTCGGCGGCGGCGGTGACCCGTCCCTCGGCGGTGGCGGTGCGCCCGCCACGGTGGACCACGTGGCCCTCGGCGAGGAGCAGTCCCGTGGCCGTGGTCACCGTGCCGACGTAGTTGACCTTCAGCTCCAGGGTGGTGAAGCCGGTGCCGGCGCCGAGCGTCGACTGCACCGCGCACCCCATCGCCGAGTCGAGCAGGGTCGCCGCCAGCCCGCCGTGCACCATCCCGATCGGGTTGTAGTGCTGCTCGCCCGGCATCGCGGTGAACACCGCCCTCCCCCGCTCCACCAGGACCAGGCTCATCCCCATGAGCTCGGCCATCGGCGGCGGCGGGACCTCTCCACGCATCACCGCGCACAGGAAGTCGATCCCCGCCAGCTCGCGGCCCCGTCCCGCGGTCGCACGCGGGTCCTCCCACCGGACCACGAGCTCGCGGGCCCGGTCGGGGACCTGGGGGTCGCCGCCCCACACCATCGATTCGGCCAGTGCCATGTCACGGCTCCCCGGTGCGGTGGATCCTCGTCGGGCTGGGTTCTGCTTCAAGAACCCAGAGGATCGTACCAGACCTGGGTTCCGAAATGAGTACTCAGATGGTATTCTGCCCGCCATGGACTGGCGCGAGCAGAACCCCGAGAACTGCTCGGTCGCCCGCACCATCGAGGTGATCGGCGAGCGCTGGACGCTGCTCGTCCTCCGCGAGCTGTTCAACGGGGTGTGGCGCTTCGACGAGATGCAGCGCCACCTCGGCATCCCCCGCCCGATCCTCAGCGACCGGCTGAGCCGGCTCGTCGACGCGGGCGTGCTCGGCCGGCGCGAGTATCGCGAGCCCGGGCAGCGGGTGCGTCACGAGTACCGGCTCACCGAGACCGGGCTGGCGCTGCAGACCGTCGTGATCGCCCTGATGGAGTGGGGCGACCGCCACCGCGGCGGTCCTGGCGGTCCGGCCAGGACCGTCCACCACCGCGACTGCGGCGCGCCGGTGCACGTCGGGCTGGTCTGCGACGCCGGGCACACCCTGACCTCGCCACGCGATGTGGTCGGGCGGCGGGGACCGGGGGCGAGGCCGCTGGTCGCGTCCGCCGCCGGGTCCTGACCCGGCCGTCGCTCAGGGCCGGTCGGTGAGGTGGATGGCCGCCTCCTCGGCCGGGGGGTCGTCCCGGGCCGAGGGCTCGACCTGGTCCGGCTCACCGAGGTCGACGTCCTCGTCGGGCTCGGCGGCGGTGACCAGGTCGCCGGCCTCGTCCGCCTCGTCCTGGGTCCGGAACCCGGCCTCCGGCTCCTCCTCGGCGAGGCGCTGGTCGAGGCTCTCGGCGTGGTACTTCTCGTACGGGTCGGGGACGGGATGATCGGCGAGGTCGACCTCGTCGCCCTCGTCGCCGTCGACCTCGGCGGGATCGGGCTCGGGGTTGGCTCCCAGGTCGTCGCTGTCCGCGGCGACGTCGTTCCAGGGCAGGTCCTCGGGATGTCGCTCGGGCATCTGCGCTCCTCCTGGTGGGCGGCGGCGGGCTGCCCGGACAGTGTGGCGACTTGCCCCGCCGCCCGGCGGCCCACATACTCGGCGCCGTGAGTACCGTGGCGCCGCCGGCGCGGGAGGAGACGCACCCGGCGCTCACGGCCGGGCAACTGGAGCGGCTGCGTGCCCTCGGCCCGCCGGTCGACCTCCGAGCGGGGGAGGTGCTCTACGCGGCGGGTGCGCGCGACTACGACTTCGTCGTGCTCGACACCGGCGAGGTCGAGGCCATCCGGCTGGCGACCCCCGACTCGCCGGAGAGGGTGGTGGAGCGCTTCGGCGCCCCCCAGTTCCTCGGCGAGCTCGGCGCGCTCACCGACCAGGCGGCGACGCTCACCGTCCGCATGGCGGTCGACGGCCGGGTGCGCCGGGTGCCGCGGGCACGCTTCCGCCGCCTCATGGCCGAGGATCCCGAGCTCTCCGACATCGTGCTCCGCGCCTACATGGCCCGGCGCCAGCTCATCAAGAGCGGGGAGGGGGCCCGCAGCCTCGAGATCGTCGGCAGCCGGATGTCGGCGAGCGCGATGGCGCTGCGCAACTGGGCCGCCCGCCAGCTTCTCGCCCACCTCTGGGTGGACGTGGACACCCCCGAGGGAGGGGCGCTCCTCGCCGCCGCGGACGCGACCGCCGAGGACCTGCCGGTGGTGGTGACGGCGGGGATCGTGCTCCGCCACGCGACCCCCGGCGTCGTCGCCGAGCAACTCGGCCTCGCCTACCGCCCATGCCCCGGCCACGTCCTCGACCTGCTCGTCGTCGGCGGCGGCCCGGCCGGTCTGGCCGCGGCGATGTACGGCGCGTCCGAGGGGCTGAAGACGGTGCTCGTCGACGGCGTCTCCGTCGGCGGCCAGGCCGCGGCGAGCTCGCGGATCGAGAACTACCTCGGGTTTCCGTCAGGGTTGACCGGAGCCGACCTGACGGGGCGGGCGCTGGTGCAGTCGCAGAAGTTCGGCGCGCGCATCAACAGCCCCTGTGAGGCGCGCTCGCTGCACGCCGGCGACGGCCAGCTGGTGGTCACCCTCGACGACGGCACCGAGATCGCCACCCACGCGGTGATCGCCGCCACCGGCGCTCGGTATCGCACCCTCGGCCTCGCCCGCTGGGCCGACTTCGAGGGCGCCGGCATCTACTACGCGGCGACGGAGCTCGAGGTCCGCGTCTGCGAGGGACGGCCCGTCGCCGTCGTCGGCGGCGCCAACTCCGCCGGACAGGCGGCGCTGTTCCTCGCCCGTCGGGCCGAGCGCGTCCGCCTGGTGGTGCGGGCCGCAGACCTCGGGGCGGGGATGTCGCGCTACCTCGTCGACCGCATCCTCGCGGATCCGCGGATCGAGGTGCACACCGGCACCGAGGTGGTGGAGCTCGACGGCGGCACCGCAATGGAGACGATCACCCTCCGCGAGCGGAGCGGCGGCACTCGCACGGCGGTGGCCTGTCATGGGCTGTTCTGCTTCATCGGCGCCGAGCCGGCGACCGCGTGGCTCGACGGCGTCGCGCGCGACGACCACGGCTTCCTGCTCACCGACCACGATCTCGAGGAGCAGCACCTCGACGGCGCCTTCGCCCTGCTCGGACGCCGGCCGCTGCCCTACGAGACCAGCATCCCCGGGGTCTTCGCCGCCGGCGACGCCCGCCACGGCTCGATGAAGCGCGTCGCCGCCGCCGTCGGCGAGGGCGCCAGCGCGGTCCACTCCGTCCACCAGGCGATCGGCTCCTGACGCACTCCCGTCCCGGCCGCTCCAGGCCTGAATGCCCGGTTAAGCACCGGGGAAGGGCGGCGCCGGCGCGTAGGAACCTGGGGGGCGCCCGCGTCATAGCGGAGCGATGACCTCCCGGTCGGCGCCGGGACGTGAGGAGGACACCCATGACCCAGGACGCCGGGGGCGGTCGGTTTCGCACCGAGCTCCCCACCATGCAGGTCGCGGCCGGCCACGTTCACGAGGTGAACCAGGCCATCCAGGGCCAGCTCACCAACCTGCTGGCCCGGCTGGAGCCGCTGACCGCGGGCTGGCAGGGCGCCGCCGCCTCGAGCTTCCAGGTGCTCAAGCAGCGCTGGCACGACGACGCCGTCCAGCTCAACACCGTGCTCCGGCAGATCGGCGACGACCTGCTCGTCACCCACCGCAACTACTCCGGGGTCGAGGACGACAACCAGCAGGGCTTCACCGGCATGACCGGCCGGCTCGGCTGAGGGAAGGACCGACATGAGTGACACGGGGCATCTCCTCGTCACCTTCGCCACGCTCACCGAGGGTGCGGCGGACGTCGACTCGGTCGCCAACCAGATCGACCAGCAGCTCGCCGACCTGCGCGCCTACCTGGCGCCCCTGGTCTCGACCTGGGAGGGCGTCGCCGCCGCCGACTACCAGGCGCTGCAGCGGCGCTGGGACACCAACATCGCCGACCTCAACGCGGTGCTGCGGCAGATCGCCATCTCGCTGCGCACCGCCAACCAGAACTACTCGTCGGCGGAGACCACCAACGCACGCATGTGGAGCTGAGCCGTGGCCATGCTCGACGACGACGACCTCCTCGAGGCCGCGCGGCTGCGCCGGCGCCGGCTGCTCACCGCCCTGGACCACGGCTCCCAGGGCGGCGACGTCCCCGGCCAGCGCACCCTGAGACGGCTCGCCGCCGGGATCGGGGTGAGCGCGCTGCTCGCCCTCGGCGCCGCCGTCGGCGGCCTGGTCCAGGCCTCGCTCCACGACCAGGGCGCCGCCGCCCCGGCGCACGCCGCGGCGGCGGCGCCGCGGTCGGGGGGCTGAGCCGTGGCCCAGCCGGGCATTCACGTCGACCCCGCCGCGCTCCGCGCCGCCGCCGGCGGCTTCGACAGCCAGGCGGGCAGGATCGCGAGCCTGGTGAGCGCCTTCACCGGGCCGGCACGCGCCGTCAACCAGGCCTTCGGCTTCCTCGGCCCCTCCGACGCCCTCGAGCAGCAGTACCAGCAGGCGGTGACCAGCGTGCTCGACGGCCTGGGCAGGCTGGAGAAGGAGCTGTCGGACGCCGCCGCCAAGCTGCGCACCGGCGCGGACAACTACGCAGCCGCCGACCGTCCCATCGTGGGCGGCGGATGAGCCCGCCCGTGCCCGCGCCGACGCCCAGCCCCTCGGCAGGGCCTTCGCCGCCGCCGCCGCCGCCAAAGGTTGAACGCCAGATCGACATCTTCAACCCCGGCGGTCACCCCGAGACGCTCACAGCGGCGGCCGAGGCCTGGCGCACGCTCGCCCGCGGGCTGCGCGCCGTGGAGCAGGACATCGGCACCACGTCGCGCAGCCTCCGCGGCGGCTGGACCGGCCAGGCGAGCGATGGCTTCCAGGCCTGGGCGGCGCAGCTCCGGAAGGACCTGGGCGCCAACGCCGGCGAGCTCGACCGGATCGCCGGTCAGCTCGACCAGGTCGCTGCCGAGATCCGATCGAAGAACGCACAGATCCACGAGCTCTACGTGGCGATGGGGGTCACCGCCGCGATCGGGCTCGGGCTCGCGATCTTCACCTGGGGGTTCTCCACCGCCGCCGCCGCCGACGCCGCCGTTGCGGAGGGCG
>DATARS010000022.1:0-25047 GCA_036269455.1 Candidatus Dormiibacterota bacterium | reverse complement strand
GCGCGGACAGCACCACTACCGACCAGGGCGGCACCGCGACCACCGGCGGTGCCGCGGGCGTGACCGGGACGGCGGGCGGCGTCGGTGGCAGGACCTGGGTGACCACGGCGCTGCCCGGCACCGGCGGGCGCGCCGGCGGCGATACGAAGCACTGCGCCGGCGGGCTGCAGTTCGGCGGCCTGGTCATCGCCCCTCCCTGCGCCCCCAGCTGGGGCGGCGGTGACAATGGCGGCGCCACCTCGCAGGGGGTGACCCGGACCAGCATCGAGGTGGTCCTCTACCATCCGAAGCACAACGCCGCCGTCGACGCCATCATCCAGTCGCAGGGGCTCTCCAGCAGCCCGCAGCAGGAGCAGGACTTTCGCGACCGGGCCACCACCTTCATCAACACCCGCTACGAGCTCTACGGCCGCAAGGTCCATTTCGACGTCTTTCAGGGCCAGTGCGAGTTCGCGCCGCCGGACATCCCCTGCCTGCGCAACGAGGTCGACACCGCCGCGGCGCAGTACCACCCCTTCGCCGCGATGTGGTTCGGCGTCGTCGGCGAGGTCTACGACGAGCTGAGCCGCAAGGGCATCATCAGCTTTGGGGGCCTGAGCAACGCCTTCAGCATCGCTCACCGGCCCTACCTGTACGGCCTGCTCATGGGCCAGGACGAGCAGGCGGTGTTCGCCGCCGAGTACTGGTGCAAGAAGCTCGCCAACCTGCCCGCCCGCTTCGCCGGTGACCCGCTGCTGCAGCGGCTGCCGCGCAAGGTGGCGATCGTCGCCGACGACCTCGACATCCTCCGGCCTGCGCTCGACCAGCTCCAGGCGGGGATCAACCGCTGCGACCACAACGGCGCCCAGATGGCCCTCTACTCGCTCGACACCAGCACCGCGGTGGCCCAGTCGACCACCTTGATGGCGAAGCTGAAGAGCCAGAACATCACCACCATCATGTGGGCCGGCGACCCGCTCTTCCCGGTCTTCGGCACCCACGCCGCCACCTCGCAGGCGTACTTCCCCGAGAACGTCATGGAGGGCGGATTCCTGATGGACATCGACATCCTCGGCCGGGTCTACGACTCCCAACAGTGGCAGCACGCCTTCGGCATCGGCGACCTGCCCGCGTTCCAGTCGGTCGACAAGTCGGACGGCGCCAAGGTCTACCGGGCCACCGGCGGGACCGGGCCGGTGCCCCTTGCCGCCTTCGGGTGGACCGGCTACGCGGTGATCGCCAACTCCCTCCAGATGGCGGGCCCGGCGCTCACCCCGCTGACCTTCGAGCGGGGCACGCTCACCAGCCCCTCCTTCGGCGGCTGGGCCAAGTACCACGACCCGCACCTCCCCTACCTGCACTTCGCGCCGGGCAAGTACACCTGGATCAGCGACGCCCGCGAAATCTACTGGAGCGCCTCGGCGACCTCGGAGTTCGACGGCAAGCCGGGGGCGTACGTTCAGCTGAACGGAGGTCAGCGCTACCAGAACGGCGAGTGGACCAGCGGCGAGCCCAACCTCCCGCCGGGGGTGTGAGCGTGCGCGAGCGCTGGGCCTCGCTGCCCGCGCCGGTGCGCACCGCGCTGCGCGTCGCGGGCGCCGCCGCCGCGCTCGTGGCCGTCGACGAGCTGCTCTTCGGACGCGGCAGCATCAGCCACGTCGCCGGCGTGCCGGTGCCGACCGGCATCCCGGTGGGCATCCTGGCCAACGGGATGGTGATCGGCACCCTCTACGCCCTGGTGGCGCTCGGGCTCATCCTCGTGTACCGCGCCGACCGGCTGATCAGCTTCGCTCAGGTGGGTCTCGGCGCGGTGCCCGCGGTGCTGGCGCTGCTGCTCGTCACCGACCGCCACGTCTCCTACTGGATCGCCGCGGTGGTGATGCTGGTGGGCGCGGCGCTGGTCGGCGCCTTCGTCGAGGTGGTGGTGATGCGCCGCTTCCGGAACTCGCCCCGCCTGGTGGCGACGGTCGCCACCATCGGCCTGGCCCAGGTGCTCGCCGTGCTCGAGATCGCCATGCCCGTGCTGGTGTCGGGACGGACGCTCGCGCCGCCGGAGTTCCCCACCCCCTTCCGCCACGTGCGCTTCGAGCTCGGCGGGGTCATCTTCGACGGCAACTACATCGCCATCCTCGTCGTCGCCGTGGGGATGATGGCCGCGCTCGCCGTCTTCCTGCGGGTCAGCCGCTATGGCGTCGCGGTGCGCGCCTCGGCCGAGAACGCCGACCGCGCCGCCCTGCTCGGCATCCCGGTGCGCCGGCTCTCGACCCTGGTCTGGGTGGTCGCCGCGGTCTGCTCGGCGATCGCGGTGTTCATGCGCGCGCCGGTCACCGGCCTCTCGCCGGGGGCGAGCGTCAGCCCCACCGTGCTCCTCTACGGGCTCGCCGCCGCGGTGGTCGCGGGGATGGAGAGCCTGCCCCTGGCGCTGCTCGCCGGCATGGGCATCGGGATCATCGATCAGAGCGCCTTCTTCGGCACCTCCAAGCCCGACCTCAGCGCCGCGCTGATGCTGCCGATCATCCTCGGCGCCCTGCTCGCCCGCCGCGGCACCGTCAGCCGCGCCTTCGACACCGGCATCTCGAGCTTCCGCACCCTGCGCGAGTTCCGTCCCATCCCGCTCGAGCTGCGCTCGCTCCCCGAGGTGCGCCGGGGACGCATCGCGCTGCGAGTCGCCGTGGCCGGGCTGCTCCTCGCCCTGCCCCTGATGGTCGGCAGCGTGCGCGCCAACTTCGCCTCGCTGGTGGTGATCTTCGCGATCGTCGGCATCTCGGTGGTGATCCTCAGCGGCTGGGCCGGCCAGGTCTCGCTGGGACAGTTCGCGTTCTGCGGCATCGGCGCCGCCGTGGCCGGCGGCCTCGCCGTGAACCACCACGTCGACTTCTTCGTGACCATCCTCGCCGCCGGCCTCGCCGGGGCCCTCGCCGCGCTGCTCATCGGTCTGCCCGCGCTGCGCGTCCAGGGGCTCTTCCTCGCGGTGGTGACGCTCGCCTTCGCGGTGACGGTGCAGAACGTGGTGCTCGACCGCGCCTACACGTCCTGGCTGCTCCCCGGCCTCGACGTCACCGTGGGCCGGCCGGTCCTCTACGGCGCCATCGACGTGCGCGGCGACATCGCCTTCTACTACGTGTGCCTCGGAGCGCTTGGGCTCGCCTGGCTCTGCGCGCGCTCGCTCCGCGCCACCCACTCGGGCCGCTCACTGATCGCGGTGCGCGACAACCTCCCCGCCGCCCAGGCGGTGGGCACCAGCGCGACCCGCGCCCGGCTCGCCGCCTTCGCCATCTCGGGGTTCATCGCCGCGGTCGCCGGCGCCCTGCTCGCCTACCAGCAGCAGGCGGTGGACCGCCCCACCTTCGGGGTGCTCACCAGCCTCGAGGTCTTCGTCTTCGTGGTCGTCGGCGGGCTCACCTCGCTCCCCGGCGCGCTGCTCGGCGCCCTCTACTACGAGGGACTGCGCTACGTCGGACCGGCGATCGGCCTCGGCGACCTCCAGGTGCTCGCCAGCGGCGTCGGCGTCCTGCTACTGCTGCTGCTCGCCCCCGGCGGCCTCGCCTCGGCGCTCTACGGGGCGCGCGACCGGGCCCTCCGGGCGGTGGCCCGGCGCCGCGGGCTGATGGTCCCGAGCCTGGTGGCCGACGGGGGCCAGGGGGGAGGCAGGGGGGAGTCCCCCCGCGACATGGGCGCGTCAGCGTCCAGAGGTGTGAACCGGGGGAGGATGCACCGGCGGCACCGGCGTCACCATCGACGCGGCCATGGCCCGGCCGTCGCCGGCGCGCCGCTGCTGCTCTGCGAGGGGCTCGAGGTCGCCTACGACTCGGTGCAGGTGCTCTTCGGGGTGAACGCCGAGGTGCGCGAGGGCGAGATCGTGGCCCTGCTCGGCACCAACGGGGCGGGCAAGTCGACACTGCTCCGGGCCGTGTGCGGGCTGATGGATCCGCTGGCGGGGCGCGTCGTCTTCGACGGCCGTGACATCACCGGCGCCGGGCCGCAGACCGCGGCGCGCATGGGCATCGCGCTCGTCCCCGGCGGCAGGGGGGTCTTCCCGACGCTGAGCGTCGCCGAGCACCTCCGGCTTGCGGGCTGGCTTCGCCCGCGCGACCGCGCGGCGACGGCGCGCGCCCGCGTCCTCGACACCTTCCCGCGGCTGCGCGAGCGCCTCTCGCAGCGCGCCGGCGACCTCAGCGGCGGCGAGCAGCAGCAGCTCGCGCTCGCGATGGCGTTCATGGCCGAGCCGCGCCTGCTCATCGTCGATGAGCTCTCGCTCGGGCTGGCCCCGGTGATCGTCCGGCAGCTCCTCGCCCAGGTGCGCGACTTCCACGCGCGCGGCACCACCGTCGTGCTCGTCGAGCAGTCGCTCGAGGTGTCGATGGAGCTGGCCTCGCGCACCTACTTCATGGAGAAGGGAGAGATCCGCTTCGAGGGCACACCCGATTCGCTCACCCACCGCGACGACCTGGTGCGCTCGGTCTTCCTCTCCGGCCATCGCTCCGCGCCGGCGCCGGCGGTGGTGAACGACGGCAACGGCAACGGGAACGGGGCGCACCCCGAGCGCCCGACGGCGCTCACCGTGCGAGCGCTGCGCCGGTCCTTCGGCGGCATCCACGCCGTCGACGGCGTCGACCTCCGCCTCGGCGGCGGCGAGATCCTCGGCCTGATCGGCCCCAACGGCTCGGGCAAGACCACGCTCTGCGACCTGGTCTCGGGCTTCCTCGAGCCCGACGAGGGCCGCATCGAGCTCGACGGCGTCGAGGTCGGCCGCTGGTCGCCGGAGCGGCGGGCGCGCTCGGGGCTGGGCCGCTCCTTCCAGGACGCGCGCATCTTCCCCTCGCTCACCGTCGCCGAGAACCTCGCCCAGGGGCTCGAGCGCCATCTCGCCATTCGCGACCACCTCAGCTCGGCGCTCGGGCTGCCCTCGGTGTGGGAGCAGGAGGACGAGGTCGGCTGGACGGTGGCCGACCTCATCGAGCTGATGAACCTGGGCGCCTACCGCGACAAGTTCGTCCGCGAGCTCTCGACCGGAACGCGGCGGGTCGTCGACCTGGCGATGATCCTCGCCCACAACCCGTCGGTGGTGCTGCTCGACGAGCCCTCCTCGGGGATCGCCCAGCGCGAGACCGAGGAGCTGGCGCCGCTGCTGCGACGGGTGCGCAGCGAGACCGGCTGCGCGATGCTGGTGATCGCCCACGACATGCCGCTGATCCACGCGGTGTGCGACCGGCTGATGGCGCTCGACCTGGGAAGGGTGATCGCCGACGGCACCCCGGCGGCGGTGCTCTCCGACCCGGTGGTGGTGTCGGCGTACCTCGGCGCCACCGAGGAAGCGCCGGCATGAGAGGGCTGCGCGCGCTGATCGCGGTGTCGGCGTCGGTCTGCGCGGTCGCGCTCGCCGCCGGCGGAGTCCACCGGGTCGTGGCCGTGGCGCCGAGCGCCACCGCCTGGTGGTCGGTCGCGGGCGTCCCCGGCGGCACGGTGCCCCGGCCGCCGGACATGGGCAGCGGCGACCTGCTGGTGGCGGGCGCCGGTGGCGCCAACCTCACCGCCCCCGCGCCGCCGGCCGCGCCCGTGCCGGTACCGCTTCCGCTGCCCCCGGCCCCCGCGGCGCCGGCGCCGCCACCGCTGCCGGCTCCCCCTCCCGCGCCGGCGCCGCCGCCCGGGACACCGCCGCCCCCGATCTCCACCGGCGGTGCGCCGCCGGGCGCGCTGGCGGTGGCGGGGCTCAGCTTCCCGGTGGCCGACAGCGCCCGCGCCGGCACCCTGACCCTCCGCATCGGCGGACTGAAGCCGCTGGTCGTGAACGTCATCGCCTGCCCGACCACCAAGACCTTCAAGCCGGTGGAGAACGGACCGCTCGGCGACGTGCCGCCCTACGACTGCACGACCCACGACGTCGCCGCGCTCACCGCCGACGGGACCGCCATCCACTTCGACCACCTGGACCCCATGGTCTACGGCGGCACCCTCTCCTTCGTCCTGCTCCCCGGGGCCGCCGACCGGCTGGTGCTCACCCGGCCGGGCGCGGGGGCGCTGGTGGTGGTCCCGGGCACGCAGCCGCCGCTCGACCTCGCGCCGCTCGCGCCGGTCCCGGCGCCGGCCACCCCCGCCCCCGCCCCGGTGGCGGCGCCCGCGCCGGTGATCGCCCCGGTGACCGTCGCGCCCCCGGTGCACCCGCGCCGCCACCACCGCGCCGCCGTGCTGCCGAGCACCGTCGCGGCGCCATCGCTGCCGCCGGGTCCCCGGGCGGTACTGATCGCCACCCTCGCGCTCGTGGCCGCCGGCGCACTGGTGCTCGGCCGGCCCACCGCTCCCCGCGCCACCGGCGGCCTCCACCGCTTCGCCCGCGCCCGCACCGGCCCCGCGCCGCGCGTCTGAGCCGGGGGGTTGCTCCACCCCGACTCCCACACAGACCAGCCCCCTACGGCGTGCCGGCCGTCAGCTAACGCCGCACCAGCCAGTGATAGCGGCGCGCCGCGGCGAAGGCCGCCTCGGCGGCGATCTGGCCGGTGCCGGTCGAGAGCGTGGGATAGACGTGGATCAGGCTCGCCAGCCGGCTGAGCTTCATCCCCTGGTCGATGGCCAGGGTGAGCTCGGCGATCATCTCCCCCGCCGCCGGCGCGAGGATGTGCGCGCCGACGATGCGGTCGTGGACCGTCACCACCACGATCGCCCCCTCGGTGGCGCCGTCGGCCCGGGCTCGGTCGCTGTGCGCGAGCGGGTGGCGGTGCACCTCGACGGCGTCGCCGTGGGCGGCGCGCGCCTCCGCCACCGTCATCCCGGCGTGGGCGAGCTCGGGGTCGGTGAAGGTGCACCAGGGGATGAGCGCCCCGGCCTTCCCCTTCCCCGGGAAGAACATGTCACGGACGGCACGAACTCCCTGGTAGCCGGCGGCGTGGGTGAAGAGCTCCCTGCCGATGACGTCGCCGGCGGCGTACACGGAGGGAACCGCGGTGCGCAGCCGCTCGTCGACGACGACCCCGCGCGGCGCCACCTCCACCCCGAGCTCGGCGAGCCCGAGCCCCTCGACGTTGGGGACGCGGCCGGCGCCGAGCAGGATCTCTGCCGCCTCCCACCGCCGCGACGTCCCGGCGACGCTGCCGTGGACCACCCTGCGGCCGCCCTCGACGCTCACCCGCTCGACCCGGGCCTCGAGCACCAGGTCGATCCCCTCCTCGCGCAGCACCCCGGTGAGCACCCCGACGAGCTCGGGCTCGTCGCGGGGCAGGATGCCCCGCCCGCGCTGGAGCACGGTGACGGGCACGCCGAGCCGGCGCATCGCCTGGGCCAGCTCGATGGCGATCGGCCCGCCACCGATCACCACCAGGCTCTCGGGGACGCGCTCCACGTCCCAGAACGTCTCGCTGGTGAGGTACCCCGCCTCCTCCAGCCCCTCGACCGCCGGCACCGCGGGGCGGCCGCCGGTGCAGAGCAGCACATAGCGGGTGTCGAGGACCCGGTCGCCCACCGCGACCTGGTGGGGGTCGGCCAGCCGCGCCGCGCCGGCGACGAGCTCGATCCCCATTCCGGTGAACCTCTCCGGGCTGTCGTCGGTCGCCGCGATCTCGTCCTGGACGGCGCGGATCCGGCGCCACACCGCCGCGGTGTCGACCTCGGGCTCGACCGCGGTGATCCCGTAGCGGCCGGCGGTGCGCATGTGGTGGGCGACCTTCGCCGAGGCGATCAGCGTCTTGCTGGGGACGCAGCCGGTCCAGAGGCAGTCGCCGCCGAGCCGGCCCCGCTCGACCACGGCGATGCGCAGCTCCAGGCTCGCCGCGAACTCGGCGGCGACCATGCCCCCCGACCCCATGCCGACGATGACGAGGTCGAGGTCGTGGGCCACCTCAGCCGGAGCCGCGCGCGCGGGTGGCCTCGACCGAGGCGCGCAGCGCCTCCATCAGGTCCACCACCTTCGCGGGCTCGGCCGCGGGGGGCTGGACCACCCTGCCCTCGCCGCGCCGCTCGGCGACCAGGGCGAGCAGCGCCTCGCGATAGCCGTCCTGGTACTCGTCGGGCTGGAAGCCCCGGGTGAGGCTGTCGACGAGGGTGAGCGCCATGTCGAGCTCGGCGTCCTTCACTCCGCCGGCGTCGGGCAGGTTCAGCGCGCCGGTGTCGCGCACCTCGCCCGGCCAGTGCAGCGTCTCGAGCACCAGCGCATCGCCCAGGCCCTCGATCTGGGCGAGGTGCTCGCGGTCGCGCAGCGCCACCTTGCCGATGGCGACCCGGCCGGTGCGCTCCAGCGCGGTGCGGAGCAGGGCGTAGGCCCTGCGCCCGGCCTCGTCGGGCTCGATGTAGTAGGCGCGGTCGTGGTAGAGGTCGGGCACCTCGGCGCGGTCGCAGAACTGGTGGATCTCGATCGTCCGCGCCGAGGGCAGGGGCAGCCGCTCGAGGTCCTCGGGTGCGAGCACGACGTGCTCGTCGGGGGCGATCTCGTATCCTCGGACGACCTCGTTCCACGGCACCTCACGGTTCTCCGTGGGACACCAGCGCAGGTTGCGGAGCCGGGTGCCGTCGTTCTTGCAGAGGAGATGGAGGGCGACCGACGAGCGGTCCTCGGTCGCCACGTGGAGACGCACCGGGATGACCACCAGGCCGAAGCTGATGGTGCCTCTCCATATGGCCCTTGGCATGCCCGGATGATACGCACGGTGTCCGCCGTTCCCCTGCTCGCCGCGCTGGTGCTGCTCGGCGGCTGCGGGACACCGCCCTCGACGACCGCGTCGATCGCCCCCGACGTCGGCCTGCCCGGCACGTCGGGACTCGTCCCCGACCTCGCCACCGCGCCGGCGGCGCCGCCGCCCGACGTCGCCTCGGTGGCGGTGCGCCCCTTCCGCGAGCCGAACGACCACGCCCACCGCAACTACTGTGGCGCCGGCGCCACCGAGGTGCTGCTCTCGGCGTTCCTGGCCCAGACGCCGGACGTCGAGACGGTGGCGCGCACCGCGGGGCTCGACCCGAACAGCGGCGAGACCGGCGCCCAGGCGGTGGCGGCGATCAACCGCCTGCTCGCGGGGACGGTGCAGCCGCTGCTCGGCCACGACCTCTACCGCGGCGTCCACGCGACCGATGTGAGCACCGTGGAGGAGGCGATCCGCTCCGACCTCTCCGACCCGGTCGCGCTCACCCTCCTCGGACACGGCTCGCCGGTGATGGTGCAGACGATGACCAGGACGATGCCGGGGTGGAGTGGCTGGAACGCCACCCACATGATCACGATCTTCGCCGCCGACCTCAGCCACGGCGACCCCGCCCTCGACACCGTCACCTACATGGAGACGCCGTCAACGGTGGCGGGATACAGCGGCCCGCCGAGCCGCACCCTGAGCGTGGCGGCGCTGTGGACGGCGATGCGGCAGTTCCTCACCGACGCCCCCAGCGACCCCGTGAACCTCATCTTCTGAATGGCGTCGCGATCGAGCGAGGCGGCGCGCATCCGCAGCGAGCTCGAGGGGATGCTCGCCCACGACGGCGTCCCCGGCGCGGCCGAGCGCGAGGCGCTGCGCGCCGCGTACGCGCGGCTGCGCGACGCCGAGCTCGACCGCAGCGGGGTGGTGCGCACCATGGCGGTGCGGCTGCTGGGACGCGAGCCCGAGGGGCGCGACCGCGACCTCTTCGTCGAGGCGGCGCGCACCCACTGCCGCGACACCGGCGTCGACACCTCGGCGGAGATGCGCGGCCTCGCCCTGCTCGCGCTCCAGCGCGTCGACCACGAGACCGCGCGGTGGATCGCCGCCGAACGCCTCCACGACCCCGACCCGCCGAACGTCGAGCCCCACGCCACCGCGACCCGCATCCTCGCCCTCCACGGCGACCACGCTCTGCTCCGCGAGTGGCTCGACGGCCGTGGCATGGGCGCCCAGCAGCCCGGGGTCGCCGCCGAGGTCGAGGGCGAGCTCGCCAGGGTGATGCCCGCCTCGGAGTGGGCGCTGCGGGCGGAGGCTCGGCTCGGCGACGGCCGCCCGGTGGAGACCCTCGCCGCCGCCGAGACGGTGATCGCCGAGGTGCGCACCGAGCTCGCCGGGCCGCTCGCCGCGCTGCTCCGCGGCATCGACGACCCGGACCTCTTCCGGGCGGTGGCGATGACCGTCGCCGCCTCGCGCGAGGCGGCGTTCGTCGACCCTCTCCTCGACCTCGTCGACGAGGTGCAGCTGCCGCTGCTCGACGCCTACACCGACGCGCTGAGCATCTGCCGGTCGGCGCGCCGCGACGAGGTGCTGAGCCGGGTCAGCGCACGGGCGCGGCGGGGGGGCCGGCCGCCGGAGTAGCCCGCCGCCGGCCCCACCGCCGCGCCCCTATGCTTCCCCCGCCATGCCGCTGCCGCCGGAGCGTGCCGTCGCCGCCGCGCTGCTCACCGCCATCGCCGACGGCGGTCGCCACCCGCTGCGCGACCTCCGCGGGGTGCTCGCCGAGCACCTCCGTCTCTCCGATGAGGACCTCGCCGCGACCGTGGGCGGCAACCCGCGCGAGACCCGGTTCGGATTCACCGTCGGGCACGCCCGCACTCTGCTGACCCGGCAGGGGCTCGCCGAGATGGTGGGGCCAGGGGTGATCGCCATCACCGGCGCGGGGCGGGCGCTGCTCGGCGAGACCCCGAGCGCGGCCGAGCTCGAGGTCCGGCTGGCCACAACGCGCACGCTGCCCCCGGCGCCGCCGATCCGCCTCCCCTCGCTCGACGCGACCTCGCCCGTCCCCGGGCCCGCCGCGCTCGGCCGCGGGGTGGTGGTCGGCCCCCACGACCCCATCCCCGATCCCTGGCGGGGCGCGCCGGAGATGATCGTCGGCGAGACCGACCTCGCCCAGCCCACCGCGACGCTGGAGCGGCTCCACCTCGCCTGGGTGCGGCGGCGGCCGGTCGCGGTCCGCCTCGAGGTCGACCGCGACCGCCTCCGCGCCCCGCGCACCTGGAGCCTGCCGCTCTGGGAGCTCGGCGCCCGCTTCGTCCCCTGGACCGACCGCCTCGCCCACCTGGTCTGGAGCAACAACTACGACGCCCGGGGCGGGCGGGCCCCGGTGTGGTGGTGGTCGGTCCGGGCCGCCGAGCACGGCGGGGCGCGCACCCCGGAGGGTCCCGCCGACATCCTCCTCCCCGGGGGCGGACCCGCCTGGATCGACGGCGGGCCGCGACAGCCGCTCGACCCCGGGGCGCTCGGTGCCGCCGCCGTCCACGCCGAGTCGGTGCGGGCCGGCTGGCTGCGCACCGCGCCAGCGCCGCGGCCGCCACGCGCCGACCTCGCGGACGACCAGCGAGCCGCCGTCGCCCACCCCGGCGGTCCGGCGCGGATCGTTGCCCCCGCCGGGTCGGGGAAGACCCGGGTGCTCACCCAGCGTCTGCGCCACCTGATCGTCGACCGCGGCGTCGAGCGCGAGACCGTGCTCGGCGTCGTCTACAACCGCCGGGCCCAGGAGGAGATGGCCCGGCGCTGCGCCGACTTCGCGCCGCGCACCCAGACCCTGCACGCGCTCGGCTGGGCGATCGTCCGCGACGCGCAGCCGCGGGTCCGGCTGATCACCGAGCCCGAGGTGCGCGACATCCTCGCCCACCACTGCCCGCAGCTCGACCGCCGCGCCAACACCGATCCGATCGGCCCCTACCTGGACGCCCTCCAGGTCACCCGCGAGGGGCTGCGCGACCCCCGCGAGGTCGAGGCGGCGTCCGAGCAGGTTCCCGGCTTTGCCCGCGCCTTCGACGAGTACCGCGCCGAGCTCCGCGAGCGCGGCCTCGCCGACTTCGACGAGCAGGTCTACCGCGCCTGCGAGCTGCTCCTCGCCGACGCGGCGCTGCGCCAGGCGTGGCAGGCGGGCTGCCGCCACCTCCTGGTCGACGAGTTCCAGGACCTCACCCCGCTGCGACTTCTGCTCGTCCGCATCCTCGCCGCCCCGGCGATGGACGTGTTCGGGGTGGGCGACGACGACCAGGTCATCTACGGGTACACCGGCGCCGACCCGCGCTTCCTCATCGACTTCGGCGAGCTCTTCGGCGGCGCCGCCGAGCACGCCCTCGAGGTGAACCACCGCTGCCCGCCGGCGGTGGTGACCGCGGCCGCGACCCTGCTCGGCCACAACCGGGTGCGGGTTCCCAAGACGGTGCGGCCGGGCCGGAGCGGCGGGCATCCCCACGCGCTGCGCATCCGCCGGCATCCGTCCGACGGCGGCGCCGCGGCGGTGGTCACGGCGGTGCGGCAGTGGATCGACGCCGGCGCCGCGCCGTCGAGCATCGCCGTGCTCGCCCGGGTCAACGCCGCCCTGCTCGCCCCCCAGCTCGCCCTCGGCGCCGCCGGGGTGCCGCTGATCCCGGCGGTCCACGGCGAGGTGCTGCGCCGCACCGGGGTGCGCTCGGCGCTGGCACTGCTGCGCCTCGGCGCCGACCCCGAGCGGATGTCACGCCACGACGTCGAGGAGATCGCCCGGCGGCCGCTGCGGGGGTTGGGACGCGAGTTCTTCGAGCGGCTCGGGCGCCGCCCCCACTGGTCGGTCCGCGAGCTGCGCGAGCTCGGCCGCTGGCTCGACGACCGCGAGCGCAGCCGGCTGTGGGGGCTGATCGAGGACGTCGGCACCCTGTACCACGCCGTCACCGAGGGCACCACCGCCGGCGCGCTCGCGGCGGTGCGCCACGTCGGCCTGGAGCGGTCGATGCAGCGCCTCGACTCCGGCGGGATGCAGCGCGAGTCGCACCTCGACGACCTCGACGCCCTCGACGCGCTGGCGCCGCTGCACACCGCGCCGGCGACCTTCGAGGGGTGGCTGCGCGACCACCTCGGGCGCGGCGGCGCCGCGGGCGTCACCCTCTCGACGGTGCACCGGGTCAAGGGCGAGGAGTGGGACATGGTGTGCGTCGCCGACGTCCGCCGCGGGATGCTCCCCCACCGCCTCGCCGGCGACGAGGAGGAGGAGCGGCGCATCCTCCACGTCGCCATCACCCGGGCGCGCGAGCAGGTGCTGGTGCTCACCGACGCCAACCGGCCCAGCCCGTTCATCGCCGAGCTGCTCCAGCCCAGCGCCGCCGCCGGGAACGGCTGACCGGACTACCGGGCGGGCGGGCTCGAGCGCAGCCGGACCAGGTCCTGCCCGCCGCGCCAGGCGGCGGCGCGCGCCTCGCCCATGCGGTCGGCGAGGTCCTCGAGCACCTCGAGGTCGCCGGCGCGCATTTCCCGACGATTCTCACCGAGGAGGCCGAGCAGCTCCGCCGCCGCACCCCCTGCGGCAAGCTCCACGTTCTGGAGGTGCCGCTGAAGTCGGGAGATCGCGGAGGCTTCGCCTCGGTGGACCGTGCGCCGGCGTCGGACGAGCCGGTGGACCACCCCGCTCTCAGGATCACCGAACAGCTGCTCGATGGCCGGGTTATAGCACGAACGTCGGTTCGGGTGTGGAGGCTCCGGGGTTAAGGCGGGACACCCACACTTAACCAGGCGTCGCGGAACCAGGGACTAGACTCCCGCCCGCCGCTCCCCTCGGGGTGCCGGGCGCCGTGTTGCATGGGAGACGCCATGAGCGAGGTCACGTCGCACAAGCCGGGGACTCCGAGCTGGGCCGATGTCAGCACCACCGACATCCCCGCCGCCACCGCCTTCTACACCGCCCTGTTCGGCTGGACGGCGACACAGGTCATGGAGCCGGAGGCGGGCGGGTACACGATGCTCGCGAAGAACGGAAAGCTGGTCGCGGGCATGGGCCCCACCCAGGGCCAGCCGACCTCCTGGATGAGCTACGTCACCGTCGAGGACGCCGACGCCGCCGCCAGGAAGGTCAGGGAGGCGGGCGGCACGGTGATGATGGAGCCCTTCGCGGTGATGACCGCCGGGCGGATGGCGGTCTGCCAGGATCCCACCGGCGCGGTCTTCGCCATCTGGCAGGCGCAGGAGCACATCGGCGCCCAGCTCGTCAACGAGCCCGGTGCGCTCTGCTGGACCGAGCTGCAGACCCGCGACGTCGAGAAGGCCAAGGCCTTCTACAACAAGGTGTTCGGCTGGGGCGCCGAGACCCACACCGGCGACGTCCCCTACACCGAGTGGAAGTTGGACGGTCAGAGCATCGGCGGGATGATGCCGATGGGGCCGCAGATCCCCGCCCAGGTACCCCCCCACTGGGTCGTGTACATCGGCACCGCGGACTGCGACGCCAGCACCGCGAAGGCCACCGAGCTCGGCGGCACGGTGATGGTGCCGCCGATGGACATCCAGGAGGGGCTGCGCTTCTCGTTGATCACCGACCCGCAGGGTGGGATGGTCGGGCTGCTCCAGATGGCGGGCATGACCGGCTGAGCCGACCGGCTCGCCCGCCGCGCTCGCGGGGAGCGGGGTACTTGACGGATACGGCACAAACGCCCTAAGGTGCTCAGGCCTTCACACGTCCTGCACGCGTCACACACGAGGGAAGGGAAATGCCGCACGGCGACAGCCGACTCCGTCGACAGCGTCCGCTCGCGCCCCGCGGGGTCTGCATCGGGGTGGGGGCCGTGCTCTCCGCCACCGGTGGGACCCTGCTCACCGTCGCCGCCGCCGGTCTGCTCGGCGGCGGCGCGCTGGTGACCACCGCGCTCGCCGGGGGACCGCCCCACAGCGCCGTCCAACCGGCGGCCCGGCCCGCCCATGCCGCGGCGGTTCGGGCCGCGATCCCGCCGGCCCCGCCCGCCCCGCCGGCCGTCGTCGCGGCGCAGCCGCCGGCCACCGGCGCCGTCCCGGCGGCACACGGCGGCGAATCCGCACCCGCCCCGGTCACCGCGGTGGTGACCAGTGCCACGCCGCCGGCCCCCGCGCCACCGGTGGCCGCGGCCCCGCCGCCTCCGGCTCCGGCGCCGCCTCCCACCCCGGTGCGCGCGGTGCGCGCCATCGCCATCCCGGTGACCGGCGCCGGCGGCGCCGCCGCGCCTCTGGGCGGCGCGCTCCTCCTCGGCGGCGGCGGGCTGCTGGCCCGCAGCCTGCGCCGCCCCTCCCGGCGCCCCCGGCCCTTCGACGACACGCTCCCCGCCCACTGGTAGGGCGGCGCCCGGTGGCCCGCCCGAGCACGGCGCGGGCCACCGGAAATACAAGGGTGGTCTTGCGCGGGACGATCGTGCATACTGGTCCGCAAGTCGGACAGCCAGGGGTGGCGAGGTCCGGCGAATTGGATTGACCCCGAGCGCATATGCAGCCTGCGCACAGGGGATTTTGGTGAATGCCGCGTGCACCCTCTGCACGGGGCAATAACTCTGTTGCTGCCATCAAGGTAGGGGCGTCTCCGGGAGGAGGCGCGCATGAGGAGCGGGCATGTTCCCCATTGCAGGGCCGGCATCCATGGGCCGGCGTGCAGCCATCGGATCCGTCGCCGTCGCCATGCTCTCGACCGGGCTGGGCGTCTCTCTCGCCCGGAGCACCGCCGCCTCGGCGGCGAGCCCACCCGCCGCGGGGGTCCTGGGAACCGTTCCCACCCTGCTCCGCGGCGCTCTCGACCTCGGTCCGCTGGTGCCGCGGCCGCTGCAGATGACGATGTCGCTGCCGCTCCGCGACAGGGCGGGCCTCGACGCGCTGATCGCAGCGCAGAACACCCCGGGGAACGCGCAGTTCCACCACTACCTCACCCCCGACCAGTTCGCGCAGCGCTTCGCCCCCGATCCCGCCACGGTGTCGGCGGTCACCTCGTGGGCGGCGTCGTCGGGGATGACCAACGTCGCGGTGTCGCCCAACCGCACCCTGGTCAGCATGACCGGCGCGAGCGACCGTGTCGGCGGCCTGCTCGGGATGCACCTCGAGAACCTGCTGAGCCCCGACGGCTTCAGCTACTTCACGCCGTCGTCGGCGGTCAGCCTCCCCGCCCAGCTCGCCGGGCGGGTGACCGCGGTGCTGGGGCTGAGCAGTCTCAACAATCTCACCCTCACCCACACCACCAGCAGCGTCGCGCCGGCGGCCAGCAGCTCGTTCAAGGGATACGGGCCGAAGGAGTTCAACTCCTTCTACAACGCTCCGGCGCCGCATCCGACCGCGCACGGCGACGGTTTCGGCCAGACCCTGGCGATCCTCGCCGAGGGTGACCTGACCCAGCCGCGCGCCGACCTGCTGCAGTTCGAGAACCAGTTCGGCCTGCCGCACGTGCCCTGGACCACCGTGCCCGTCGGCAACGGACCGTTCAGCGACACCGCGGGCGCCCCCGAGTGGGATCTCGACACCCAGTACTCGACCGCGTTCGCGCCCGCGGCGGCGAACCTCCTCGTCTACCAGGCGAAGTCGCTGAGCGACGAGGACATCATCGCCGAGATCAACAAGTGGGTCACCGACAACCGCGCGGCGCAGGCCAGCGCGAGCTTCGGCGAGTGCGAGTCGCTCGCCCACGTCAGCGGCTTCGCGACCGCCGCCGACACCGCGCTCGCCCAGGCGGTCGCGCAGGGACAGACGCTCTTCTCATCGAGCGGTGACACGGGCTCGTTCTGCCCGTTCCTCGTCTCCCAGAACGGGCTGCCGATCGGCCTGCCCGGACCCAACTATCCGGCGGCCAGCCAGTACGCGGTGAGCGTCGGCGGCACCACCCTGACCCCCGACGGCAAGGGCGGCGCCCACGAGGTCGCATGGCTGGCGGGCGGCGGCGGCATCGCGCTCTTCGAGCCGACCCCGTCGTGGCAGTCGAACGCCGGCGGAAGCTTCCTCGGCATCAACCGCGGAACGCCCGACGTCAGCCTCGACGCGGACCCCGCCTCGGGCTACGCGGTCATCGTCAACGGCAAGCAGCTCTCCATCGGCGGCACCAGCGCAAGCTCGCCGGCCTGGCTCGGCATCTGGACCCGCGCGCAGTCCGCGAACAGGGGCACGCTCGGCTTCGCCAACCCCGCCCTGTACAAGCTCCCCGCGTCGGTGTTCCACGACATCACCGAGGGATTCCAGGGCCTGTACATGGCCACCCCCGGCTGGGACTACACCACCGGCCGCGGCACCCCTGACATCGCCGCGCTGATCGCGGCCCTGGGCGGCGCCCCCGCGGCGACGCCCGCACCGCCCGCGCAGTCCGGACCCGGTCTGCCGGTGGCGCCTCCGTCGCTGCCACTGGGGGCTCCGGCCTCCTCGAGCTCGGGCACGACACCCCAGAACGCACTCCAGTCCATCACCACCCTGCTGCTCGGTGGCGGCGGGTCCGCCAGCGCGCCGTCCTCCTCGCACGGCGGTCTGCTCGGGCTCGGACTCTGAGCGGCCAGGGGTAGCGCCGAAAGGGCGTCCCCAACGAGGCGGCGGAGGCCTGCCCTCCGCCGCCTCACCACGGTTGCCAGGCAGTCGGGATCCGCGTAGGCTCCTTCCATGGATCCCCCCCACGGTGACGCCGACGATGGCGCCCCCGAGATGGAGCCTGTCTACGTCCAGGGGGTGAACTGCGGTCGCTGCGGCTGGCCCAACGCGCGTCAGGTGCAGCGCGGCATGCGCCGCGTCCAGTTCGTCTGCCAGTGGTGCGAGCAGCTCACCACGGCGGTCGTCGATCCCACTCTGAAGGGGATGATCGGCTTCTGACTCCCGGGGGAGAGGCATCCCCCGCCCGTTACCCCGGGAGCCGCAATTACAGGTCCAATTCCCCCATTGCCCCGAACGGCGTGCTATGACTGGGAGAACCGGAACCCGGCGCTCGCCGCGGCCGGCGGTTTGGGAGGGCCTTGGCCGTGGGTTGGAAGAAGAACAAGTTCATCGTCTACCCGCTGGAGCTGCTGGCCGGCGTCGGGATCGTGACGGTGATGGCCCTGTCCGGCGTGGTCAAGCTGTTCACCCTCCCGCGCGACTGGGCGCGGTACAAGAGGATCCGCGAGATCTAGTCCGGCTCGTCCGCCGGTTGGCGACGCGCCGGGAGGTCGGTCCTCCCGGCGCCGCCGGACCTCCTCCCCCGTCCCCCTCGGGTCGCTTTCACAGTTGATGGTGGCAGCGCGACTCGTAGGTGGGATAGATTGAGCGCTATGGCGCGGAAGGGGAGGACGGTTTGCAGCCCAAGCTCCGAATACTGGCGGCTCTGCTCGGCACCACCGGGCTGATCACCCTGGTCATCCCTCAGGCTGCCGGCGCGCGCAGCGACACCGGCTTCATCAACGGCAGCGGCGCGGCGCGCGGCACCACCATCCGGCTGGCGCCGCACACCGGGGGGCTGACCTTCGCGATCGCCACCGGCGACTCCCTCGCGTCCTACCAGGGCACCGAGGGACGCTCGCAGGCGACGGCGCTCGACCTGGGCATCTTCGGCCTGGTCCTGACCACGGTCGCGGCCTGCGGCCAGCAGCCGCCGTTCAAGCCCGACCAGCTGCCCCAGCCGGTCCAGGCCAACTCCAGCCACGGGCCCTCGAGCGCCACCCACAGCTTCGCCGGCGGCGGCATCGCCGCGGGCGGCACCGAGACCGCGGCGGCGCACCCCAACGGGTCGAGCGCCGACGCCTCGGCGGTGAGCCTCGACCTCCCCGGCGTCCTGACCGTCGCCGGCGCGGTGAGCCACGCCGAGACCCGGCTGATCCCCGGGGTGCGACGCGAGGCGCACGCCGACGCATCGATCGCCTCGATCAGCCTGGGCGGCGGCGCTGTCCAGCTGCGCGGCCTCACCTGGGACGTCACCCAGCACACCGGCAACGCGAAGATCAGCCAGGGCGGCTTCCACATCGGCAGCATCACGATCGGCGGCCAGCCGCTGCCCGCCGACCTGCTCGGCGGCGCCGCGCCCGGACCGGCCGAGCAGGCGGTCGCCTCGCTCGACCAGGCCAACGACGTGCTGAAGGCGTTCGGCATCCACCTCACCCCGCCGGTGACGCGCACGCTCGCGGACGGCACCGTCGACGTCGGCCCGCTGCGCATCAGCATGGGCGGCACGACCCAGCTCTCCGCGCCGCTCGGCTCGGCGCTGGCATCGACCCAGCCCGCGCGCGACGCCATGGTCGCCGCGCTCAAGGGCGACCCCCAGAACTGCAACGACCCGCGCAGCGGCCTCGGCCCGCTCGCCAACGCCGGCCTGCTCGTCACCGACATCGCCGCCGGTGGGCTCACCGGCACCGGCGGTCTCGACGTCGAGCTCGGCGGCGTCCATGCCACCACCGAGGGCGTCGCCTACAAGAACCCCTTCGGCAACATCCTGCCGTTCACACCGCCGGGAGGCTCCACCATCACCGACACGACGCCGCCCGACCTGGTGACCACGCCGGCGCCGCCCCCGCCGCCCGCGCCCGAGGCGCCGCCGGCGACCACGGTGATCTCCCCGGCCACCGCCGGGCACACCTCGGCGACCTGCGTCACCCCCGGCTCGTTCGGGAGCAGCGGCTGCAGCGTGCACGACCTCGCGCGCATCGCCGCGATCACGGGGCTGGCGATCGCACTGGTTCTCTTCGCCGGCGACGCGGTGCTGATGCTCCGCCGCCGGCGCATCGGGGAGGTGAGCTCGTGAACGGTGACAGCCGCCTGCGCGGGCCGGAGCGGCGGCTGCTGCGCGGCTACGGCCCGCTGCTGGCGATGACCGCCGCCTTCGCGCTCATGGTCACGCTCGTCCCCACCATCGCGCGCGAGCAGACGGTGATCCACGACGCCGGCGCCACCGGCGGCGGGGTGAGCACCACCGCCCCGGGGACGGGAGCGGTCGTCCCCGGCGCGCCGGCGACGGGACCCTCGACCACCACCGGGAGCGGTGGCACCTCGGTGACCCGGCGCGTCGCCGCCGGCCACACCAGCGGCTGCACCGACCGCCATCAGCAGGTCCCCGGCGATCCCTACTCGCCGCCGTGCGTGCTCTTCAGCGGCGACAACGGCGGCGCCACCAGCCGCGGCGTCAGCAAGGACACGATCACCATCGCGATGCGGCTCACCGCCGACCCCGACCTCTCCTCCACCATCGCCAAGATCGCCGGGTCGGACCTCATCGACAGCAACGAGGACGCGATGCGCACCGCCCAGGGACTGGTCGACTACTTCAACTCGCGCTTCCAGTTCTACGGCCGGAAGATCAAGCTGGTGCCCTTCCAGGGCCACGGCGCGCTCACCCGCGAGCTGCTCGGCGCCGGTCAGGAGCAGGCCAACGCCGACGCCATCAAGGTGGCGAGCGAGGTCGGCGCCTTCGGCGACGTCACCGGCTTCAGCGAGCCCTACTCCGATGCGCTGGCACGGCAGAAGGTGCTCGCCTTCGGGGCCCCGTACATGTCGCGCCAGTGGTTCCTCGACCGCCGGCCCTACGCCTGGAGCAGCTTCACCGACTGCTCGCTGGTCGCGCAGAGCAACAGCGACTGGTTCAACAAGCGGATCGCGGGCAGGCCGGCGAAGTACGCGGGCGGCGACCTCGCCAACAAGACCCGGAAGATCGGCATCGTGGTGCCGGACAACCCCGAGTACCAGCAGTGCCTCCACGACGGCCTCAACCAGCTCCACGCCGCCGGCAACGACGCCTTCACGGTCAACTACTCGCTCGACCTCGCCAGCCTCTCCAACCAGGCGGCGAGCATCGTCGCCAAGCTCAAGGCGGCCGGGGTCACCTCCGTGGCGTGCGCGTGCGATCCGATCCTGCCGGTGTTCCTCACCGCCAAGGCGCACGAGCAGAGCTACTACCCCGAGTGGCTGGTGCAGGGCACGGCCTTCACCGACACCGACGTCGCCGGCCAGCTCTACGACCAGACCGAGTGGGCGCACGCCTTCGGCATCAGCACCCTGGGCACCCAGCTGCCCGAGCGCGCCGGCCTCGGCTACAACGCCTACAAGGCGGTGCGCGGCGACGAGCCGGCGCACAGCGTCGAGCTCATCTACTACCAGCTCTACATGCTGGCGATGGGCATCGAGCTCGCCGGCCCCACCCTGACCCCGCTGAACTTCGAGCGCGGGATGTTCTCGTATCCCGGCGGCACCGGCGAGGCGGGCACCTGGGGCTTCGGGCCCGGTCACTACACCCCGACGCAGGACTACAAGGAGATCTGGTGGGATCCCAACCGGACCTCCTCGTACAACGACAAGCAGGGGGCGTACGCGACCTCGGGCCAGCGCTACCGCCTGGGGCAGGTTCCGGCGGGCGATCCTCCCGTGTTCCGGTGAGCCGCCGCCGCATCGCGGCCGCCTGCACCGCCGCCACCGCCGTCGCGGTGCTGCTGGCGACGCGGGTGGCACCGAGCCAGGTGCCGCTGGGCATCGTGGTGCAGGGCGCCATCCTGGGCACCGGCACCGGGCTTCTCGCCGTCGGCCTGGTGCTGACCTACCGGGCCACGCGGGCGATCAACTTCGCCTACGGCGCCATCGGCGGCGTCGGCGCGGCGCTCGCGGTGGGCCTGCACCTCGGCCACGGCCTGCCCTGGCCGCTCGCCATCCTGGTGGCGCTCGCCACCGGCGTGGCCGTCGGCGGGCTGGTCGAGCGGCTGGTCATCCGGCGCTTCGAGAACGCGCCGCGGCTGGTGCTCACCGTGGCCACCATCGGCCTCGCGCAGCTGCTCGGCGGCGTCGAGCTGCTCATCCCGCAGCTGCTCGGCACCAACTCGCTGGTGGGCGGGTTCGAGACGCCGCTGACCCGGTTCAGCATCAACATCGACCCGGTCATCATCACCGGCAACGACCTGCTCATCGTCGCGGTCGTGCCCGCGGTGCTCGCGGCGCTCTCCTGGTTCCTGCTGCGCACCGAGGCGGGCATGGCGATCCGCGGCATCGCCGAGAACGCCGACCGCGCCCGTCTGCTCGGCATCCCGGTGGGACGGCTGTCGCTGCTGGTCTGGCTCGTCGCCGGCGGCTTCGCGGCGCTCACCGTCACGCTGACCGCTCCCGGATCGGGACTCACCATCGACGCCGCCGCGGGCGCGACCCTGCTGCTGCCCGCGCTCGCCGCCGCGGTGGTCGCCGACCTCGAGTCGCTCCCCGCCGCGTTCGTCGTCGGCGTCGGCCTCGGCGTCCTGGACCAGGTGGTGCGCTGGAACGTCGACAAGCAGGCGACCGAGACCGTGGTGTTCCTCGCCGTGATCATGGTCGCGCTGCTGGTGCGCCACCGCCGCACCAGCCGGGTCGACGCCGACCTCTCGAGCTGGTCGATCACCTCCGGGGCACGCCCGATCGCCGCCGCCCTGCGCGCGCTGCCCGAGGTGCGCGCGAGCCGCGCGCTCGCGATCGTGGTGGTGGCCGTGGCGGCGCTGCTGGTGCCCGCGCTGGCGACTCCGAGTCAGCTCGACCAGGCGAGCATCTGGCTGGTCTACGGCCTGGTGGCGATCTCGCTGGTGGTGCTCACCGGGTGGGGCGGCACGGTGAGCCTCGGACAGATGGGCATCGTCGGTGTCGGCGCGCTCATCGCCGGCAACCTCATCAGCCGCTGGAACGTCGACCTCTTCCTCGCCATCGGCGGCGGCGCCGTCGCCGGCGGCCTGGTGGCGCTGCTCGTCGGGCTTCCGGCGCTGCGGGTGCGCGGGCTCTTCCTCGCGGTGACCACGCTCGCCTTCGCGGTGGCGGTGGACTCGTTCTTCCTCAACCCGGCGAACTTTCGCACCCTGATCTTCGAGGACTTCGAGCGGCCGGTCCTGTGGCACCGCTTCGACCTGCGCAGCGAGCGCGCGCTCTACCTGGTGTGCCTCGGGGTGCTCGTGCTCACCGTGCTCCTGGTGCAGGGGCTGCGCCGCGCCCGGAGCGGCCGCGTGCTGATCGCGGTGCGCGACAACCAGCGCGCCGCGGCGGCGATCGCCGTGCCCACCGTGCGCACCCGGCTCACCGGCTTCGTGGTCGCCGGGGTCATCGCCGGCGTCGCCGGCGCGCTCCACGCCACGGTGCTGCGCAGCATCGGCTTCCACACCTACGAGACCTCGCTCAGCCTGCTGGTCTTCTCGATGGCGGTGATCGGCGGCCTGGGCTCGATCGGCGGAGCGCTCAGCGGCGTCGCCTTCGTCGAGCTCGCCGGGTACCTCTTCCCCAAGCTGCAGCTGCTCATCACCGGCGCGGGGATGCTCTTCGTGCTGCTGGTGATCCCCGGCGGCATCGCCGAGGCGGCCGAGCGCGCCCGCGACCGCATGCTCGCGCTGATCGCGCGCCGCCGTGGCATCGACCTCGCCCGCGCCGCCGACGCGTCGACGGCGGAGGTCGTCGAGACCGCGATCGACGGGGTCGCCGCCCCGGTCGGCGAGCGGCCGGCGCTGCTCCGCTGCCAGGGTGTCGACGCCGGCTACGGCTCGCTCCAGGTGCTCTTCGGTGCCGACCTCGCCGTCGCCGAGGGCGAGATCCTCGCCCTGCTCGGCACCAACGGCGCGGGCAAGTCGACGCTGCTGCGCTGCGTCGCCGGCCTGCTCGACACCACCGCGGGGAGCATCGAGTTCGACGGCGCGTCCGTGCACGGGCACACCGAGCGACTCGCCGGCCGTGGGCTGGCGCTGATGCCCGGCGGCCGCGGCGTCTTCCCGGGGCTGACCGTCGCCGAGAACCTGCGGCTCGCCTGCTGGCTGATCCGCTCCGACCGCGACGCGACCCGCGCGGCGACCGAGCGCAACCTCGAGCTCTTCGAGAAGCTGCGCGGCCGCCTCGGCATCCGCGCCGGCGAGCTGAGCGGCGGCGAGCAGCAGATGCTCTCGCTGGCGATGGCGCTCGCCACCAGCCCGCGGCTGCTCTGCATCGACGAGCTCTCGCTCGGCCTCGCACCGGCGGTCGTCGGACAGCTCGTCGAGACGGTGCGCGACATCCACCGCGGCGGCACCACCGTCGTGGTCGTCGAGCAGTCGGTCGACGTGGCGCTGCAGCTCGCCGAGCGCGCGGTGTTCCTCGAGAAGGGGCACGTGCGCTTCAGCGGACCGACCGCCGAGCTGACCCGCCGCCCCGACCTGCTCCGCGCCGTCTTCCTGGGGCGGCAGCAGGATGCGGAGGATGGAGCTCAGGCGGGCGGGCAGGCGCCCGTGCGCGGCGTGCGCCTGGAGATCACCGGGCTCACCCGTCGCTTCGGCGGCATCGTCGCCGTCGACGGTGTCGACCTCGCCGTCGAGCCCGGCGAGGTGGTCGGCCTGATCGGCCACAACGGCGCCGGCAAGACCACGCTCTTCGACGTGGTCACCGGATTCCTCGACGCCGACGGCGGGCGGGTCGTCCTCGGTGGCCACGACATCACCGACCGGCCGCCGCACCGGCGTGCCATCGCCGGGCTGGGGCGCTCCTTCCAGGAGGCCCGCCTCTTCCCCTCGCTCACCGTCGCCGAGACCATCGCGGTGGCGCTCGAGCGGCACCTCGCCAACCGCGATCCGCTCGCCGCGGCGCTGCGGCTGCCGGCGTCGACCGACGCCGAGGCGGCGGCCGCGATCCGCGTCGACGAGCTGGTCACCGCCCTGGGGCTGCGCGCCTACCGCGACACCCTCTGCGGCGAGCTCTCGACCGGCACCCGCCGGGTGGTCGAGCTCGCCTGCGTGCTCGCCCAGGATCCCGCCGTCGTGCTCCTTGACGAGCCCTCGGCGGGCATGGCCCAGCGCGAGACCGAGGCCCTGGCGCGGCTGCTGCGCACGGTGCGCGCCCAGACCGGCTGCGCGATGCTGGTGATCGAGCACGATATGGCGCTGCTCTCCTCGCTCTGCGACCGCCTGGTCGCGCTCGAGCTCGGCGCGGTGATCGCCCAGGGCACCCCCGACGCGGTGCTCCACGACCCGCGGGTGGTCACCTCGTACCTGGGCGGCGGCCGGTCGTCGTCCTCGAACGGTGCCACGGCCCACGAGCTGACCGGATCGGCGCGGGGGCCGGTTCCGACGCTCTGAACTTGCGTTCACCCATCTCTCCCGTCTAGCGTTTCGCGTCAGCGGCGCCGGGTCGGTCCCGGTCCGCGCAGAGAGGGCCAGGGATTGAGAGGTGGAAGCCGATGCGCAGGCTGATGACGTCGCTCGCCGCCGGTGCCGTGGTGACCGGCACGACGCTCGCGCTGGGGGTGACCGGCGCTCACGCCTTCACACTGCCGCCGGACTGCAACAGCCCGGGTGTGCATGGAACCGCCGCCGGGCTGGCGTCGAGCGTGGTTCGCTTCACCCCGCCGGCCAGTGCCTCCGGCAGCTGCGTCAACCTGGAGTGGACCGGGAATGTCGCGCAGCTCACCAACGACCTCTTCGTGGGCGTGACCTTCAACGGCAACGGGAACATCGCGAACATCACCAACGGATTCCTCGATCAGTACTGGATCAACGGCTCCGGCAACACGCTGAGCTCC
>DATARS010000021.1:0-34102 GCA_036269455.1 Candidatus Dormiibacterota bacterium | reverse complement strand
GCCGAATACCTGCGCCGATTCGATCCCGACGTCATGCCCGGAGTGTTCGACCGCACTGACCTCACGCCCCGCGAACGACTCCTCGCCGCCTTCGAGGTGCCCGCTTCCGGGACACAGGACATCACGCCTCTGTGCCCCTTCATCGCGGCGGCCGTCGAAATCCACGACCCCCAACACCCCGCATCTCAATTCGCACGCGACTACAAGAAAGCCATCGCCGCGCGGCTCGCCGAAACCGCCCGCGAAGCCGGCGCCACCAACCCCGAGCAGCTCGGCGAACAACTTGCGCTGCTCCTCGATGGCGCCTCGGCCCGCACCCGAGTCCTCAACACCGAATCCTTCCCCACCGCCGCCGCCATCGCCGCCGTCCTCATCGACAACGCCATCCCCACGACAACCCGGCGATGACCGCGGAAGCACCAGGTCTGCGAGCCTGGACGAGGTGACACCCCCTACCCGCACGGAGAGTCGAACTCCGGTTGCCACCTTGAAAGGGTGGAGTCCTGACCGCTAGACGATGCGGGCGCGGCGTCAGGGCTCGATCCTACCCACCTATACTCCGAGCCGTCGGCGGCGGCGGCACAGGTGGAGCGACGATGCCCCTCAAGGAGATCATCGGGAAGGCCATCGGCTTCGGCGTCGTCTCGATCTCGTGCATTCTCGGCGCGGTGCTGGTCTTCTACGGACCTCACGCCTACAACGACTACTTCAACGTCCCCCTGGGCCTCGGCCTGGGGCTGATCGGGGTGGGCGTCGGCGCCGGCGGGGTCATCGTGATCTTCGGGATCATCGCGGACGCCCGGGTGCGCCAGCGCGAGGCCAGGCTCCACATCACCCCGCGCCCCGGACCGGCAGGTCCGCCCCCGGCGTGGGGGATGGGCGATATCGGCCGGCCGCCGTCCGAGCGCGGCGGCGGGAGCGGTGGGGGATCCACGCGGCTGATGAGCGTGGCGGTGTCGAACATCGACGGCCCGCTGATCATCGGCGCGCTGCTCGTCTGGACCGTGGCCGCCTGCATCCTCTGGGCGGCCCGCTAGCCCGACGCTCCGGAGGGGGCCGGCGGCGCGGGCCCCGGGGGAACAGCCCCCGGAGCCCGGCCACAAGGGTGGCTCAGCTGCGGCGGAGTGCCGCCACCAGCTGGCCGAAGCTGCAGATGACCATCGCCAGGCCGAACTGCGCGGCCGCCCCGGCGTTGACGGGGACGGCCACCAGGGTGCCGCCGAACCCGCGCCGCTTGGAGGCGGCGGCCGCCGCAGCGGCGTTGCGGGAGGTGGCGATGTTGATGCCGAAGCCGGAGAGGAAGAGCACCAGGCAGGCGAGCAGCGCGGCGACGATGATCGTCCGCTGCGGGCTGCCGCCGGCGATGCCGCCGCCGAGTCCGCTGTCCGTGCCACCGGCGCCGCCGGTGTTGGCCAGGCCGCGGCCGGTGACCTTGATCTCGTCGGAGTACTGACCGGAGCGCGCCAGGATGATGTGGTCGCCGGCGCGCTTGCTGAGGTGGAGGATGCCGGACACCCTGCCCTGGGCGTCGGTCACGCCCTTGGCCGGGCTGATGCTGGCGTCACCACCGGGCACCACCACCAGGAGGAGGTCGACGGGAGCGCCGACCACCGGCTGGCCGAAGGCGGTGAGGGTGACGGTGAAGGGCACGTTGACCCCCGGATCGGCGACCGTCTGGGTGCTCTTCATCGACAGGTCGACGGGGCCGGCCACCTTCGGCGCCGGCTTGAACGGAACCGGGCCGATCTGGATGATCGGGCCGTCCGGCGAGGGCGGGATGAAGGTCGGGGCGGTGGCCGGGGCGGAGCTGCCGGTGGGGTTGCCGGTGCTCCCCGGGGTGCTGCCGGGGGTGTTCCCCGGGGTGTTGCCCGGAGTCTGGCCGGGGGTCGAGCTCGGAGAGGGCGGCGGCACCGGGTCGACGTGGAAGGCGGCGCTCATCACGCTGGGCGCCCCGGGCACGCTGATCGAGATGTGATCGTCGCCGCCGCTGCCGGCGTACTTGGGGATCGAGGGCACCACCACGGCGATGGTGCTGTCGCCCCAGATGGTCACCGGGGCGCTCACCCCGGCGATGGTCACGGCGCCCTTGGACGAGCCGAAGCCCGAGCCGGTGATGCCGATGGTGGCGCCGGGGGCGCCGGCGGCGGGCTTGAGAGCGCCGAGGTGCATGATCGTCAGGGCGCCGGGCGCGGTCGAGGCGGCGTTGCCGCCCGCCGGGCTGACGGTGACGTCGTCGCCGCCGGCGCTGCCGGGGACGGTGACCTCGATCGAGGTCGCCGACCAGCTCTTCACGGGCATGTCGGCGCCGCCGACGGTCACCGTGCCGGCGCCGGGGCCGAAGCCCACGCCGACGATGGTGACCGCGTCGCCGCCCTGGGCCCGCGGGTTGGAGATGCCGGTGATCTTCGAGTTCACGGTGAGGTTGCCGGCGCCGAAGCTGACGTTGTCGGCGCGGGTGAAGGCGACCGGTCCCGAGGTCGCGCCCGCGGGCACGACGAAGCTGATGCTGTTGTCGCTCCACGAGGAACCGATGCCGGCGCCGTTGAGGCTCGCAGAGCCGCTGTTGCCGAAACCGGCTCCGGAGAAGCTCACCGTGTCACCCGGGGTCGCGGCGCCGGAGCTCAGCCCGCCGGGGCTGGGGGCGACCTGGATGGAGCCCGCTCCGAAGGTCACGATGTTGGTGAGGATGGTCGCGTTCTTGGTGGTCGTGGCATAGCCGAGCACCGCGAGGAGGACGCCGCCGCTGCAGTAGCTGCCGGGGGCGGTGAGCGAGACCGCGGTGTCGCTGATCGCGCTGATGTTCAGGCCGACGTTGCCGCCGGGGCACTGCGCGGCGGCGGTCATGGTCTTGAGGAAGCCGCCCATGGTGAAGCCCGAGCCGCTCACCGTGAAGGTGCCGCCGGGGCCCGGCTTGGCGAGGTTCTGCGCCGCGTTCGGGGCCATCAGCAGCACGTGGTCGGTGTTGCTTCCCGCGTTCTGGCTGCCGAGCAGCACCGGGTAGCTCACCGTCACCACCACCGATCCGGCGGCGCCCGACGCCTGGAACTGGATCTGGTTGTCGGACAGCGCGGTGATGTGCTGGCCGGCGCCGCCCACGGTGAGGGAGGTGCCGTTGCCGCTCCCGCCGCAGGTGAAGCCGCTGCCACCGACGGTGACGGTCTCACCGGCGTGCGCGATGGCGTTGGTGACCGAGGAGACGTGCGGGGTCGCGTTGCACGACGCCGCCACCGGCCGCGCCGTGGCCATCTGCGTGGCCACGATGCCTCCGAGCAGTGCGGCGCCGGTCAGGGCGCCGATGATGCGGCGGCGCATCACCCGGCCACCGGGACGGCTTCGAAGACGAGCCGGTCGGGTGCGAATGCGCCCTGCCAGAGGGGCCAGCAGGTCACCAGCTCGAGCACCTCGCCCGTCCCGCCCTTGGGATGGTCGATGTAGCTGCGATCGGTGCCGGAGGTGATGTACCGCTGGTTGATCTTGTAGTGGTAGCGGCCGTACGTGGTGTCGAGGGTGACGATGTCACCGCTCTTCACGTCGTTCCAGCTCGTCGAGAACCCGTTGTGGTTGCCGATGAGGATGAGGCCGCCCTCGCCGGGGTAGTCGGTGTGGTCGTCGTGGCCGGGGCCGGCGCTGAGGATGCCGCGGTCGGCGCCCTCGGTGACCACGGCGGTGAAGCTGATGGCGGGGACGCCGAGCTTGAAGATCGGCTCCCCATCGGCCAGGTGCGGGCGCTTGGTCACGAAGACCGAGTTGCCGACCTGCTGTGCGTCGGTGACGCTGGCGTGGCTGGTGTCCCATGCGGACAGGAGCTTGTGCTGCTCGTAGCTCTCGTAGCCGACCAGGGTCCCGACGTAGCCGACGATGAGGACGGCGATACCCATCAGGACCCAGCTCGTGCGGCGGAGCCAGCGTTGGATGTTCAGAGGCATAGCCGTCCGGATCTCCGAGAGAGAGGGGTGGTGAGAGAGGGAAGTGCCTGGGCTTCGACCGGGGAAGAGGGAACCGGGACGGGGCGGGGGCGCGGTGCCCCCGCCCGTCCGTGCTGGTGCTTGGTTACCGAACCGAGCCGCGACGAGCGGCGAGGCGCGGGAAGATCTGGAGAGCGATCGCGAGCGCGGCGAGGATGCCGGCGGCCGCGAAGCTGGCGGGACCGAACATGCCCGTGGAGGGCGGGGTCGGACCCTGGATCGGCGCGATGGCCGGGACGGTGGTGTTCGCCGGAGCCGCGGTCGAGACGGTGGCCACGGAGTTGGCCAGCGCGACCTCGGTGATCGGCTTGCTGGTGTTGCCGGCGCTGAGCAGGCTGCCCAGGAGGCCGGTGCCGTCGTTCACGAGGCGGACGTTCAGCGCGGCCACCGAGACGCTCTTGGAGGTCGCGGTGTTCATCCCGATCTGCGGCACGCCGCGGTCGATGACGAGGCTGATGCCGGTCAGCGGGATGCTGATCGTCTTGCTGGTGCCCAGGGCCATGCCGAGGACCTGGTCCAGGTTGAGGACGGGGATGCCGAGGACCTTGATCGCACCGAGGCTCGAGGAGCCGGTGGGATCGCCGCCCGCCGCGCCGAGGACCGCCTGGGCGCTGGAGGTGATGCCGTCGATCTGGAGCAGCGGAAGGCCGCTGAGCAGGCCGCCGGCGGTGCCGCCACCACCCAGCAGACCCGAGAGCGGGCCCAGGTTGGTGAGGCTGCCGAGGTTGAGGCCGCCAACGATGCTGTTGAGGGCGCTGGTGATGCCGCCGCTGCCGCCGAGGATGCTGGTCAGATCGCCGAGGATCTGGTCACCCAGGGGCAGGATCTGGACCGAACCGACCTTGGTGCTGGCGAGCGCCTGGAAGGAGCCGCCGGTCAGGGGCTGGACGATCGAGTTGGAGGTGACCGACGCGGTCTTGATCAGCGAGTTGAGGCCGAGGTTCTGGCCGTTCAGCAGGCCGCCGAGCAGGCCGTTCGGGCCGAGCAGGCCGCCGAGGAGGCCGTTCAGGTTGGTCAGGCCGCCGAGGAGGCCGCCGTTGCCGAGCAGGCCGGACAGCAGACCGCCGTTGTTGCCGAGGATGCCCAGGACGGAGCCGCCCGAGCTGCTGCCGGTGACGCCGCTGAGCAGGCCACCGACGACCGGGACGCTGCTGGTGAGGCCACCGAGGCCCGCGAGCAGGCCGTTGCTGCCGAGCACGCCGCCGAGGAGGCTGCTGCCGCCGCTACCGCCGGTCAGGCTGCCCAGGACGCCCTGGACCGCGCCGCCGAGGGGAAGGCCGCCGAGAAGGCCGCTGGCCGCGCCACCGCTGGTGGTCGGGCTGCCGACGATCCCGGAGAGCAGGCTGCCCACGATGGGAAGACCGCTGGTGGTGTTGAGGAGGCTGCCGAGGATCCCGTTCGGGCCCAGCAGGCCGCCCAGCGCGCCACCGCCGCCCAGCAGGCCGCTGAGGTTCGGCAGCGACAGGCTCGGGGTGACGTCGAGCGAGGTGGTGCTGTTGTCGGCCGAGGCACGGGCACCGGAGATGCCGGCCGCCTGGGCCAGGGTCGAGGTGACCGCGTCAGCGTGGTACGGAGCCAGGTTCAGCTGGATCGGCGCACCGGCCGGGGTCGCGATGACCGAGGAGGCCGCGGTGGGGGTGTCCGTCACGCCGGGCACGTTGTAGTTCGCGACCAGGGTGTTGCCCAGGTTCACGCCCAGGCCCTTGAGGACGCCGTCGAGGGAGCCGAGCGAGCCGGGGCTCGAGGTGCCCAGAACGCCGTTCAGGAGCCCACCGACGATCGGCAGCTGGTTGGTCAGCGCCGTGAGGTTGCCCACGATGCTGCTGTTGCCGCCGAGGAGGCCGGTGAGGCCGGAGAGCAGACCGCCGTTGCCGAGGGCGCTGGTCAGGCTGCTGGTGCCACCGAGGAGACCGGTGACGCCGTTGAGTGCGCCGAGGACGGTCTTCACCGCACCCGAGAGGGCGTCCAGCTCCTGCTGGAGCGGCGCGAACTGGATGTCGATCGGGGTCGAGTCACCGTGACCCGAGAGCAGATCGAGAAGGTTGCCGGTGAGAACGCCGTTGGCGTTCGCGGCGTCGACCTTGATGCTGAGGTCCGTGTTGCCGAGGACACCGCCCAGCGTCTGGCTGAGCAGCTGGCCGACGGCGGGAACGGCGGAGATCAGCGCCGAGGGGGAGATGGACACCTGCAGGGCCGAAGCCTGCGCGGTTCCGGTCGGTGCGGTGGTGGCATCCGCGTGCGCCGACATCGGCAACACAAGGACACCCGCCATGCCGGCGATGGCGCCGGCACTGAGCAGTCTGACTTTCTTCACGGCTACCCCTAGTCCCTCCGCGTGGTCGATATTTTTGAGAGGCTTGTTCATGACCCGCCACCACGCTTGGTCCGGTAGCCCACGCTTGCACCGGGGCCAAGGCCGTGGTTCACACTTGCCGGCTATGCCTGCACCACCAGAACGTCACCCTCAACGGGAAACTTGCGCCACAGACCAGCCGAACCGATCGCTCGAAAATGAGTGATCCGCGCAGGGGGTGGCGGACGCGCTTCGCCCCCTCTCCAACCGGGGCGCTCCACGTAGGGTCGGTGCGCACCGCGCTCTTCAACTGGCTCGCCGCCCGGGCCACCGGGGGCACCTTCCTCCTCCGTGTGGAGGACACGGACCAGGCAAGGTACCACCCCGGCAGCGAGATGCAAATCCTCGATTCCCTTCGCTGGCTGGGCCTGGACTGGGACGAGGGGCCGGAGATCGGCGGCCCCCATGCGCCCTACGTCCAGTCGCTCCGCACCGACCTCTACCGGCTCGAGGCTGACCGGCTGGTCCAGATCGGCGCCGCGTACTGGTGCACCTGCACGCCGGCGCGGCTCGAGCAGATGCGCGCCGGCCAGCGGGCGGCCGGACGTCCGACCCGCTACGACCGGCGCTGCCTGGGGCGGCGGGAGGAGGTCGCCGCGGAGCGCGAGGCCGGAGCCCCGGCCGTCCTCCGCCAGCTCATCCCCCCCGGCCGCACCGAGTGGGTCGATCTCATCCGGGGCCCGATCGCCTTCGACAACGCCGAGCTCGACGACCAGGTCCTGCTCAAGGGTGACGGCTTCCCCACCTATCACCTCGCCAACGTGGTCGACGACCACGCCATGGAGATCAGCCACGTGATCCGTGCCGAGGAGTGGATCCCGTCCACCCCCAAGCACCTCTCTCTCTATGCGGCGTTCGGCTGGCAGCCCCCGGAGTTCGCCCACGTCCCCGTGGTGCTCGGCGAGGACGGCCAGAAGCTGAGCAAGCGCCGGGGCGCCCGCGACATCCTCGAGTACCGGAGGCTGGGCTACCTGCCGAGCGCTCTGGTCAACGCCATGGCGCTGCTCGGCTGGTCGTCGGGCACCGAGGAGGAGGTCTTCGATCTCGCGGGGCTCGCCGAGCGGTTCTCGCTCGACCGGGTCAACCCCGCGCCCGCGGTCTTCGACGTGCGCCGCCTCGACGCCCTGAGCGGGCTGCACATCAGGCGGCTGCCCATGGCGGAGCTGGCGGACCAGCTCGAGCCCTGGCTCCCCGGGACGTCCGCAGAGCAGCGCGAGGCCCTGGTGCCGCTCCTCCGGGAGAGGATCACCCGTCTCGACGAGGCCGCCGGGCTCGCCACGCCGCTGCTCGGCGAGCCGGTCTGGCCCGAGGACGCGGCCTTCCCGCCGAAGAAGGTCGATGCCGCCACGGCGGCCGAGCTCCTCGACGCGGCGGTCCGGGAGGTCGAGGGCGGCGGCCTCGCGGACACCGTGGCGATGCGCGAGCGGCTGGCCGCGGTGCTCGACCAGCGCGGCACCAAGCCGCGGGACGGCTTCCGAGTCCTCTATATGGCGATCCTGGGCAGCCCCCAGGGCGTGCCGGTCTTCGATGCCATGGAGCTCATCGGCCCCGCCGCCACCCTGGCGCGGCTGCGCTCGGCGCGCGAACGCCTCGGGAATGGGGACTGACACCCTTCGGGCGTGGTCGAGGGAAGACGGTGAGAGGGTGAGAGACAGGATGGTGACGGCCCTCGAAGACGTTGGGGGGATTGGCCGTGGGGAGACGAGTATATGCGTGAACACGGCAGTATGCACGTCTCGGCAAAAACTGGCGGAGGTGTGAGGGCGGCGGCACGCGACATGGACGGCGCATATGGCATGCCCAGGGCAGCCTGCTGGCACCGTTCAGGCACCGCGCCGGAGGGCTCCAGACGCGACAATGGTCACGCCCCGTCGGACTGCTTCGGGGCGCCGCAGTGGCCGGCGCGGGCCCCTGGTGCGACCTCGTGACCCCCTCCGTCGACGGCCTGCGCAACACCCTGGAGTGCTTCCTCCGCGAGGCGAGCATGGAGCACTACCTGCACTTCAGCGGCCAGAAGGAGACGCTGGAGATCTTCCCCATCGTGCTCCGGCACGCCGACGTGTTCATCCCCGACGCTGTCCACACCGCCCTGGCCGCCCGCGACGCCACCGCCGACCCCACCGACCGGCGGCGGGCCACCGCGCTCGCCCAGGCGGTCGCCGAGCTCTGCATGGAGCGCGACCTGGCGATGCTCGCCGACGAGCTCGCCACCGCCCAGGCCCAGGCGACGGTGACCGTCGGCGGCGAGACCCTGCCCTACCACGGGGTCGCGGTGGCGGTGCAGAACGAGCCCGATCGCGAGCGCCGTCGCGCCCTCGACCGGGCCCGGCTCGCCGAGGTCGCCCGCCTCGATCCGCTCCGCGAGAGGCTGCTCCGCCGCCATCACCAGGCGATCCAGGAGCTCGGCTTCGAGTCCTACACCTCGTTCTACGCGACGCTGAAGGGGATCGACCTCCACCGCCTCGGCGCCACCGTGTCCGGATTTCTCGACCGCACCCGCGACCTCTACCTCGAGAACCTGGTGCCCTGGTTCGAGGAGGTGATCGGGGTGCCCTTCGCGCAGGCGGAGCGCCACGACGCCGCGGTGCTCTTCCGGATGCGCGAGCGCGACGCCTGCTTCCGCGCCGAGCGGATGGTCCCGGCGCTGCGCGAGACCCTGCTCCGCCTCGGCGTCGCCCTCGACGACCAGCCCAACGTCCACCTCGACACCGAGGACCGGCCGCGCAAGAACCCCCGCGCCTTCTGTGTCGCGGTCCAGTCGCCCGGCGAGGTCTACCTGGTGACGCGGCCGACCGGCGGCTACCAGGACTGGCGGGCGCTCTTCCACGAGGCCGGCCACACCGAGCACTACGCCCACGTCGAGGCTGCCCGGCCGTTCGAGGAGCGGCTGCTCGGCGACAACAGCGTCACCGAGGCCTACGCCTTCAGCCTCGAGCACCTGCTCCTCGACGCCGCCTGGCTCGCCGAGCACACCGAGGCGACCGGCGAGGAGCTGCGCAGCCTCCTCCACCGGGTGCACGTCTACTACCTCTACATGATCCGGCGGTACGCGGCGAAGCTCCTCTACGAGCTCGAGCTCCACGCCGCCGCGCCCGGCGACCTCGCGGCGATGCCGGCGCGCTACGCCGAGCTGCTCAGCGGCCACCTCGGCTTCGCCCATCCCACCGAGACCTGGCTCGACGACCTCGACGCCGGCTTCTACGCCTCCCAGTACCTCCGCGCCTGGATGCTCGAGGCCCAGCTGCGCGAGCACTGGCGCAAGGCCCGGGGCGACCGCTGGTGGGCCTCGGCCCAGACCGGGGCGGAGATGCGCGGCCTCTGGTCGCTCGGCCAGGCGCTGCCCGCCGACATGGTCGCCGCCGAGCTCGGCATGGAGCGGCTCGACGACGCCGCGCTCGAGCGGCGCATCCGCGAGGGCCTGGCCCCGGCGATGAGGCCCGGGTGAGCGGGCGCCGGCGCGGCGTCGCCGTGGTCACCGGGGCGAGCAGCGGCATCGGCGCCGCCACCGTGGTCGCCCTCGCCCGGGCCGGCTGGGAGGTGGTCGCCGGCGCCCGCCGCGAGGACCGGCTCCGCGAGGTCGCGGATCGGGCGGGCGCGCGCTGGATGGCCCTCGACGTCACCGACCAGGCGAGCGTCGACGCCTTCGTCGCCGGTCTCGACGAGTGCGCGGTGCTGGTGAACAACGCCGGCGGCGCCTTCGGGCTGAGCCCGATCGCCGAGGCCGACGACGACCAGTGGCGGCGGATGTACGAGGTCAACGTCCTCGGGCTGATGCGGATGACCCGGGCGCTGCTGCCCAGGCTCGAGCGGGCGGACCCGGGGCACGTGGTCAACATCGGCTCGATCGCGAGCAACGAGACCTACCCCGGCGGCGCCGGCTACACCGCGGTGAAGCACGCGGTGCGGGCGATCAGCCGGACCCTCCGCCAGGAGCTGCTCGGCCGGCCGGTGCGGGTGACCGAGGTCGACCCCGGCGCGGTCGACACTGAGTTCAGCCTGGTCCGCCTCGGCAGCCAGGACAGGGCCGACGCCGTCTACGCCGGGATGACCCCGCTGACCGCCGAGGACATCGCCGAGTGCGTCCTCTTCGCCGTCGAGCGGCCGGCCCACGTCAACATCGACGAGATCCTGGTCCGGCCCATCGCCCAGGTGATGGGGACGCCGACCGTGCACCGCCGCCCCCCAGACTGAGTCGACCTGCCCGCCCACTCACGGGGGGACTCCCCCTGGAACCCGCCTAGCCCTGCTTGGTGGGCCCGGCCCGCTCCGGGGTGATGTGCAGCATCACCCGCTTCTCCCGGACCATGGCGGTGCGGTACTCGTCCCAGTCGGGGTGCTCGCCGAAGCTGGTGCGGTAGTAGTCGACGAGCTCGTCCATCGCCTCGGGGAGCGAGACGATCCGCGCCGGGCCCTCGACCACCGCCCAGCCGCCGAAGAAGCCGTCGTTGAGAACGCAGACCGAGGCGTGGCCGGTGCGGCGGACGTGCTGGGTCTTCATCGCGGTCTCGCGGGTGCTCACCACCAGGTCGCCGCCGCCGTCGACGGCGACCACGATCGGGGACATCGCCACCCCGCCGTCGGCGCGCTGGGTGGCCATCACGGCACGGTGGTTGCTGCGGACGAACTCGCGGGCGTCGTCGACGGTCATGGCGTTGGTCTCCCTTCGTCGCGCTGGCGGCGGGCACACCATACCTGCGACAGTCGGGGTCGGTGACCGACGAGCTCCTCTGGCGCTGCCGATCGCCGCCTGGGACGAGGTCGGCCCAGCTCGAGGAGGCGCATCCGTGGGAGCACCGCCGGCCCGGACTCGAGCCGTAGGGATCGCCTACCCTTGACCCTCGTGCTGGGCGAACGCCCCGAGCTCATCCTCGTCGCCGCGACCGAGCTCTTCCGGGAGAGCGGCTACCACGGCGTCGGCGTCGACGACATCGGCCGCGCCTCGGGGATCACCGGCCCGGCGGTGTACCGCCACTTCCCCAGCAAGGTGGCGATCCTCATCGCCGTCTTCGACCGCATCACCGAGCGACTGCTCGAGGGCGGCGAGGCCCAGCTCGCGCGCAGCCGCTCGGCGCGCACCCGGCTGGAGCGGCTGGTCGGCTTCCACATCGACTTCGTCCTCGAGGAGCGCGAGATGATGGCGGTCTACGCGCGCGAGGAGAACAGCCTGCCCAGCCCCGACCGCCGGCGGTTGCGGCGGCGCCAGCGCCTCTATCTCGAGCACTGGGTCGACACCCTCTGCCGGCTGCGTCCCGAGCTCAGCGAGGAGGGCGGCCGCGCCGCGGTGCGCGGCGTGCTCGGGATGCTCAACTCGGTGGCCCACTTCGACACCGGGCTGGAGCGGGACGAGCTCGAGGCGCTGCTCGAGCGCATGGCGATCGCCGCGCTGCTCGCCGCCGGGCGTGGACCGCGCGGGCAGGCGTCCGGCCGCTAGCCTGTCGGCTCGTGAACCCCGGCTCACTCCCCCTGCGCAGCCACGTCGACACCGGCTCGCCCCGGTACATGGCCAACCGCGAGGCGATGCTCGAGCGTCTCGCCGAGATCGACACCCTGCTCGCCGCCGCGCGCATGGGCGGCGGGACGCGCTACGTCGAGCGCCACCACGCCCGCGGGCGGCTGCTGCCCCGCGAGCGCATCGAGCTGCTCTGCGACCCCGGCGCGCCGCTGCTCGAGCTCTCGCCGCTCGCCGCCAACGGCACCGAGTACGAGGTCGGCGCGGCGGTGGTCACCGCGCTCGGGGTGGTGAGCGACGTCGAGTGCGTGCTCCTCGCCCACGACCCCACGGTGCGCGGCGGCGCCGCCAACCCGTACACCCTGCAGAAGACGCTGCGCGCCCTCGACATCGCCCGCCAGAACCGCCTGCCGATGGTGAACATCGTCGAGTCCGGGGGCGCCGACCTCCCCCGGCAGGCGGAGATCTTCGTCCCCGGCGGCCGGATGTTCCGCGACCTCACCCGGCTCAGCGCCGCCGGCATCCCCACCGTTGCGCTGGTCTTCGGCAACTCCACCGCGGGCGGCGCCTACGTCCCCGGCACCTGCGACTACGCGGTGATGGTGCGCGGCCGCGCCAAGGTCTTCCTCGGCGGCCCGCCGCTGGTCAAGGTCGCCACCGGCGAGGACGCCGACGACGAGGAGCTCGGCGGCGCCGAGATGCACTCGCGGATCAGCGGCCTCAGCGACCAGCTCGCCGAGGACGAGCTCGACTGCCTGCGGCTCGGCCGCGAGATCCTCGCCCACCTCCGCTGGCGCAAGCTCGGCCCGGGCCCGACCGCGCCCGCCGACCCGCCGCTGTACGACACCGAGGAGCTGCTCGGCATCGCCTCGGCCGACCACCGCATCCCCTTCGACGCCCGGGAGGTGATCGCCCGGCTCGTCGACGGCTCGCGCTTCGACGAGTTCAAACCGCTCTACGGCAGCTCGCTGGTCACCGGCTGGGCGTCGGTGCACGGTTTCCCGGTGGCGATCCTGGCCAACAACGGCGTGCTCTTCAGCGAGGAGTCGGAGAAGGCGGCGCAGTTCATCCAGCTGAGCAACCGCATCGACACCCCGCTGCTCTTCCTCCAGAACACCTCCGGCTACATGGTGGGGAAGGCGTACGAGCAGGGCGGGATCATCAAGGACGGCTCGAAGATGATCAACGCCGTCGCCAACAGCACCGTGCCGGCGATCACGGTGATGATCGGCGGCTCCTTCGGGGCGGGGAACTACGGGATGTGCGGCCGCGCCTACGAGCCCCGCCTCCTCTTCACCTGGCCGAACCACCGCATCGCCGTGATGGGGCCGCAGCAGCTCGCCGGGGTGCTGAGCATCGTCGCCCGCGCCGCCGCCGAGGGTCGCGGCCAGGTGTACGACGAGGCCGCCGACGCGATGATGCGCCAGGCGGTCGAGGGCCAGATCGAGCGCGAGTCGATGGCCCTCTTCGCCACCGCACGGCTCTGGGACGACGGCATCATCGACCCCCGCGACACCCGCACGGTGCTCGGCATCGCGCTCTCCGCGTGCCACTCCGCCGAGGTGCGCGGCGCCGGCGCCTACGGCGTGTTCCGGATGTGAGCGCCATCGAGCGGCTCCTGGTCGCCAACCGCGGTGAGATCGCCCGCCGGGTGATGCGCACCTGTCGCGAGATGGGCATCGCCACCGTCGCGGTGTTCTCCGACGCCGACGCCGGCGCGCCCTTCGTCGCGGAGGCCGACCTCGCCGTGCGCCTGCCCGGCTCGACGGCGGCCGAGACCTACCTCCGGGGTGGGGCGATCGTCGAGGCGGCGCTGCGCACCGGCGCGGACGCGGTCCACCCCGGCTACGGCTTCCTCTCCGAGAACGCCGGCTTCGCCCGCGCCTGCGCCGAGGCGGGCCTGACCTTCGTGGGACCGCCCGCCGACGTCATCGCGCTGATGGGCTCGAAGCTCGAGGCGCGCCGGCTGATGGCCGAAGCGGGGGTGCCGGTGCTGCCCGGTGAGGAGGCCGGCGAGGAGCTCGACGCCGCCGGGCTCGCGGCGCTGCTCGAGCGCGTCGGCCTGCCCGCGCTGGTCAAGGCGAGCGCCGGCGGGGGCGGCCGGGTGATGCGGCTGGTGCGCGACGCGGCGGCGCTCGAGGCGGCGGTCGCCTCGGCGCGGCGCGAGGCGGCGGCGGCATTCGGCGACGGCACCGTCTTCCTCGAACGCTACGTGGAGGCGCCGCGCCACGTCGAGATCCAGCTCCTCGCCGACGGTCACGGCGCCACCGTCCACCTCTTCGAGCGCGAGTGCTCGATCCAGCGGCGCCACCAGAAGATCGTCGAGGAGTCGCCCTCGACGGCGGTGGACGGAGAGCTGCGCGAGCGCATGGGCGCCGCCGCGGTCACGGCCGGGCGCGCCATCGGCTACGTCGGCGCGGGCACCGTCGAGTTCCTCCTCGGCGCAGGCGGCGAGCACTGGTTCCTCGAGGTGAACACCCGCCTCCAGGTCGAGCACCCGGTGACCGAGTGCCTGACCGGGCTCGACCTCGTCCGCCTCCAGCTGCTCGTCGCCCATGGCGAGCCGCTTCCCGTCGAGGCGCTGCGCCCGCGCCGCGAGGGCCACGCGATCGAGGTGCGCCTCTACGCCGAGGACGCCGAGCGCGACTTCGCGCCGTGCACCGGCACCCTGCACCGGTTCGCCGTCCCCGCGCTGCCCGGGGTGCGCGTCGACAGCGGCGTCGAGGACGGCTCGGTGGTCTCGACCCACTACGACCCGATGCTCGCCAAGGTGATCGCCCACGCGCCCACCAGGACCCAGGCGGCGCGGCTGCTCGCCGCGGCGCTGGCGGGGGCACGGCTCCACGGCGTCACCACCAACCGCGACCTGCTGGTGCGGATCCTCCGCCACCCCGAATTCCTCGCCGGCGCGACCGACACCCACTTCCTCGAGCGCAACCCCGCCGCCGCGCTCGGCGCCCCGCTGGCGGACGCGGCGGCGGAGCGGCTGGCCGCGGTCGCGGCGGTGCTGGCGGCCGAGGCACGGCACGGCGCCGAGCGCCGGGTGCTCCGCACCCTCCCCGCGGGCTGGCGCAACAACCCCTCGCAGCTCGAGCAGACCACCTTCGAGGGAGCCCACGGGCGCCACCGCGTCGGCCACCGCCACGGCCGCGACGGGCTGCGCGTCGAGGTCGACGGCGCCGAGCTGCGCGCCGCGGCGGTCGCGGTGGACGCCGGTGCGGTGGTGCTCGAGGTCGACGGGGTGCGCCACCGCCACGAGATCCACGTCAGCGGCGGCGTCCACCACGTCGACGGTCCGGCGGGCGCGGTGGCGCTGCGCGAGCTGCCCCGCTTCCCCGCCGCCGAGGTGGCGGAGCGCCCCGGCTCGCTGCGGGCGCCGATGCCGGGGACGGTGCTGCGCGTCGAGGTCGCCCCCGGCGACCGGGTCGAGCCGGGCAGCGTGGTGGCGGTGCTCGAGGCGATGAAGATGGAGCACGCCGTGCTCGCCGGCGCCGCCGGTCAGGTCGCCGAGGTGCACGTGCGCCCCGGCGAGCAGGTGGACGCGGGCGCGGTGATCGCGGTGGTCGAGGAGGGGTGAGGGTGGTCGAGGACGTCTGGAGCGGCGACGAGCACCGGCTGCTGCGCGAGACCGTGCGCTCGTTCACCGAGCGCGAGATCGTGCCCCACCTGGCCACGTGGGAGCGTCAGGGCGAGCTGCCCCGCGAGCTCAGCCGCCGCGCCGGCGAGCTGGGCCTGCTCGGCGCCGGCTGGCCCGAGGAGGCGGGCGGCTCCGGCGGCGACATCACCCACGCCTCGGCGGTCGCCGAGGAGCTGATCCAGAGCGGCGGCTCCGGTGGGGTGTGCGCGAGCCTGTTCACCCACGGCATCGCCGTCCCCCACATCCTCGCCGCCGGCGATCCCGACCAGATCGAGCGCTGGGTCCGCCCCGCAGTCGAGGGCCGGCTGATCGGGGCCCTGGCGGTGACCGAGCCCGACGCCGGCTCGGACGTCGCCTCGCTGCGCACCCGCGCGGTCCGCGACGGCGACCACTACGTGGTCAGCGGCGCCAAGACCTTCATCACCTCCGGGGCTCGCGCCGACTTCGTCACCACCGCGGTGCGCACCGGCGGCGACGGCCACGGCGGGGTGTCGCTGCTGGTGCTCGAGCGCGGCACTCCGGGGTTCAGCGTCGGCCGGCGCCTCGAGAAGATGGGCTGGCTCTGCTCGGACACCGCCGAGCTGCGCTTCGACGAGGTGCGCGTCCCCGCCGCCAACCTGGTCGGCGCCGAGGGCACCGGCTTCCTCCAGATCATGCGCAACTTCCAGGCGGAGCGCATCGGCATCGCGGTGCAGGCATACGCCACCGCGCAGCGCTGCCTCGACCTCGCGCTCTCCTGGGCGCGGCAGCGCGAGGCCTTCGGCCGCCCGCTGATGGCCCGCCAGGTGATCCGCCACAAGCTCACCGAGATGGCGCGGCAGACCGACGTCGCCCGCGAGTACACCCGCGCGGTGATGGCCCGGATGCTCCGCGGCGAGGACTGCGTGCAGCAGGTGTCGATGGCCAAGAACACCGCGGTGATGGCCTGCGACCACGTGGTGAACGAGGCGGTGCAGATCCACGGCGGGATGGGATACATGCGCGAGAGCGAGGTCGAGCGCCACTACCGCGACAGCCGCATCCTCGGGATCGGGGGCGGCACCAACGAGATCATGAACGAGATCGTCGCCCGGACCATGGGCCTGTAGGAGAACGGGGTGAACGTCGCCGACTACCAGCACCTGCTCTTCGAGCGCCGCGACAATGGCGTGCTGCTCATCACCATCAACCGTCCCGACCGGCTGAACGCCACCGACGAGGTGCTCCACAACGAGCTCTGCCGGGTGTGGCCGGACGTCTCGACGGATCCGGAGACCCGGGTGGCGGTGATCACCGGCGCGGGGCGGGCCTTCAGCGCCGGCGGCGACCTCGCCATGGTCCAGTCGCAGGTGGGCAACTTCAAGAAGGTCGCCGGGATCATGAAGGAGGCCGGCGACATCGTCTACAACATCATCGACTGCGAGAAGCCGGTGATCTCCGCGATCAACGGCGTCGCCGTCGGCGCCGGCCTCGCGGTGGCGATCATGGCCGACATCAGCATCATGGCCGAGGACGCGCGGATCACCGACGGCCACATCCGCCTCGGCGTCGGCGCCGGCGACCACGCCGCGATCATCTGGCCGCTGCTCTGCGGCATGGCGAAGGCGAAGTACTACCTGCTCACCGCCGACTTCATCGACGGCCGCGAGGCCGAGCGCATCGGCCTGGTGAGCCGCTGCGTCCCCGGCGACCGCGTCCTCCCCACCGCCCTGGAGGTCGCCGAGAAGCTCGCCACCGGACCCCAGCTGGCGATCCGCTGGACCAAGCGCGCGCTCAACAACTGGCTGCGCCAGGCGGGGCCGATCTTCGACGCCTCGCTCGCCCTGGAGATGCTGAACTTCTTCGACGAGGACGTCGCCGAGGGCGCCGCCGCCATCCTGGAGAAGCGCCCGCCCCGTTTCCCCTCGGCGCGCTGACCCCGGGGGCTCAGCGGCCGGCGAACCTCGCGAAGCGGACCGCCGCTCCGCGCAGCTCGGGCCCCCAGTCGCGGACCTGCAGGCGGCGGCGCTCGAGGGCACGCTCCACACAGCAGAGCACCTGGACCGGGGTCGTCGGCTTGAGGATGACCGCGACCGCGCCGGCGAGGAGCGCTTCGTCGAGGGCCTCGCGCTCGCCGAGGCCGGCGAGCACCAGGCAGGGCAGGGCGGGGTCGGCCCGCAACGCCGCCCGCACCAGGCCCGCGCCGGTCAGCCCGGGCAGCCGCAGCTCGGTGACGGCGACGTCGGGCCGTTCGCTGGCGACCGCGGTGAGCGCCTGGGCGCCGCCCGCCGCCTCGACCACCTCATGGCCGCCGGCCGCGAGGACGGCGATCAGGAAGTGCCGGACGTGGGGATCGGACTCGGCGACGAGGACGCGCGGCATTGGCTTCCTCCCGACCGCCATATCCAAACACCGCGACTATAAGCTCTGGTGATAACAATCAGCGAGATGTCACCGCCCTGTGACAGGGCGGTCAGATGGTGCGCCAGCGCGTCCCGTCCCAGACCGCGGTGCTGGAGTAGGCCCCCGACGGCTGCGGCACCGAAGCCTCACCGCCGTACACCAGGGTCGTCCCGTGGGCCGGGTCGGTGGCGATGCCGGCATTCGACCGCATCGGACCCGGGCCGGCGGAGGGGTCGAGAGCCCAGGTGGTGCCGTCCCACCGCCAGGTGGCCCCGTGGGTGTCGACGCCGACGAGCCCGCGGCCGCCGTCGGTGGCCAGGACGGAGAGCGGCACCATCGAGGCGCCGGCGAGCGGCGCCTGCACCCAGTCCGACCCGTTCCAGCTGTCCTGGATGCCGGCCGGCTCGCCGGGTCCCCCCTGGAGAACGAGGGTCAGCCGCTGCGTCATCGGGTCCCAGGCCGGCGGGACCCCGCTCGGCCGGGGACGCTCCCCTCCATGGACCGTCCAGTCGGTGCCGTCCCAGGTCCAGGTGGTGTCGTTGCCGAGCTGGGTCGGCCCCACCATCACCAGCTGGGCGTGCACCGGGTCGAACGCCATGAACCCCTGGGTCGAGGACGCCAGCAGCCAGATCTGCGGTGTGGTGGCGGGGTGGCGCTGGGTCCAGGTGTGCCCGTCCCAGGTCCAGGTGTCGAAGAGGATGGCGCCGCCGGCGCCCGTGGTGCCGCCGCCGAACAGCACCACCTGGTGGTGGACCGGGTCCCAGCCCATCGCGCTCCCCGACCGGGCCGGAGGGCTGGTGGTGGGATGGAGCTGGGTCCAGCGGCTGCCATTCCATGACCAGGTGTCGCCGTCGGAGTGCCCGGCCCAGCTGATGCCGCCGAAGAGCAGCACCGTGCCGGTGTTGCCGTCCCAGGCCATCGCCGGCCCGAGGCGTCCGCCCGGGGCCGGGACCGGCGGGGGCGGAGCCGCGGTGGGCACCGGGGTCGGCGCGGGCGTCGGCGGCACCGCGCTGGGGACCGGCGTCGGCGCAGCGGACGGCGCCGGCTCCGCGGTCGGCGGGGCGGCGGTCGGGCTCGGCGACGGGCTCGGCGATGCCACCGCGGCCGGGTGGCCGGCAGCCTGTCGCTCGCCGCCGTGGGGCCGCAGGTTCAGGGCGGCGCCGGCCCCGCCCGCGGCCACGGCCAGGACGAGCGCCGCCCCCAGGGGAGCGAGGCGGTGCTGGCGCAGCCGGCGGATCGCGCGCATGCCCACGGAGCTCAGGAGGCCGCGACCGGACCGGCGTGCAGATCCGCCACCGGCGCCGCCTGGGGCGGACCGAGGTGGTTGCCCTGGCCGAGGGTGATGCCGAGCTCGAGGAGGTCCCGCGCCACCGTGGCGCTCTCCACCCCCTCGGCGATGAGCACCGCGCCGCTGTCGCGGGCGAAGGCCTGGGCGGCGCGGATGGCGGCGCGCGACCCCGACCGCGACGCGCTGGTGCTGAGGCTGCGGGCGATCTTGATGAACTCGGGGTCGAGGGCGGCGAGCACCTCGAGGGTCGAGTGGCCGTCGCCGACGTCGTCGGCGGCGAAACGCACCCCGTGCTCGCGGTAGGCGCCGGCGATGATCTGGAGGCGCTCGAGGTCCGGGATCGTCTCCTGCTCGGTGAGCTCGAGGACCACGTCGGTGGGCGAGCGGCCCGCCCAGCGGAGCAGGAGCAGCAGCTGATCGACCTCGTGCACCGGGTCGAGGAAGGCGGCGGCGCTGACGTTGAGGAAGAGGGTGGCGCCCGCGGGCAGGCCGCGGGCCTCGCGGAGCGCGGCGCGGCGGCAGAGCCAGTCGAGGTCGCGGATGCGGCCGAGGCGGCGGGCGGCGTCGAAGATCCCGGCGACGCTGGCGAGCGGGCCCACCCCGGAGGGGCGGGCCAGGGCCTCGTAGCCGACCACGGTGCCGTCGCGCAGGTCGACGATCGGCTGGTAGGCCGCCCCGATGGTGCCCCGGTCGAGCACCTCGGTGAGCAGCACCGCGTCGCGGGTCGCGGCGGGGTGCGCCGTCGCGGCGTCGGAGGTGATCGCCTCGGTGCCCTCGACCCGGTCGCGACCCGAGCGCTTGGCCCGGTAGAGCACCTCGTCGGCGGCGCGCCAGGTCGCGCTGGGGTCGGCTCCCGAGGGCGCCGCCGCCCAGCCCACGCTGATCCGGGCGCGGCCCTGAAGGACGGTCACCGAGTGCATCGCGGTGCGCATCCGCTCGGCGACGCCGGCCGCATCGGCGCCACCGGCGCCGGGGAGGATGACCGCGAACTCGTCGCCGCCGACCCGGGCCACGACGTCCCAGCCGCGCACCAGCGCGCGCAGGGTGATCGCCACCGCCTGGAGCAGGACGTCCCCGGCCTCGTGCCCGTACTGGTCGTTGATCGGCTTGAGGCCGTCGACATCGATGGCGAGGATGGCGTAGCGCTCGCGGGGGATGGTGCCCAGCACCCTCTCGAACTCACGGCGGTTCTTGAGGCCGGTGAGCCGGTCGGTGGTCGCCATCTCGGCGAAGCGCTCGGCGCTCTCGTGCAACGCCTGCTCGGCGCGCTTGCGGCCCATGAACTGGCCGAGCTGGCGGCCGACGTCGACGAGCACGTCGAGAACCTCGCCGCCCGCCGGCTGGGGCCGCAGCGAGAAGATCTCGAGCACCCCGGTGCAGCGGCCGTCGATGACGATGGGGACGGCGGCCGCGCCCCGCATCCCCAGGGGCCTGAGCGTGGCCGCGCGGGCGACGCCGGGCCGCCGGGAGAGGTCGGTCACGGTCTCGGCCTCGCCGCCCGCCCACACCCGGCCGGGCAGGCCCTGTCCGGGGCGGAACGTGAGGCCGTCCGACTCGGCGAGGAAGTCGGCGACGTCGAGGCCGGGGGCATGCCAGGTGTGGCTGCGCACCAGCACCTCGAACCGCGGGTCGCGCACCCAGATGCTGCCGATCTGGCAGCCCAGCGCCTCGCAGAGCACCGCCAGCACCGCCGATGCCGCCTCGTCGACCGACTCGGCGACGCTGAGGGCGCGGGCCACCTCGTACTGGAGCTGTCGGAGCGATTCGGTCCGGCGGGTGGTGAGCGCCAGCGAGGCCACGCTGGCCAGGCCCTCGAGCAGGCGCAGCTCGGCGGCGTCGAAGTCGCGCCGCGAGCGGAGGCCGAGGGTGAGCGCCCCGACCACGGCGTCGCCACGGACCACCGGGGCGTAGGCGCCGCGGCGCGTCCCCAGGCGGCGCATCACCGCCGTGACCCTGGTGCCGACGGCGGTCAGGTCGGAGGTCTGGAGGCGCTGCACGGCGATGACCCGGCCGAGGACCGGGAGATCGGCCACCGGGAAGGTGACGCCCACCTGGACGATCCCGAGCGGATCGTGCTCGGCGACGATCCCCGCCATGTCGCCGTCGATCTCCACCAGGGTGCAGCGCGTTTCCGACCGGCCCGAGATCGCCTGCAGCGCAGATGTCGCCAGCCTGGGGATGGCGGCGAGGATGGCGTCGAGATCGGAGGAGCCGCTCATCGCCCGGGTCACCTCGAGGAGCGCCACGGTCTCGGTCGACCGCTCGCGCTCGGCTCGGACGCTGGCCCGGTAGAGGCCGAGCTGTCCCACGAGCAGGACGAGGGCCGAGCCGACCAGGAGCAGCGTCTGCACGTACCAGAGCGGCTCGTAGCGCCCGCCGGTGAACGGTGAGGTGAGCTCCTGAAGGAGGAGCAGGGTCAGCGCCCCGGCGATGCTCGGCGCCACCCGGACGTCGCCGCGGACGCCGAGGGCGAACAGGATGACGGCGGTGATGTTGGGCACCAGGGCGACGCCCCCGAGGATCCTGCCGAAGCCGGTGAAGGTGCTCCCGTCGACCGCGCTGGGCAGGACGGGGGCCAGCAGCACCGCCAGCAGGGTGAGTGCCCCGCCGAGGCCGAGGCCGAGGCCGACCGCGCCGAGCACGGCGGGGCCGGGGCGGCGCAGCACCCCGCCGCGGTGGACGAGGGCGGCGGTGAGCAGCGCGGGGGCGGCGATCACGAGCTCCCGGCCGAGGATGGCGCTCGCCCGGCCGTTGATCCAGCCGGCGCCGGTGACGACCCCGGGGAGGCTCAGCCCCCGGGCGACGCAGAGCGTGGAGAGCGCCACCCCGGCGAAGCCGATGGAGAGCGAGCGGCCGTGGATCCGGCAGCCGGCGTCGAGCAGGGCGAGCGCGCCCACCATCGCGTAGACCGCGGCCATCACCACGATGGCGGTGGGAGAGGCCCAGTCGAGCCGCAGCGAGTGCCGCGGCAGAAGCAGGGCGGCGGCCAGCAGGGTGAGCGCGATGGCCGCGGTCGCTCCGATCCACGCGCGGAAACCACCCCACCGGGCATCGGGGGGCGCGAGCGTCTCGAGGGGAGCGAACGGGAGGGGCCCCAGCTCGCCCTGTGCTTGGTCTGGCACGTGGGGGAGTGTGCCGCCGGGGCCACCGCGGGCCCATGACACCGCTGCAACCGCCGGGTGAAGGCTCACGCCCTGGGCGGTGATCGCGACGTCGTAGGATGGCGCCGATGACCCCCCTCGGCGCCGTGATCCGCGGAGCGGTCGCCGGGGCCGCCGGCACCGCCGCCATGGACGCCTTCTGGTACGCGCGCCACCGGATGAGCGGCGGCACCCAGGATCCGCTGACCTTCGAGTTCGGCGGGCCGAGCGACTGGGAGAGCGTCTCCGCCCCCGCCCAGGTGGGCCGGCGGCTCGTCGAGGGCTTCACCCAGCGGCCCCTCGACGCCCGCTGGGCGCGGCTGACCAACAACGTCGTGCACTGGGGCTACGGCATCGGCTGGGGCTCCGTCCTCGGCGTGGTCGGCGGCTCGCTGCCCCGGCTGCGGCCGGTCTGCGGCCCGCTCTTCGCGCTGACGGTGTGGGGCAGCTCCTACGTGGTCCTGCCCCTGGCCGGCCTCTACAAGCCGGTCTGGAAGTACGGCATCGCCGAGCTCGCCCCCGACCTCGGCGCCCACATGCTCTACGGGAACACCACGGTCGCCGCCTTCGCCCTGCTCCGGCGGGGGGAGCGGGTCCGAGGTTAGGCGCGGCCCAGGACCTCGCCGAGGCGGCGGTGCAGCCCGGCGAGCCCGGCGTGGGCGGCGCCCAGCTCCGCCGGCCCCGCGGTGGCGAGCGCGGCCAGGGCGGCGTCGATGAGGGCCGACAGCCCCGACCCCACCGGCGGCGGGTCCGACGCGCTCGCGGGCTCGAGCTGCGCGGTCATGGACCGGGCGGCGTCGTCGGCGGCGCGTCCGCTGAGCCGCTCGGTGTGGATGCGCTCCCAGAGCAGCCGCTGCAGCCGCGGGTGCTGCTGCAGCCGCATGAGTGCGCGCGCATGCTTCTCGGTGAGCTCGCCGGCGCGCACGTCGTCGCGGATCGGCTCGGGGAGTCGCGTCACGTTCAGCAGGTTGTGGATGTGCTGGCGGGTGATGCCGACCACCTCGCCGACCTCCTGCCAGGAGCGCAGGTTGAGGCTGAGGCGCAGCCGGGTCAGCGCGTGCGCACGATCGACCGCGTTGAGCTCCTCGCGCTGGATGTTCTCGATCAGCGCCTCGACGTAGGCGCGGTCGTCGTCGGCGTCGACGACGATCGCGGGGATCTCCTCGAGGCCGGCGCCGCGCGCGGCGCGCCAGCGTCGCTCGCCGGCGATGATCTCGTAGGTCTCGTCGTCGCGTCGGCGCACGCGGATCGGCTGCAGCACGCCGTGCAGCGTGATGCTCTGGGTCAGCTCCTCGAGACCGCGCGGATCGAAGCGACGGCGCGGCTGGTCGGCGCGCGGCTGGATCCGCTGCAGCGGGATGCGATGCATCTCCAGCCGCTCGGTGCGCGCGACGGCATGTCCCGACAGCGAGCGTTCGTCGTCCTCCACAGTCCTCACCGCCACTTCACGCCAATCGCCCGCCGATCCTACGCCCTGACGGGCAATTACGGTAGGCCGGCGACATTTCACACATCGGCGCGCCGTCGCGACTGCATCGTTGACATTACAGTGGAGTCGCGAAGACACCATCCTTGATCGGTGCGAACCGGTCCGGCTGCTGAGGGATGGGCCCCCGCCGCAGTTGCGTGGGCGCGGCGGGGGCCGCGGAGGGATGGATGTTCGTCGGTCATGGTGTCGCGCAGTCGCCGGCGCCGCAATGTGACGCGCAGACGCCGGCAAAACCTGCGCGGGTGGACAGCAATCTGTCCACCCGTCTCGGATCTGTCACATCCGGCCGCGGATTTGCGCTAGCGTGTCGCCGACGCATGCAGAGGGACGGAGGGAGAGCGAGGAGGTGCTGACGCCGACACCTCCGCCCCCGCGGGGGGCGTGGCGGGTGCGCCTCGAGGGCGAGGGCTGGGGCTCGGCATGGCTGCGCCTGCTCGGAGAGCTCGCCGCCAGCTTCCGGCCGGGCTCGGTCGCGAGCTCGGAGGAGATGGCGCGGGGCGGAGCGCTCCTCTACGGGCCCGGTGCGGTGCTGGTCGCGGCCTCGCTGCTGCTGCCCCATCCCGGAGCGAACACGGTCGCGCTGGTGCTCATCGCGAGCGGCGCCGCGCTGGTGGCGGCGTGGCTGTGGTTCGACGGCGACCGGCTGCCGCGCTCCGCGTACCCCGCGCTCACCGCGCTGGGCACGCTGCTCATCACCGTCGCGGTGCACTTCGGCGGCGCCGACGGCGACGCCTTCGCGTTCCTCTACGTCTGGGCGGCCCTCTTCGCCTTCTACTTCTTCTTCGCCGGGCAGATCCTGCTCCAGATCCTGCTGATCGGCGTCGCCTTCCGGCTCGGGGGGACGGCGCCGCGAACACCGCTGGGCGGGGTGATGGTCTTCGCCACGGTGTGCATCGCCGGGATGCTGATGCGCGGCGCAGTCGACCGGTTGCGTCAGCGCGAACGCAGCTTCCGCTTCCTCTTCGAGACCAACCCGCAGCCGATGTGGGTGTACGCGGCGGAGGGCCAGCGATTCCTCGCCGTCAACGACGCCGCGGTCGCGCAGTACGGCTACAGCCGCGCCGAGCTGGCGGGCATGCGCCTCGGCGACATCGCGCCGTCGCGGCGCGCGATGCACGGCGCCACGGCGGGCACGCCACCCCCCACCGGCGGCCACCGCGAGGTGCACCGGCTCCGCGACGGCCGCTCCATCGAGACCCAGGTGTTCGTCGACCGCGTCTGGTTCGAGCGGCAGCCGGCGTTGCTCGCGCTCTGCATCAACGTCACCGAGCAGACGGCGCTGGAGCGTGAGCTGCGCCACCGCGCCTTCCACGACCCGCTCACCAAGCTCGCCAACCGCGCGCTGCTCCGTGACCGCCTCGCCCACGCGATCGCCCGCCGCCGCCGTGAGCCCTCGCCGCTGGGGGTGGTGGTGATCGACCTCGACAACTTCAAGGCGGTGAACGACACCCTGGGCCACGGGGTCGGCGACGAGCTGCTCATCGGCGTCGCCGACCGGCTCGGCGGGCTGATGCGACCCGGCGACACCGTCGCCCACATCGGGGGCGACGAGTTCGCCATGCTCCTCGAGGGCGCCGGCACCGAGGAGCTCGACGGCATCGCCACCCGCATCCTGGGCGCCTTCAACACCCCGTTCGTGGCCGGCGGGTCGGAGATCTTCGTCAGCGCCAGCGTCGGCGGCGCGGTGTCGAGCGTCGGCCGCTCCGTCGACGAGCTGCTCCGCGACGCCGACCTGGCGATGTACTCGGCGAAGGCGGCCGGACGCAACCGCTACGAGATGTACGCGCCGGCGCGGCACGGCGGCCAGCTGCGCCGGCTGGAGCGCGCCACCGACCTGCGCCGCGCCGCCGAGAACGACGAGTTCTTCCTCGAGTTCCAGCCGGTGATCTCGCTCGCCACCGGCGAGGTCGCGAGCGTCGAGGCGCTGATCCGCTGGCGCCATCCGAGCGCCGGCGTCATCGGTCCGGCGGAGTTCATCCCGCTCGCCGAGGAGACCGGCCTGATGGTGCCGATCGGACGCTGGGTGCTGCGTGCCGCATGCGAGCAGATGCGGGTCTGGGACGCGACCCTCCCCCAGGCGCGGCGCTTTCCCGTCGCGGTGAACGTGTCGTCGCAGCAGCTGCGCGAGAGCCAGTTCGTCGACGAGGTGGCCGCCGTGCTCCGCGACGCCCGGCTGGCACCGTCGCGGCTCACCCTCGAGGTCACCGAGAGCGCGATGGTGCACGACCTCGTGCAGGTGCGCGAGCGGCTCGAACGGCTGCGTGCCTCGGGCGTGCGCATCGCCCTCGACGACTTCGGCTCCGGCTACTCCTCGCTCGGCTACCTGCGCGGTCTGCCCCTCGACCTGGTGAAGATCGATCGCGTCTTCGTGGGCGATCTCGACCTCGACCCGGAGACCCCGTCGCTGATCGCCTCGATCGTCCGCCTGCTCCAGGCGCTCGACCTCGACATCGTCGCCGAGGGGGTGGAGACCTCCGCCCAGCTCGAGCACGTGCGCGCGCTCGGGGTCGACTGGGTGCAGGGCTACCTTCTGTCGCCGCCCGCTGACGCCGACACCCTGGTGCAGCGGCTGCGCGGCGACCTCAGACAACCCCACCCCGCCCCGATCTGAGGCTACCGGGAGGTCACGGTGCGCGGCAGCAGCACCAGCCCGAGCACCGCCGCGGCCGCGGTCACCGCCGCGGCGATGCCGAGGGCGGCCTGCGCCGACCACTGCACCAGGGGTCCCGCCAGGGCCGAGCCGAGCGGCAGACCGAGGTAGTTGAGCGACATCGAGACGGCGAAGGCGCGTCCCTGCACGTCGGCGTCGGTGCAGCGCTGGCGCAGCGAGAACAGGCTGACGTCGAGCGGCCCGGTGGAGAGGCCGATCACCACCATCCCGGTCACCGCCTGCACCATGGTGTCGCTGGTCGCCACCACCGCAAGGCCGAGCGCCGAGGTGGCGACGGCGGCGGCGAGGAGGTTGCGCTCGCGGCCCACCGTGCTCGCCGACCCCGACGCGACACCGGAGACCATGCCGGCGACGCCGAGCACGGCGAAGAGCAGGCCGATGACCTCGGGTCCGGCGTGCAACCGCTGGACCGCGAGCGCGGGCAGCGCCACCACCAGCACGCCGGGCCCGAGGTTGCGCAGCGAGACGCACACCGCGAGCCCCCGCAGGACCCGGTGGTGGACGACGTAGCCGAGCCCGTCGAGGATCCGCCCCGTGAGCGCGCCCGACCGGGTGGTGTCGCGACGCGGGTCGAGGACGCCGCCGACGCAGAGCGCGGCGGCGGCGTAGAGCATCCCGATGACGACGATGGCGACCGCAGGGCCGCTGGAGGCGATCAGCGCGCCGCCGAGCGGCGGCCCCAGCAGGGCGGCGAGCACATAGCCCCCGCTGTCGAGGGCATTCGCCTTGTCCCAGAGGCGGCAGGGCACGACCGCGGGGAGCATCGCGCGGCTGCCGGTGTCGCTGAGCGGGGCGGTGAGCGATGAGACCGCGAGCGCGGTGAGGAGCATCCAGGGCGACAGCCGCCCCGCCCCGCTCAGCGCCGCGATGGTCAGCATCGAGACCGCGGCGACGACGTGGTCGAGGCGGATCAGCAGGACCCGGGGGTGGCGGTCGAGGAGCGCGCCGGCGAGGGGGCTGACCAGCAGACCGGGCCCGATGCTCATGCAGACGGCGAGGCCTGCGAGCCCGGGCGACCGGTACTGCTGGAGGACGAGGAGAACGACGGTGACCTGCCCCATGCTGATGGCGACGCGCGCACAGAGCGCGGCGGCGGCGAGCGGCGCGAAGCCCTCGAGAAGGAGAAGCTCGCGGTAGCTCGGCGCGCGCCGGCGCTCGACCAGGGTCCGGGTGGTCATCGCGGGCTCAGCTCAGTCCTCGACGGTCAGGATGGTGAGGACGCGCACCCCGCCCGGCGTGGCGACGTCGACCTCCTCGCCGCCGGTGCGCCCGAGCAGCGCCCGGCCCACCGGAGCGGCCACCGAGATGCGTCCCGCGAGCGGATCGGCCTCCGCGGGGACGACCAGCATGTAGCGGTGCTCGCCGTCCGCGTCGCGACAGCACACCGTGGACCCGAGGCCCACCTCCTGTTCGGCGCCGGTGGCGCCCCCGATCGCTGTCCGCTCGATCATGCCACTCCTCCTCTCGGATCCCAATGCGCTCGCATGGAATCGCGGCCTCGGGGGGTTTGGCAAGGTTCTACAAACACCCGACGGTTTGTACGACCGTTGTCGTACATGCGAACGAGGGGGTCAGGCGCCGAGCAGCTCCGCGGCCTGGGGGACGCTCTTGCTCATCTCCCGCCGCGCGACGTCGCGGTCGCGGGCGATGACGCTGAACCCGGAGGCGAACTCGTCGTCGTAGCTGCAGCCGAGCCAGCGGCCGAGCATGAGGGCGCCCGAGGTGTGGAGGGTCAGGTAGACGACCCCCTTCGAGCGCACGTTCGCCTCGCGGGGCACGTACACCCCGAGGATGTGCCGGTTGTCGTAGATGCGGCAGTGGGCGCGCCACAGGTAGGCGCCGAGCGGGTTCTCCGGCGCCCTCTCCCGGTTCTCGATACAGAGGTCGGTGCCCTGCTGGTCGATGGTCACCGCCTCGCTGTCGATGCTCAACCGCCCCTCGGCGGAGGTCTCCCAGAGGGCATGCCAGGTGCCGGTGAGGCTCACCGTGCCGTTGGCCTCGCCCGGCGGGTCGAGCCCCTCGACCCCCAGCGGCTCGGCGCCGGCCAGCTGCTCGGGCATGGACCGCCGGCGGATCCGGAGCTGCTGGCGCAGCGCCAGCCGGTACGGCGCCTGGAGCGCCGCCAGACCGCCGGGGAAGACCGCCTCGATCCGCGGCAGGAAGCCACGACCGGGGAGCAGGGCGCCCCGCTCGAGGTTGGCGAGATGCGGCCGGGAGTACGAGATCCGCCGCGCCATCTGCTCCTGGCTCAGCCCCTGACGCAGCCGGAACTGGCGCAGCGCGGCCCCGAAGTCGGCCTCGTCGGGGACGGACGGCGTGGCGCCGTTGCCGGTCATCGCCGCGACCTGCGGGCGCCGACAGCGGCCCGGGTCAGCACGTCGAGCCGCGCCAGCAGGTCCGCGGACTCGGGAGGGGTGACGGTGGCGCGGAGGCGGTTGTTGGCCTCCTCCCAGGCGGGCAGGGCGCGGGCCAGCGCGGCGTTGCCGGCGACGGTGAGCGAGACCCGGCGGACCCGCCGATCACCGTTCGCGGTGGAATATGCGACCAGGCCTCGGCGCTCGAGGACCGCGAGATTGCGGCTCAGCGTCGACGCGTCGGTCACCAGCTCCTCGGCGAGCCGCGACACGCCGACCGCGCCGGTCAGGCGGAGCGCCACCATCAGGGTGAACTGGGTGGAGTGCAGCCGCGAGGGCCGCAGCGCCTCGTCGAACAACTGTGTGACCGCACGCGACGCCTTGCGCAGAGCGAAGCACGGGGAGGACTCGGCCACCGTCTGACAGGTCGCGGCCGGGGCGGATGCGTCCGTCACCATGGACGTGTATATACAGCAGTCGGACCCGCTACGACCACCGGCGATTGCGTGGGATGTTTCGGCCACTTCCGGCCGTTTATGGATGATCAGCCGCTTTGACGCCATCATCCCGCGAGTCCGGGGCTTTCGCGAACGGCTTGCGGGTGCGAACGCACGCACCCTGGAGAGCACGCCGGCGCAGCCCCCGTGGCCGGGCGGCGCTGGAGAGCCTCCACCCGATCCCTGACTCGCCTGTCAAGCGGGTTGACGCGGCGCCTCGTCGACGGTGTGGTGCGACAGGCCCAACAGCCGTTCGAGCCGCCAGCCCTGACCCACCGGGTCACTCACCTCCGCCTGCGGCTGGACCGTGTACGAGTTGCGCGTCCCGTGGCGTGTGCGGGTGACATAGCCGGCCTCGACCAGGTCGCTGATGGTGCGCGACGCGGTGCGCTCGCTGACCCCCGCGAGAGCGGCGAGACGGGAGACGCTCAGCCCGTTGTTGGAGGCGATGCAGAGCAGGATCAGACCGTGGGTGCTGATCAACTCGGGCACGGTGCAGTGTTCCGCCATGGCTGTGCAGAAGGACGATACACCCTTGTGCGCCAATGGGAAAGGGTCATGTCTGGCACGCGGTGATTGTCCACACTCGCCTGCGCGCAGGTCGTTCTTTTGCAGCACGTCGGGCTAGCGATTCGGCGCTCCGGGGCGCGGAGAGAGTGCCAGCTCCGGCAGCGCCACCAGCTGTCCCAGTTGGTGATACGCGGACAGCGCGGCGAGCACTCCCCGCTCCAACTCGGGACGCAGCGAGGCGTCCGGGTCGGCGCTCCAGAGCTGCTCGGCGTACTCCGCCGCCGCCCGGGCGCGGGCCAGCAGCTGCCCGACCGCCTCCGCGGCCGGCGCGTGCTCGCTCGGCGCCGCCTCGGCGAGAAGCGCGCGCGCCGACGACTCGGCGCGGGCCCCGACCGACTCGGTGGCCCGGCGCAGACCCTCGAGCAGCACCGGCGGCCGCTCCCGCCAGGCCCCCGGCGCGGCGGGCAGCCGGGCGGGCAGATCGGTGTCGATGCAATACGCGTGTGAGCTCCCCGCCTCGTGTCCGCGCCGCACCCACTCCTGCACCTCGCGGTAGTAGACGGCGACCTGGGCGTGGACGCGCTCGGAGACGAAGCCGCCGGCTATCCGTGCCTCCTGGGCGCCGAGGGTGGCGTCGCCGAGCTGCTGGAGCACGAGGGCGCACCAGGCGCAGAGGGCCTGCTGCTGCGCGGACCGATCCGTCGACCACGCGCCGCGACCCGCGAGACCGGCGTCGACCCTGCGGCGCTCGACCTCGGCGAGGAGCGCGTCGACCGTGCCGCCCGCCCGCCGGTAGGCGCGCAGCGGTTCCGCGGAGACGTCTCCCCTCATCCTGGCGCGGAGCCGGCCGAAGGCCCCCATGCGGTGAGCATATCGCCGCCCGCGCGTGTGACCGAGGCTCCACACCGGCGTGAAGGCCGCGTTGCAGGGGCTGACGACGATGGTCACATGCGCCTCGCCCCCCTCGTCGTCGCCGTCGCCGCCTGCCTGGGCCTCAGCGCGTGCGGCAGTCCCGCCGCGGCCGCCCCGCCCGCGACCACCCCGGCGGCCACGGCCGCCCCCCTGGTCGCCACACCCGCCCCGACCCCGATGGCGACCCCGGCGGTCGACGACAACCCCCATCCCGCGCCCGCCGGCCTCATCGACGTGGCCGCCCGCTCGGAGTGCGGCATCCCCGACGGCACCGTGAAGGCCGCGGGCAGGCAGCTCGTCATCAGCCTCGCCTGCCAGGAGCTCAGCTCCTACCAGGACGGCGTCCCGGTGCTCTCGACCTGGGTCACCACCGGCCGGCCGGCGCTGCCCACGCCGCCGGGGCACTACAGCGTGCTCACCACCAGCCATCCCTTCGAGATGGTCTCGAGCTGGCCGTACGGCACCATCGGCTGGTACGCGCCGAGCTGGGTCACCTGGGTGCTCTGGTTCCGCAACGACGGCTACGGAATCCACGACGCCTCGTGGCGCACCGCCTACGGCCCCGGCACCAACGCCGACGGCTCCCACGGCTGCGTCAACGTCCCCCACGCCGCCATGCAGCAGCTCTACGGCTGGGCCGGCACCGGCACCACCGTGGACATCGCCTGAGGCTCGGCAACCCGTCCGGCGCCTGCCTGCGCCGGGGATCGCAGCTCGGGGTCGCCATTCGCCGTCGGATGACCGCCTATGTTCCGGCCAACTACGGTTAGAACTTGGGTTGGCCTTCAGCTCTCCGGGTGGAACGGCGACAGGTTCTCGAGGTCCGCGCGGGTCATGTGCAGGAAGAGCGCGCCGTCGTCGCTGCGCTCGAGGAAGCGGAGCTGGACGAGGACGTCCTCCTCGAACATGCCGTCGGGGTGGACGACCACGCCGACCAGCTCGCCCCCGTCGAGGAGGACGTCGCGGACCCGGCCGAATCGCTCGCCCTCGTGGTTGAGCATGACGTTCTCGTCGACGCGGATCTCGATGTCGCCCGCGGCCTTCGCCGCGGACTCGACCTCGCGCGGCAGCGTCGCGCCGCCGACGAGGATGGCGAGGTCGTTGACCGCGGTGTCGGTGCCGGTCAGCGGCGCCATCGCATAGCTGAGGTAGGGCGGCAGGTGCCGCGCCTCGCTCGCGGTGATGGAGAGGTCGACGCGCTCGCGCGACGCCCGCGCGATGGCGGACATCGGGACGATCAGCTCCTCGGTCATCAGCCCGGCGGCGAGGGCGAGGAGGTGGCCGTTGAAGCGCGCCGTCTCCCTGACCACGACGGCACGCGGCTCCCAGCTGTCCTGGTCGACGACGACCCGGCGCAGGCTGCCGATGTGTCTGTCATCAGAGGAGTGCACCGGCGCCCCGAGGTGGAGGTCGGCGAGGCGGTTGCGGAGCTCGTCGGGCACGGTCATCACTGTCCTCCGGACGCCTGCGGCTCGGGGGTGAACTGGAAGGTGAACATGCGATCCGCATCGATCCTCGCGTAGCTGCCCTGGTCCATGAACTCCTCCCACTGCGCCCCGTAGCGCGGCACGTAGATGTCGAGGAGGGTCCGCCGCAGACCCGCGTTCTCGGGGGCGGTGAGGTCGAGGACGGTCGCGCGCCCGTGGACGGTCACCTGCAACTCCTCGCCGGGGAGGTGGGTGGCGCTCACCTGGGGCCGCCGGCGGATGTGGCGGAAACGCACCGAGTCTCCGGCCGAGCCGAAGTGGAACGCCCCCCGGTAGAGGATGCCGTCGACCGGCCCGACCACCGGGCGCCCGTCGGCGGTCACGGTGGCGAGGGAGAGCAGGCTGACCCCCTGGAGCCGGGCCGCCACCTCCTCCGCGGTCATCCGCCGCTCCGGGGTGATCACCCGCCGCAGGTGCACCCCGCCCGCGTCATAGCTGCGGTCGAGCAGTGCCTGGAGCGCTCCGAGGTCGGCGGCGGTCTCGTGCACCCTGATCTCCTGACCTGCGACGACCGGATCGAGCCAGGATTGTATGCGGGCGGCTCAGCCGAAGCCGGGTCAGGGCGGCGGCCCGTCCCTCTCGCGACCGGCCGCGGTGCGCAGCAGCGTGGAGGCGTCGACGATGACGCCCACCGCGTGGTCGAGGTCGAAGGAGGCGCCCGCGTCGCCCGCGCAGGGCGTCGACGCGGTCAGGTCGCGGACATCCCGCTCGCCGGCGAGCCGGCAGCGCAGTACGTCCGGGTCGCGCTCGTCCTCGTCCAGGATCTGGGCGAGCACCGTGATCGGCTGACCGTCAGCCGTCTCGAATCGCAGCTCGCCGCCCGGGCCTCGCAGGATCCGGATCCTGCCGTCGTGGACGCGGCGGTGGTGCCCGCCGCAGAGGCACGCCAGGTTGTCGAGGTCGGTGGGGCCCAGGTCGATCCAGTGCTCGAGGTGGTGCGCGTGGGTGAAGCGCGCCGGCACCGGGCATCCGGGGACGCGGCAGAAGCCGTCGCGCGCATGGAGGGCGCGGCGCAGCGGCAGGGACACCGTGCGGCGGGCCCGGCCGACGTCGATCGGCAGCCCGTCGCGCTCGGTGATCGCGATCACCTCGGTATCGCAGCCGATCCGCCGTGCCACCTCCGGCGACAGCCACGGACCGCCGTCGAGATGGCGGCGTCCGCCGAGGTCCGCCCCGGCCAGCACGCCGGCGTCGACGTGGACGACGAGCTGCGGCACCACCACGGGACGCGCGCCCGCATCGTCGCCCGCGAGCGTCCGGTCGCAGAGGACGACGAGCGCGTCGGCGCGGTGGGCGGCCACCGGGTCGTCGGCGGGATCGCCGGTCTGCTCGGAGGGCGCCGGCAGGGTGCGCCGCACGGTCTCCAGCGCGGCGTGGACCCTGGCACCGTCCTCGGGATCGAGCACCGCGCGCAGCCGCAGGGTGCCGTCCTCGTCCCACGCCGTCCACACTCCTCGGGCGGCCCGCTGCCCGGCCGCCGCGTCGGGATCGGCCTGGTCGATGCACCGGCGGCAGGCGCGGACGATGCGGGTCAGCTGAGCGCCCGACGCCTGGCGGGCGATCTCGAGCCAGACCTCCTCGTCGTCACGCGTCGCCACCCGGCAGAGCACGCGCACCTTGTCGGGCGACAGCTCGCCGGCGGCGAAGGCTCGGGCGATCTCCGGCAGATCCTCCAGGGCATGCCCCATGCGCACCAGCGCCTCGCCGGTGGCCAGCCCGTGCCCGGTGGCGATGGAGAGCCACTGGGCGCAGGAGCGCATCCCGGAGCCGGCCCAGCCCTCCTCGCTGTCGAACCGCGCCACGAGCTGCGCGAACCGGGCAGTGCCGGAATGCAGAAACGCCGCGAGCTCACACAGCTCCTGTGCAATCTCGAGGGTCTCGGCGCTGGATGCGACGGGCAGTTGCGCGTTCACGGTGGGGAGATGATAGCAAACATATGTTCGCATCGGCAACTGCAACACCCACGTCCGACGCGGCCAGTCATTGCAC